>NZ_CP180191.1:1652899-1963865 GCF_047549485.1 Piscinibacterium candidicorallinum | reverse complement strand
GTGCTTGCGCTGATCGAGAAGCTCGCCACGCTGCCCGGCGCAGCCGGCAAGCCCACTCAGCTTCAGGCTGAGGTCAACCGCATCACCCGCGAAATCGAGGCCCTCGGTCCAGTCAACCTGGCTGCGCTGCAGGAGCTGGATCAGAGCCGCGAGCGCAAGCAGCATCTGGATAGCCAATTCAAGGATCTGACGGAGGCCATCACCACGCTGGAAGACGCCATCCGCAAGATCGACCTCGAAACACGCGAACTGCTGCAGAAGACCTTTGACGAGGTCAATGGCCATTTCGGCCGCCTGTTCCCGGCGCTGTTTGGCGGTGGCAATGCCAAGCTGGTCATGACCGGTGAAGAAATTCTTGACGCCGGTGTGCAGGTCATGGCGCAGCCGCCTGGCAAGCGCAACAGCACCATCCATCTGCTGTCCGGTGGTGAAAAGGCGCTCACCGCCACGGCACTCGTGTTTGCCATCTTCCATCTGAACCCGGCCCCGTTCTGCCTGCTGGATGAAGTGGATGCGCCCCTTGATGACGCCAACACGGAGCGCTATGCCAAGCTCGTGACGCAGATGAGCGATGTCACGCAATTCATCTTCATCAGCCACAACAAGATCGCGATGGAAATGGCGCAGCAGCTTGTTGGCGTGACCATGCAGGAGCAGGGGGTTTCCCGCATCGTCGCAGTGGACATGGCTGAAGCCGCACGGATGGCCGAGGTCTGATGCGCATCATGGTGTAGTCTGCCGGCCGAATTCGTCACATCAATGAAGCGCAGATCGACGTTGCGCAAGGGTTGAGCATGCAACTGCTGGTGTCTCTGCTGGTTTTGGGTGCGGTGTTCGTGGCCGGCGTGTGGGTCTGGGGCCGTATCCAGGCGAGTCGCAGCACGCAGACCGAAGCTGCAGAGCTGGCGCAGGAGCAGCAGACGAGCCTGCTGCGCCAGACCCGAGCAGAGCCCGCACTCGCTCTGCCCATGGATGTCATCGCACCGGCCGAGGTGACCGCCCGGATCGGCGCCGACGCGGTTGTGCTCGAGGTCGGCCTGGACGCCGACACCGAGATGGTCGCCCGGCTGACGGCGCAGCAGCCCCTGATGGAGTCCAAGATTCGCGAGCTGGCCGGCGGCCGTGCAGCGGTGGGGCGCCGCCCTGTGCGCTACGCGTGGCAGGCCGAAGCGCCCTCGATCCTCGATATGGGTCTGACGCTTGCAGACCGCACAGGTGCCGTGGGTGAGTCCGAGTTGAATCACTTTCTGCGCCTGGTGGATGAAGTGGCTGATGTGCTGGGTGCAGACGTCGACGTGGAGCCCGTCGAGGCAGCGATCGCCCGCAGCCGCCTGCTGGATGCACAGTGCGCCACGCTCGATACGCAGCTTCACTTGCACCTGTCTGGGCCGTCTGAGCCCAGCGGCGAAGAGCTGGCAGCTGCCGCGCGCTGGGCCGGCATCACCAGTGCGCTCAAGGATGGCGCGTACCCCATGATGGATGCCAAAGGCCGCGAGCTTGCCCGCGTGGTACCACGGCCAGGTCGCCGCGAAGGCTTTGTGACGCTCGTGGTGGATGTTCCCCGCGCACCGCACGGGGCGCTGGACGCGGCGTTGGATGCAGCCGCCAAGATGGCCGAGATGCTCAACGCCATTCTGGTAGACGACAACGGTCGGCCGCTCTCCGACGACGCGCTGGCACTGATCCGCGCGCGCCTGACGGATGTCGTGCGCAAGATGACCGAAGCAGGTCTCGCGCCGGGCTCCGAGCGTGCCCGCCGCGTCTTTTCCTGAGTTCTCATGACCTCTGATCTGTTTACCGGCGCCGGCCTGGCCGACGCGCAGGCCGCCGCGCGCGCGCAGACGCTGCGTGCCGAGCTGCATCGCTACGCGCATGCCTACTACGTGCTGGATGCACCGCTCGTGCCCGATGCCGAGTACGACCGGCTGTATCAGGAGCTGGAAGCGCTGGAGAGTCGCCACCCCGAGCTGCGTACGCCGGATTCACCCACGCAACGGGTGATTGGCGCGGTGCTGGACGGTTTTGCGGAGGTACGCCACGCCGTGCCCATGCTCTCGATACGCACCGAGACGGACACCACTGCGGCGGGCGCACAGGCCTTCGATGCGCGGGTTCGCAAGGAATTGGGCTTGTCTGTCGAGGCAGCCGCCCTGGCCTATGCGGTGGAGCTGAAGTTCGACGGTCTGGCCATCAATCTGCGCTACGAGCACGGCGTGCTGGTACAGGCCGCTACGCGGGGTGACGGCGAGATGGGCGAGGACGTCACGCACAACATCCGAACCATCGGCCAGATTCCGCTGCGCCTGATCGGCAACGCCCCTGAGGTGCTTGAAGTGCGTGGCGAGGTCTACATCCGTCGCGACGACTTCGAGACCATGAACGAACGCCAGCGCGCTGCAGGCGACAAGACCTTCGTCAATCCTCGCAATGCGGCGGCGGGTGCGGTTCGGCAGCTGGACTCCCGGATTGCGGCGCAGCGGCCACTGTCCTTCTTTGCCTATGGCCTGGGCGAGGTCCGCGGCTGGCCCCTGCTGGAAGAGGCCGAAGCCACACACTCCGGCGTCATCGATGCGCTGGCTGCGTTCGGCCTGCCGGTGAACGCGGATCGCGATGTGGTGCAGGGTGCCGACGGGCTGGTGGCGTTCCATGCGCGTATTGCCGCGGCGCGTGATGGATTGCCCTTCGACATTGACGGCGTGGTCTACAAGGTCAACCGCCTGGCGGATCAGCGGCGTCTGGGCTTCGTGAGCCGGGAACCGCGTTGGGCCGTGGCGCACAAGTACCCGGCTCAGGAGCAGATGACCACGGTGCTGGACATTGACGTGCAGGTCGGCCGCACCGGCAAGCTCACGCCCGTGGCCAAGCTGGCGCCAGTGTTCGTCGGTGGTGTCACCGTCAGCAATGCGACCTTGCACAACGAGGACGAAACCCGCCGCAAGGACGTGCGCGTGGGCGACACCGTGATCGTCCGGCGCGCAGGCGACGTGATTCCCGAAGTGGTGGATGTGGTGCGCGAGCGTCGCCCCGCAGAGTTGCAAAGCGCCGAGCCCTTCGATCTGTACAAGCGCCTGGGCGGGGTCTGCCCGGTTTGTGGCAGCCACATCGCCCGGGAGGAGGGCGAGGCAGACTGGCGCTGCACCGGGGGCCTGTTCTGTGCTGCGCAGCGCAAGCAGGCGCTCTTGCACTACGCCCAGCGCCGCGCCATGGATATCGAAGGCCTGGGCGACAAGATCGTCGAGCAGTTGGTGGACAGCCAGCAGGTGCGCACATTGGCGGACCTCTATGCACTGAGGGCCGAAGATCTTGCGGCGCTGGATCGCATGGGTGAGAAGAGCGCGGTGAAACTGGTTGCCGCCATCGCGGCCTCCAAGGCGCCGGCGCTGAACCGCTTTCTGTTTGGTCTGGGCATCCGCCATGTGGGCGAGCAGACCGCCAAGGATCTTGCGCGGCACTTCGGCTCGCTTGAGGCCGTGATGGGAGCCACGGAAGAGCAGTTTCTGCAGGTGCCTGATGTCGGCCCGGTGGTGGCGCAAAGCCTTGCTGCCTTCTTTGCCGAGGCCCACAACCGCGAGGTGATCGCCGCACTTCTGGCAGCGGGGCTTGCGCCTTCGCACACTGCGCCGGCCGCGGCAGCCAGCAGCAGCGGCTTTGCCGGAAAGACCTTCGTGCTCACCGGCACCCTTCCCAGCATGAGCCGCGAGGATGCGCAGGCGCGCATCGAGGCTGCGGGCGGCAAGGTCAGCGGGTCGGTGTCCAAGAAAACCTATGCCGTTGTGGCTGGGGCCGAGGCCGGCAGCAAGCTCACCAAGGCGCAGGAGCTGGGCATTCCCGTTTGGGACGAAGCAGCGCTGGTCGCCGCGCTCGCGCAGGACGCGCAAGGCACATGAACTCGCACACAACACAGAATCAGATCAAGGAGACACCATGACCGATACCGCCAAGCCCACCGACGCCACAAAAAAGGAAGAACCCTGGCGCGAGGCCGTTGAACAGCGTCTGGCCGAAGCCCCGGTGCGCAGCAGCGGGACGGCGCAGGTCGGCACCGGCAGCGGCGCGCAGCGCATCGACTACGACTTCATCGCCCAGTACATCCCGGTTGTCTCGGACGGCCTGAGTGCCAAGCCAGGTGAGCCGGAAGCCGCCGTGTACACGCTGGCCTATCTCGCCCACGCGCAAGGCTCAGGGGCCACGTCGCGCCCGTTGCTCTTTGCCTTCAACGGCGGGCCGGGTTCCTCGTCGGTGTGGCTGCATCTGGGTGCGCTCGGCCCCAAGCGCGTGCACATCAATGAAGACGGCACCATGCCCGCACCGCCCTACGCGGTGGAGGACAACCCGTACAGCTGGTTCGAGCACTTCGATCTCGTCTTCATCGATCCGCCGCACACGGGGTACTCGGTGTCGGCGAGCGAAGACGCCCGCAAGCGTCACTTGAGTGTGGATGGCGACGTGAGCGCTCTGGCCGAGGTCATGCGTGCATGGCTGGCGCGGCACCAGCGCTTCGGCTCGGCGGTGTATCTCGCCGGTGAGAGCTATGGCACAACTCGCGGTGCGGCACTGGCCGACAAGATGCTCGATCTGGGCGTGGCGCTGTCCGGCGTCATTCTGGTGTCCTGCGCGATGGACCTGCAGACCCTCGTGTTCCAGGCGGGCAACGATCTGCCCCACAGCCTGTTTCTGCCCGGCTTTGCGGCCACGGCGCAGTACCACGGCAAGCTCAAGGGTGCGCTGAACGACGCAGCCGCGGCGCGGGTTGCAGCCGAGGCCTTCGTGCTGGAGGACTATCTCGTCGCCCTGCATCGCGGGGCCACGCTGACTGCGGCGCAGCGCAGCAAGCTCGCCAAGCGCATCGGCGAGTTGTCCGGCCTGCCAGCGGCGCTGGTCGAGCAGCAGAACCTGCGCATCACCGATCAGACCTTCTTCACGCAACTGCTGCGCGATGAGGGCAGGGTGGTGGGGCGGCTGGAAAGCCGTGTCAGCGGGCCGATGGCCGCGCGTCGTGGCTACGCCATGGAGTTCGACCCGGGCATCGAAGCCATCGTCGCACCTTATGCCAGCGCCGTGAACGGCTACTTTGCGCAGTTGGGTATCGACACGCAGCGCCGCTACGGCATCATCAATGGCGAGGTGAATCAGGGCTGGCACTGGGGCCGTGGGCCGGTGGATGGCAAGGGCAAGATGAGCGGCAACGGCTACACCAACACCACGGTGGATCTGTCACGCGCGCTGCGCCGCAACCCGCATCTGCGTGTACTGGTGGCCAGCGGCCACTACGACCTGGGCACGCCCTACAGCGCCACCAACTATTCGCTGGCGCAGCTGGATGTGGATGCCGAGCAGCTCAAGCGCATTGAGCACCACTACTACGACGCCGGGCACATGATGTACACGCGCCCGGCGGATCTCAGGAAGCTGAAGGACGATCTGGCCGCCTGGCTGGCGCGCGCTTGAGTCTCAATATTTGATTGAAAATAGGTCTTGTACTTGGCTGATTTTCAATCAGGGTTTGAAAACATGAATCGGCCACTTTCCGCATGTGCGGTGCGGATCGTGGCCTGTTCAGATGCCCGCAAGTCGATCGTGCATCTCATGCCGGAGATCATCTAGGCGGCGAGCGGAAGTTCTGCGCTTCGGCTCTGGGCAAAACGCTCGATCGCCGCGTCCACCATGCCTTCCACGCTGCCGCGCCCGGCGTACTGCATACGCAGGAAGTGCGCGTCGTTGTGGCTGCGGGCGCGCAGCGCGATCAGATCCAGCGCGCTGCGTGAGTCCAGCGCCGTGGCGTAGGGTGCCAGGCCCTCGATGGTGGCAAGGATGTCCTCGCGCAGCAGCAGCTGCTCGTAGCTCTTGGGGTGGACGATCGAACCATCCAGCCCGAAACGGCAGGCCTGGAAGCGGTTGTAGTTGTAGACCAGGTAGTCGTCTTCCTCTGGCGGCACCTCGCGGCGCTCCAGCAGGTAGGCGCACAAGGTCTGCAGGTAGCCGGCGAGGGCGGCGGCCATTTCCACGGACAGCGGCGTGTCGCACACCCGCAGTTCGATGGTGCCGTACTCCGGCTTGGGGCGGATGTCCCAGTAGAAGTCCTTCATGCTCTTGACCACGCCGGTGCGTTCCATGCGCGCGAAGTAGTTCGCCTCGAAGTCGCGCCAGCTCAGCGTGAAGGGTGCACGGCCGGACAGCGGAAAGGCGAATACCGAGTTCAGGCGCGCGCTGCTGAACTGCGTGTCCCGCCCCTGCACGAAGGGCGAGCTGGCTGACAGCGCAATGAAGTGCGGCACGTAGCGGTTCAGGCTGTGCAGCAGAAACAGCGCATCATCGCCACTGGCGCAGCCGATGTGCACGTGCTGACCGAACACCGTGAACTGCTTGGCCAGGTATCCGTAGAGCTGCGAGACCTCCTTGAAGCGCGGCTTGGGGAAGATCTTGCGCTCCGTCCACATCTGGAAGGGGTGCGTGCCGCCGCCGCACACGCCCACGTTCAACCGCTCGCCCGCGCGCACGAGGCCATCGCGGATGGCCAGCAGTTCGTCGCGCAGCGGCCCGTGGCGATGCTGGATGCCGGTGGCGATCTCGATCATGCTTTCCGTGATCTCCGGTGTCACGCTGCCCGGCAGCTTGTTCTTCTCGCGTGCGAGCAGATGCAGCATGTCCAGGCTGGCGGCGGTCAGGTCCAGGTCCGACAGGTTGATGAGCTGCAGCTCCAGCTCCACACCCATGGACAGGCTGGCGGAGTCCTTGAAGGGTTCAAGCGGCATGGTCAGTCCTCCTCGTCGTTGTGCGGCGATTCGCCTGCGGTCTTAAGGGCCCATTGCGTCAGCATCGGGCCCAGCACCTCCAGCATCAGCGCGGCGGCGGCCAGCGGCGCAAGCTGATCCACCAGATTGATGCCCACCTGCCGTGTCTGCTCCAGCAGCAGGATCACGAAGGCCGACAGCGGTGTCATGGCTACCGCGGTGAGCGCACCTTTCTTCCAGGTCACCCCGCTGATGCGCGAGAACGCCGTGATCACCGTGGCGCGCGTGAGCAGGCGTGTGAGCAGCAGCGCCGCGCCCAGACCCAGCCCGGCCAGCGCGATGCGCCAGTCGATCGAGGCGGCAATGAACACGAAGAGCATCAGCGACAGCAGGCTGCCCAGCGGACCGAAGTTACGCTGCGCCGGGGCAATGATGACCCGCCGATGGCGGGCCATCAGCCCGAAGGCCAGGGTGGCAATCAGCGCAGAGAACTTGAAGGCATGGGTCAGCGCCACCAGCAGCACCACGGCCAGCGCAAACACCACCGATGCGTCCTGCTCCGTGCGCTGCAGCAGGCGCAGAAGTGCGGGCATGGCCAGGCCTGCGAGCAGGCCGATGCCCGCTGACGCAGTGAGCGACACCGCACTGCTGTAGGCCGCCATCAGTGTGCTGCCAGAGCTTTCGTAGACCACATATCCGAGGATGACCTTGAACACGAACACCGCCAGCACGCAGTTCAGCGCGGCCAGATGCAGCGTGCGCTCGGTCACCTGCCCGGAGGCCCGGGTCTCGTTGATCACGCGCACGATCGCTGCCGGCGAGGTCGACATCGACAGGGCAGCGAGCAGCAGCGAGTGCGTCGTCGTCTGCCCAAAGGCCAGGGCCAGCACGTAGACGCAGGCAAAGGTCAGCGCCGCTTCGGTCAGGCCCATCACCAGCAGCCAGGGGTTCAGTCGCATCCAGCGCAGGTTGATCCGATACGCAAACTCGAACAGGATCAGCCCGAAGGCAACGTTCGCCAGCAGCAGCACTGCTTCACCCGAGGTGGGCGGCAGAACGCCAAGCTGCGTGTCCGCGCAGATGAAACCCACCAGCGCATAGACGGAAATGCGTGGCAGGCCCATGTAGCGGTGCGCCGCTTCGCCCAGGGTCCAGGCGAGCAGCAGCACGGCGGGCCAGGCAAAGTCCCGAGTCAGTGCCTCCAGTTCTGGCATGGGGCGCTCCCTTCATTGTGTTTGTTGTCCTCGCGTACGACGGCCCCTCGCTTGCGCGCGGAGTTCACGTGAACGCTGTGCTTGCAGCACTGGCCGACTTGCGGCAAGTGTTGCGACGAACCTGTGCCTTCGCTCTGGCGTGAGGTGCTGCGACGATGCAGATCAACGGCCATGCGCCGACCGATCCGTCATGAGACAGCCCGAACATGACGGGCGATCTGGCGCGGCAGCACCCGGCGACGGATTCAATGGCTGGCGCAAGCATTTCGGCATGCACACAGGCATGCAGCCGGCGCCTGGCGCACGGCTGCGGCTAATCTGAGCGCGCGCAGGCAGTAGAGTTCCCGGTGTCTTCAATTGGCCTGCCGTGCGGTGCAAACGTGTGCAAAATCGCTTGCCACTGCATACGAATCATGCTTGCCGCAGCCAGTCTTCAGACACTGGCTGCAAGGGCTTACAAGGAGTCGAATCCGGATGTCTGCTGAGAGTCTGACCGCCATCATCGGCGGCACTGCGCTGAGCCAGTTGCCGGGCATGCGCGTGGAGTCGCGCCGCGTGGTGCGGACGCCGTTTGGCGAGCCTGCGGGCGCGCTGCTGTTCGGGCGTATCGATGGGGCGCCGATCGTGTTCCTCGCGCGTCACGGCTACGGCCACACGCTGCCGCCGCACAAGGTGAACTACCGCGCCAACCTGGTCGCGCTGCGCGATGTCGGTGCGGCACGCGTTTTTGCGGTCTCGTCCGTCGCGGCGCTTATTCCTTCCTTGCTCGAAACCCGCTTCTCGATCCCGGACCAGGTGATTGACTACACCTGGGGGCGGGCCCATACCTTTGAGGAAGGCGTGGACGGTCCCATCCGCCAGATCGACTTCAACGAGCCCTTTGATGCCGCTTTGCGTCAGGTGCTACAACGTGCCGTGACCGGCGTCGGCAGCACGGCGCACTTCGGCGGTACCTATGGCTGCGTGAATGGCCCGCGCCACGCCACCGCCGCAGAAGTGCGCAAGCTCATCCGCGATGGCAACCACATGGTGGGCAGCACGCTCATGCCCGAGGCGGCCTTGGCGCGCGAACTCGATCTGCCCTACGCGGCGCTGTGTGTGGTGACGCACATGGCCGCCGGCAGCCATGCAGGGCCGGTAGCCTCCGAGGCGCTGATCTCCGGCAGCCGTGCCGAAGCCGTGCCCGTGGCGCAGGTGGTTCTCGCCGAAGCCTGCAAGTTGGCCCAGGGCCAGTAGGTCAATTCACGCATGCTCAATTGGCTCACACGTCTGTTCGGTGCCGCGCCGGCCCGGAGCGCAGACTTGCCGCGCCCATCCCAGCCGGCCAGCGCGCCGCCGGCTGTGCAGTCTGGATCTGAGGGACTGGTACGGCCTGCCGCGCGCAACGATGTCGTGCCGTCAGCGGCCACGCCGTGCCCACGTATCCCCCTGGTGGACCGCAGTGGCCAGCTCGCCGGTTTCGAGGTGCTGCCCCCGGATGTGATGCTGCGCAGAGCGCGCGAAGGCGCTAACGTTGCCACGCTGGCGGCGTACGCGAGCATGGTGCTGGCCTCTCTCAAGCCGATCCGGGCGGCCGGCCGCGTCGGCCTCACCATCCTGCCCTGGCAACTTCTGGCACGGCCTGCGGTGCTGCAGAACGTCCCGGCAGGTGCGTCCATCGTCATTGACGGGCTGGGTGCAGCACCCGAGCAGGATGCGCGCGACCTGATCGCCAGGCTGCAGGCTCAGCACGCGGTGGTCGGCGCGAGCGACGCGACCACGCTGCCGGTGCAGTTCCTGTTTGTGGACGCGCGTGTGCGCAGCGCCGATGAGTGCCGCGGCCTGATCGAGAGCCACCGCACGAGACAACCCGGCATGCCCTGGGCCGTGGTCAATCTGCCGGATATCGACGCGATCGAGGCCGCACTGCGCGAGGGCGCAGAACTGGCCGCGGGCCGCCTGGACCGCACGGCGACACCCGCCGAGAAAGGCACGCCCGGGCCGCAGGTGGCCAAACTCTGCCGTCTGATCAATCAACTCGTGGGCGGCGCAGACACCGCCGCCTTGGCCGGCGAGCTGCGCTCGGACGTTTCGCTGAGCTACCAACTGCTACGCCATGCCAACAGCCCGTTGCTGGGCGTGTCCCGCGCGGTGGACTCCGTGGATCAGGCTGTCCTGCTGATGGGCCGTGACGCGCTCTACCGCTGGCTGACGGTCATGCTGGTCAGCGCGGGTGAACGCAGGGCCAGTTCCCGTGCGCTGCAGGAGATCGCCCTGGCCCGCGCGCGCTTGTTCGAAATGCTCGCGGCGCAGACCGGTGCCGCGCCGCAGAGCCTGTTCACGCTCGGCCTGCTGTCGATGATCGATGTGCTGCTGCATCTGCCCATGGCCGATGCGGTCGCGCCCCTGTCTCTGGCTGCTGATCTGCAGAGCGCGCTGGTTGCGCGCAGCGGGCCATTGGCGCCGCTGCTCACGCTGGCCGAACAGCTTGAACGCCGCCAGCTTGAAGAGGCCAAAGCCACCGCCAGTCTGTATGGCGGCATGGACACCGTGCTGGCCGCATCAGACGCTGCTTGGGCCTGGGCCGCGCAAGCCTCGGCCGATCTGCGGGGTTGAGGCGGCGGCTGCGCGTCAGCGCAGCCAGGCCAGCACCGTGTCCAGCCCGCCAAAGCGGATGCGCGTATCGGCCTGCGCCGCCACGGCCGGCTTGGCGTGATACGCCACCGACAGGCCCGAGACGCGCATCATCTCCAGATCATTCGCGCCGTCACCCATGGCAATGGCCTGCGCAGGCTGGCAGCCCAGCAGGGTGCAGGTGGCTTCCAGGGTCTGGCGCTTGACCTGCGCATTCACGATCAGCTCATTGACCATGCGGCCGGTGAGCTTGCCATCAATGATCTCCAGCTCGTTGGAGCGCGTGTAGTCCAGGCCGAGTTCGGCCTTCAGGCGGCTGGTGAAGAAGGTGAAGCCGCCGGAGACCAGCAGGGTCTTCAGGCCCACGGACTTGGCCGTGTCGATCAGCTCGCGTGCACCAGGGTTGATCTTCAGGCGCTCCAAGTAGACCTGCTCCAGCACTTTCGCATCCAGCCCCGCCAGCAGCGCCACGCGGCGGCGCAGGCTTTCGTTGTAGTCCGTGATCTCGCCGCGCATGGCGGCTTCGGTGATGGCAGCGACCTCCGCCTTCTTGCCGCAGTAGTCGGCGATCTCGTCCACGCATTCGATCGAGATCAGGGTGCTGTCCATGTCCATGGCGAGCAGGCGGTAGTCCGTCAAATGCGCGCCTGGGGCCAAGGCTGCGGTGTCCAGGCTCAAGGCCGCTGCACCCTCAGCAATCTGCGCAATCTTGCCGGCCTGTGCCGCAAAGCGCGCCCAATGCGTGCCGGCCGTGGTGGTGCCAGAGGCGATCGGCCGACCGAGCTCGCTGGCCCAGAGGTGGGTCGCAGCAATGGCCTGCCAGTCGCGCAGGGCTGCGCCGCTCAGCGTGAAGTCGAGCAGTCGGGTGGGGTCTTCGTCGAGGGAGGAGTGGTCGGGTGCGTTCATGGTGCGGTCTCGGTGGGGTGCTGATCGGCCCATCGCCGCCTGCCGATCTGGGCGGGGCGGTCATCCATTCCGTCAGCGGTCGCAGGGGGTGTGACTCAGC
This sequence comes from Piscinibacterium candidicorallinum, assembly GCF_047549485.1. Lineage (GTDB taxonomy): Bacteria > Pseudomonadota > Gammaproteobacteria > Burkholderiales > Burkholderiaceae_C > Piscinibacterium > Piscinibacterium candidicorallinum. The sequence continues at coordinate 1,952,301 of NZ_CP180191.1, read as the reverse complement.
GTGTCAGGTTGGGTTGGCCCGGTGACGACTGCGCCGGGCGGGCGTTTGCGGGTGCGTTCTGCGAGGCCGGTGCCTGCGCGCGGCTGGCTGCGGCCCGCTCGGCGATCTCGACCTCTCGGCGAAGGCGCTGTGCTTCGGCCGTGTTTGTCGGCACGCCCAGGCCGAGTTCGTAGACCGTGGCCAGCTCGCGCTTGGCGGCGGGCAGGCCGGTGGCCGCCGCGGCCTGCAGCAGCCTGGCTGCGCCTTCAAAGTCTCTCGCGGTGATCTGGCCGCGTTGCTTGGCCAGGGCCACATCGACCATGGCGGGTGCGTCGCCAGCCCCAGCGGCCTTCTCCAGCCAGCCAAAGCCCAGCCGTTGGCGTGCGGCATCCAGCATCAGTGTGCTGCCATGCAGACGCATGCCGACGGGGTGGTTGAGGTTTGCTGCGCGTTCGACCAGCTCCGCAGGCGATTCACTTGCCTGTGCCGTGGTGGCACGCGTGATGATCGCGAGGGCCAGATTCACCATGCCGTCGGCCGAACCCAGCTGCGCTGCTTCCCGGTAGCTGGCCACGGCGCGCGCCGGATCGCGTGGCACGCCCAGGCCCTCTGCGTAGAGCGCGCCCAGGTTGTTGATGCTGGGGCCATGCTTCTGCTTCGCAGCGCGCTCATACAGCTCGGCGGCGCGGGCATACATGCCTTCGGACTCCTCGATCCGCCCGACTGCAAACAACGCGTCAGGCACATCGCGCCCGGCCAGTGGCACCAACAGCAGCTTGGCGTCGAAGCTGCGGCCCTCGCGGAACAGGCGCGAGGCCTCCTGCAGGATGCTTGATGTGTCCGCTGCTGCGGCTGTGGATGGCGTCTGTGCCAGCGCGGTCTGAGCCAGCAGGGCGCTCAGCAGCAGCGAGAATGCTCTTGCTGCCAGGGTGTTCGTCATGCCGTCACCTCCACCTGTGCAGACTTGCCCAGCAGCCGCAGCGCCGCGCGGGTGTTGCCCACGCGCGCAGCCAGGTCCGGCGAGCTGCCGGTGATGCGCAGCTTGTCCTGCCCGGCGAGCTTGATGTGTTTGTTCTTTTGCACGAGTTCGATGATTGCATAGGGCTCGAAGGGCACCTTGGGGCCGAACTGCAGGGTGATGGACTCCGCGTGGGCGTCGATCTTCGCCACGCCCAGTGCCTTGCCCATCACGCGCAGGCGGTGCGTATCGAGCAGGGCCTGCGCCGCCTCGGGCAACTTGCCGAAGCGGTCGATGATCTCTTCGTGCAGGCTGTCCAGCGCTTCGGTGGTCTCGGCGGCCGAAAGCCGCTTGTACAGACTCAGGCGTTCATGCACATCGCCGCAGTAGTCGGTGGGCAGAAGAGCGGGCAGATGGAGATTGACCTCGATGCCCAGGGTCAGCGGCGCCTCGAAGTCCGGCTCCTCGCCGCGCTTAAGGGCCCGAACGGCCAGATTGATCATGTCCACGTACATCTGGAAGCCGACCTCCTGCATGTCGCCGCTCTGGTTCTCGCCCAGCACCTCGCCGGCGCCGCGGATCTCCAGATCGTGCATGGCCAGATAGAAGCCGGAGCCCAGTTCTTCCATGCTCTGGATGGCCTCCAGGCGCTGCTTGGCCTGCTTGGTCAGGCCCTCTTCGCTGCTCACCAGCAGGTAGGCATAGGCCTGGTGGTGGCTGCGGCCCACGCGCCCGCGCAGCTGGTGCAGCTGGGCCAGGCCAAAGCGGTCGGCCTTGTGGATGATGATGGTGTTGGCCGTCGGGATGTCGATCCCGGTCTCGATGATGGTGGTGCACAAGAGGATGTTGGCGCGCTGGGCGGTGAACTCGCGCATCACGCGCTCCAGCTCGCGCTCGGGCATCTGGCCGTGCGCCACCACGATCCGCGCCTCGGGCAGCAGCTCGGTGAGCTTGGCCTTGCGGTTCTCGATGGTCTCGACCTCGTTGTGCAGGAAGTACACCTGCCCGCCGCGCTTGAGTTCGCGCAGCACCGCCTCGCGGATGATGCCATCGCCCTCGCGGCGCACAAAGGTCTTGATCGCCAGGCGGCGCTGCGGCGCAGTGGCGATCACCGACAGATCCCGCATGCCTTCCATGGCCATGCCCAGGGTGCGCGGAATCGGCGTGGCCGTAAGCGTGAGCACATCCACCTCGGCGCGCAGGCTCTTGAGCGCTTCCTTGTGGCGCACGCCGAAGCGGTGCTCCTCGTCAATGATCACCAGCCCGAGGCGCGGATACTTCACGCTCGAGGACAGCAGCTTGTGCGTGCCGATGACGATGTCCACTTGGCCCGTATTGATTCGCTCCACCGCGTCCTTGACCTCCTTGGCGGTCTTGAAGCGCGACAGCTCCACGATGTTCACCGGCCAGTCCGCAAAGCGGTCAGAGAAGGTCTGGAAATGCTGCTCGGCCAGGAGTGTGGTGGGCGCCAGCACGGCCACCTGCTTGCCGCCAGCCACGCACATGAAGGCGGCACGCAGGGCGACCTCGGTCTTGCCGAAACCCACGTCGCCGCACACCAGGCGGTCCATGGGCTTGCCGCGCGTCATGTCGCCCATCACGGCCGCAATCGCAGCGGCCTGGTCGGCGGTCTCCTCGAAGCCGAAGCCCTCGGCAAAGCGCACGTAGTCGGCGGGGTCGAAGTTGAATGCATGGCCCTGGCGCAGGGCGCGCTTGGCATAGAGGTCCAGCAGCTCTGCAGCGGTGTCGCGCGCCTGTGCGGCGGCCTTCTTGCGCGCCTTCTCCCACTGGCCGCTGCCCAGCTGGTGCAGGGGTGCGTCCTCCGGGTTCATGCCGGAATAGCGGCCGATGAGGTGCAGTTGGCTCACCGGCACGTAGAGCTTGGTGCCGCCCGCGTATTCCAGGTGCAGGAACTCCATCACGCCTTCGCCCAAATCCATGGACTCCAGCCCGTGATAGCGGCCGATGCCATGCTGGGCGTGCACCACCGGGTCGCCGACCTTCAGCTCCGCCAGATCGCGGATCATCATGTCGATGTTGGTGGTGGCCTCCTGCTTCTTGCGGCCGGTGCGGCCGGAGGCGGCATAGAGTTCCGCTTCCGTGACGACTGCAATGCCTTCGCCGGGCAGCACAAAGCCGCTGGCCAGCGGCGCGACGATGATGGCCGCGCGCATGTCTGCGGTGAACTGCGCGAAGCTCTCCACCTCGCTGACTGGCAGCTCGTTGTCCCGCAGCAGGGTGGCCATGGTCTCGCGCCGGCCGGCGCTTTCGGCCACGATCAGCACGCGGTACGGCGTCTTGTGCTGCCAGTCCAGGAACGCGGCGAGCGGGACTTCGCGCTTGCGGTCGATCGCCAGGTTGGGCAGGGGCGCGGCCAGCGGCGCGTGGTTGCTCGCGGCATCCAGCGCCAGGCGGGCAAAGCCGCGCACGTTCGCAAAGAAGTGCTCGGCAGTGAGAAAGAGCTGGTCCGGCGGCAGCAGCGGGCGCTCGCGGTCGGCGCGCATGAGCTTGTAGCGCTCCTGCGTGTCGGTGTGGAAGCGCTTGATTGCCTCATTCACGTCGCCCACCGTGGCCAGCAGGCTGCCAGCGGGCAGGTAGTCAAACAGTGTGGCCGCCTGCTCGAAGAACAGCGGCAGCCAGTATTCAATGCCCGCACTGGCAATACCGTTGCCCATGTCCTTGTAGATCACGGCCTTGGTCGGGTCGCCCTCGAACACCTCGCGGAAACGCTTGCGAAACGCCGCGCGGCTGGCCTCGTCCATCGGGAATTCGCGGCCCGGCAGCAGGCGCACTTCCTTGACCGGATACAGGCTGCGCTGGGTGTCGGGGTCGAAGGTGCGGATGGATTCGATGCTGTCGTCGAACAGGTCCAGCCGGTAGGGCAGGGCGCTGCCCATGGGAAAGAGGTCGATCAGCCCGCCGCGCACGCTGTATTCGCCCGGCGAGAGCACCTGACCCACATGGTTGTAGCCGGCGCGCACCAGTTGATCGCGCAGCTGCTGTTCGTTGAGCTTGCCACCCTGCTTGAAGAAGAAGGTGTAGCCCTCGATGAAGCCGGGCGGGCAGAGGCGGTGCAGGGCCGTGGATGCGGCCGTGATCAGCACGTCCACGTTGCCGCTCACGGTCTCATGCAGGGTGGCCAGGCGCTCGGAGATCAGGTCCTGGTGAGGCGAGAAGCTGTCGTAGGGCAGCGTTTCCCAGTCCGGCAGCAGGCGGATGCTGGGTTTCCTGGTGGGGTCTGCGCTCAGCTCTGCGGCCAGGTAGGTGAGCTCGTCATGCAGGCGCTGTGCGTCCTGCGCGCTGGCGGTGACGACAGTCAGCCGTTGCCCGCGCGCCAGCACATCCGGCAGCAGCCGCGCCAGGCACCAGGCGTCCGCGCTGCCTGGGCCGGGGTGCGCCGCAAAGCTGTCGCCCGCGCCCATGCGTGCCAGCTGGGCGGAAAGTGGTGAGTAGGAGGATGAGTTTTCAGCCATACAAAATGAAAACGCTCGCGCGGGCCTGAAATCGGCCCGCTGCGATGCGGTTTATGCTGGCCGGAATGTTAGGCCCAGCGGGGTGCGTCACCCCGTCACTTCACTCGAAGAACGCCCGCTTCCGATGCATTTTCAAACCGCTTTCCGCTTGTCCCATGCGCTTTTCCAGCCACTTTGGCCTGGAAACCCGCATGAATGCTCAATCTACGCTTTGAGGTTCGGGGCATGAGCGCCCTGTTCGGCCTGATTCCCGCGGGTGGCACCGGAAGCCGCTTTGGCGGTGAGCTGCCCAAGCAATATGCCGCGCTGGTCGGCGAGACCGTGATGGCGCGTACGGCACGCGCGCTGCTGGCCGACCCGCGCATCATGAGCGTGTTGGTGGCCACGGCGCCGGGGGATGCGCATGTGGCCGACGCTCTTGCACCGCTGCGCGGCGAGCACGGCCGCCGCCTCACCTGGGTGCCCGCTGGCGGCGCCACCCGGGCGCGCACGGTGCGCCAGGGGCTGGATGCGCTGCTGATGGCCGGCGCGCTGGCAGACGACTGGGTGCTGGTGCACGACGCCGCCCGCCCGGGGCTCTCGCCTGACGCGCTGATGAACATGATCGACCGGCTGCAGACTCACCCGGTGGGCGGGCTGATGGCGCTGCCCCTGGCGGATACCCTGAAGCGCAGCCGCTTTGCCACCGACATGGCCAGCGAGGAGGTCGAGGCCACCATCCCGCGCGAGGCCATGTGGGCGGCGCAGACGCCGCAGATGTTCCGGATCGGCCTGCTTGCAGCCGCGCTGGACGCGGCATTCGACGCCGGCATCGAGCCCACCGACGAAGCCCAGGCCATGGAGGCGGCCGGCCACGTGCCGGTGCTGGTGCCTGGCACCCGCGGCAATTTCAAGATCACCGTGCAGGATGACCTGCGCGCCATGGAGCAATTGATGTCGAACTCAAGCCTGCCGCGCGCATTGCCCTCATTCAGGATCGGCGAAGGCTGGGACGTGCACGCCCTGGTGGCTGGCCGCAAGCTGATCATCGGCGGCGTCGAGATCCCTCACAGCACCGGGCTCCTGGGCCACAGCGACGCAGACGTGCTGCTGCACGCCATCACGGACGCGCTGCTGGGTGGCGCCGGCCTGGGCGACATCGGCCGCCACTTTCCGGACACGGACCCCCAGTTCAAGGGCGCTGACAGCAAGGTGCTGCTGGCTGAGGCCTACCGCCGCGTGCAGGCCGCCGGCTGGCAGCTGGTCAACCTGGACGCCACGATCATCGCCCAGCAGCCCAAGCTGGCGCCGCACATCCCCGGCATGGTGGCGGTGATCGCGCAGACCCTGGGTGTGGACGCCAGCCAGATCAACGTCAAGGCCAAGACGAGCGAGAAGCTGGGTTATCTGGGGCGGGAGGAGGGCATCTCGGCGCAGGCCACTGCGCTGCTCGTGGCGCGCTAGCGTTTTGAGTGCGCTCGGCGTGAGATGCACGATCTGAATGCAGGCGGCCGGATCGGCCGAAATCCGCACGCTACCTGCGGAAATTGGCCAAGCGCTGCTTTCAAGAAATCATTGAAAAGTGCGCTCCCTGAGCCTTGTCATTCAATCATCGATTGAAAATAAGCTGCTTCAAGGGCTGGGCATGACATGCACTGCCGACTTTCAGGCTGTGCTTCGTCATAAATCGGCTGAAGAACCGCATCAGGCATGCGGACAGCCTTTCTGCATGAGTGCCAATGAATGCTTCATTTAGGCACCTTGGAAGGCGGCTAAATGAAGCAAATATTGAAAATGAGCCGATCAGCAGCCGGCGTTGGCCGTCTCTGACCTCGCGCAAGTCGATCGTCAGGCGGCAGGGCTATCCTGCGCCGTCCTCTGCACCACGCTTCGAGCCGCACCGGCTCGCCGGCGCTGCCCTCGGCCCACGCCTGCATGCCCAATCACCCCGCTGACGTTCATCCTGCCCGCGCCACCCAGCCCGCCCCGGTGCGGGACGTCCCGTCGCGCCGTCCCATCAAGTGGCTTGCCCTGGGCCTGCGTGATCTGATCGTCTGCCCGCTGCCAGGCATCCTGCATGGGCTGGCGGTCACGGCGTTCGCCGGCGTGCTGCTGGCCTTCGCGCACAACCGCTTCTGGCTGCTGGCCGGCGCGTTTTCGGGCTTTCTGCTGGTGGCGCCGATCGTCGCCACCGGCCTGTATGCCATTAGCCGCAAGCTGGAAGGCGCGCAGGGCAGCCACCCTGACGCCGGGCTGGCCGATGTCTGGGCCGTGTGGCGTGGCGGGCAGCGCAGTCTGGTGGCCTTCGGGCTGCTGTTGGCGCTCGCCGGCACGGGCTGGGTGGTCACGTCTGCCTCGCTCATCACCCTGTTCAGCCCGCAGCCGATCCGTACGCCGGCAGACTTCATCAATGACGTGGTGGCTGCGCCGGACGGCTGGCTGTTCGAGGTCTGGGTGGCGCTGGGCGCATTTCTGGCGGCGCCCATCTTCGCCAGCAGCGTGGTGTCCATCCCGCTGCTGCTGGACCGGCGCATCACGGTCTACGCCGCCGTGCTCACCAGCTGGCGGGCGGTGGCCACCAACCCGGTGATCTCTGCGGTCTGGGCGCTGCTGCTCGCTGGGCTCACGCTGCTGGGCTTTGGGACCCTGCTCATTGGCCTGATCGTGATCGTGCCCATGCTCGGTCACGCCAGCTGGCATGCCTACCGGGATCTGGTGGACGCCGACGCGCTGCCGCCGCGGCTGGGCGTGTCGGCGGGCTCGCGCTCGTTCCGCTAAAGGCCGGGCGATGACAGAAGAGCAAATCGCGCAGATCGGCCTGACCTGGGGCCTGGGCGGATTCATCGCCTACATGGTGTTCATCATCTTCAAGCTGGCCAAGGATTCCAAGGCCGGCAAGTTCGGCACCTTTGTGCTGTTTCTGGGGCTGGGGCTGGGGATAGTCGGCTTTCTGGCCAAGAAGGTGATTCAGTGGATTCTTGGATTGTCTTGATAAATCAATAAATTAGCTCATTTATCTAAAGTACTTTGTCAAGATTTGTCGCTTGCTTTCAGCATGGAACTCCATGCCACCGCGCCGCTGCATCCATATAGATGCGCAGCGCCGCAGCCTTCACGCATCCCCCGGCCGTTCAGCCGAAATTCACCAAATTTCAGATTTGTAGGTCATCTGTAGGGTCCTGCCTTTCATCATGCATCCCAAGGTGCAAGGCGGCAGAGAGCTTGCAGTGGTGACTGATCCCCCACCGCTGTCAGGGAGGAGGCTGCCGTCTTGCACCGCCTTATTCCGAGCACGCGTTCTTGGCGTGCACATCGCTGGAGGGCAGCATGCAAGACACTCAGGACCGTGCCCGGCTGCAGGACGCAGCGCAGGGCTCCGTCGTTCCCGCCGGGCCGGGCAGCTTCAGCGCGCTGATGCGCGACGCATCGCTCAGCTCGCAGTGTGAGCTGATCCAGGCGCCCCCCGCCTATGTGCGCCTGCTGCACACGGCCAGCGGACCAGATGCCGGTGAAGGCGGTGAAGTGAGCCGCTTGGCACAGCGTCATGCAGAACGCCTGCAGGCCCTGGCCGCCCTTGTGTCGCGCCCTGGCATGCGGCCCACCGAAGCGTCGCTGGCAGTGAGTTTCATATGGTGACACGCGTATTCGGCCCCCTGGCGGGCGTGAGTGGGCACCGCGCCAGCCCGGCAGCTGCGTCAGCGGCTGCACGGCGCCCGGCGACTGATCTGAGCTTTCGTGCGTTGGCGCCCGCGCCGGCCCAGCGCCGCGCTCTGCCTGCCACGCTGCCCTTGGCAGTGGCCAACGCGCAGTGGGTGGCATCACCGCCCAATGCCGACGCCGCACTCGATTCCGACGACGACACCCCGGCCAGCTTGCCGGCCAACCGCGCCTGCGCAGATGCCGTGCTCATGAGCAGCCTGCTTCAACCCGAATCCGATTGCACCGCGGAGCTGGTCAAGTCCTCCGCCCTCGCTCGGCTGGATGATCTGCACGCCATCGGCGAGGTGCTTGCCATGGACGGCGCTTATGACCGCTACCTGGCGTCCTGGCAGGAATGCATGCAGCGCCTGTCTGCGCTGTCCGTGGGCGAGCGCGTGCGCCGCGGTGCCTCGCCCTTGTTCCGCCGCTGGGTGCACTCCCTGGGCCGCGCCCTGATTGATGGCGCCGACGCCGCCCGCGTGTCCATGCTGCTGGGCTACGCGCCCAACTACTGCCTGGGCTTCGGCGGCTCGGACGGCCTGAGCCTGCGCGCCCGCGGCCGCATGATCGAGACCTGGGACTGCGCCAGCAGCCTGCAGCTGGCGCCGGACGCCGAATCGCTGGACTGGCGCGTGAAGGACATGCGCGACGAGCGCGTCGTCGTCGCGCCGGACACCCGCGGCAGTGCCCAAGGCGCCGCAGTGGGCCTGCGGGTGCAAAGCGGCGTGCCGCTGCTGCGCGACGTGTCCAACTTCGGCAGCATCGTCATCCGCAATGACCTGCCCAGCCTGCGCGTCTGTCTGGACGAGACCCGCACCGCCGAGCGCGAAGACGCCATCCTGCACGACTGGGTGGACCCGCGCGACCAGGCCTACCCCTCCGGCCAGCGCGAGGCGCTGATCGAGGCCGCACAATGGATGTCGGACGCCTGGCCCGAGATGGTGCAGGAATGGCGCGCCATCCTCTCCGTGGTGGTGCCGCGCATGCCGCCGCGAGGCTGGCAGATGAACGGCTTCACGCTGTCGTCCATGCAGGGCGCTGTGTGGGTCCACCCCGGCCGGCCGCTGCAGGCGCTCGAAGGCCTGTTGCACGAGGCGGCCCACGTCAAGCTGCGCTATGTGGAGGAGTTCTGCCCCATGCTGGCCGCTGCACAGACCGCTGAGCGCTTCCAGGTGAGCTGGCGCACTGACGCCCGGCCGGTTGCCGGTGTGTTCGAGGGCACCTACGTGAGCGCCATGGCCGCCGAAGGTCTGCACCGCGCGGTGGAGGCCGGCGCCGTGCCGCTGCTGTCCCGCCTGTGGGCCCAGCGCCGCGTGGCCGACCTGCGCCGCGGCGTTCGGCAGGCCACCGCGGTGCTTCGCAAGCACGCGCGCTTCACGCCCGAAGGCGCAAACTTCTGCGCGTGGATCGAGAGCCGGATGGAGGCGCTGAGCTAAGGATCGAGCGTGATCGCGCAAGGCCGCTCAGGCGGCCGATCATGACAGCCGCGTTGCACTGTGGGTGCGGCGCTGCAGTCAATTGCGTCGGCGGCCTATAGACTCGCGAACTTCGCGAGTGCGCTAATGGCGATGAACTGGTCGTCTGCGTCAGGGATTTCTACGGGGGAAAAATCGTGTTGGGTGGGGTCTCGCCAGCAGACGCAAAGCCGGACGCAGACGGGCAGCAGCTCGGTGCCCGGTTGGCAGCTCTGCGCGAGGCGATCCGAACCGAAGACCCGGCAGGTGAAGCCATCGCCGAAGCCGCATGGGCCAGTGCAGTGCAGGCCGCTGACGGCGGCGCACCGCGTACTGCCCAACCTGAGGCCGCCTGGGCGATCTGCGGCCTGGCCCTGCTCAGTCGCTGCGAGGAGTTTGCCGACCCGACCGGGTATGAGCGCTGGGTGGAGCGGCGCGACTGGCTGGAGCGCAGCGTGGGCGAAACCGGCTCGCCGGTGATCCACTTCTGGCGGTGTGCCGCAGAACTCGCTTTCCGCTTCGTCACCGGCAAGACCGACGCCGCACAGCTGGACCAGATGGTGGAGGCGCTCAAGCGCGCCGGTACCGTCGATGCAGAAGACTGGATCCGCGCTGCGCGAGTCACACTGGGCCACATGAACCTGCAGCAGGTGCTGGGCGCGGTCGATCATCTGTCCATGCTGGTGGGTTCCTCGCGCCAATATGCGCAATGCCACCCGGCGGAACAATCGAAGTGGCAGTACGTTGCCGGCTACAGCCGCTATTTCGTGCAGGACTTCGAAGGCGCGCGTCGGCTCTGGCAGATTGCCGCCGAGCTCGCTGAGTCGGCGCACTTCGGCTCGCTGGTGGTCATGGCGAAAGTTGCCATGGCGCGGCTGGACATCGAGCACAACCAGATGGTTTCGGCCACTCGGCTGCTGCGCGAAGTGCAGAAGGATCTCGGTACCCGGACCGCGCTGGCGCAGGTCAATGCCTATCACCTCGCGGCGCGGATCGCGCTGCGCAACGATCAGGCGCAGGAGGCGCTGCAGCATCTGCAGGCGGCGCTCGCAGCGATGCAATGGGCCGGCATTCCGCTCGGACGATGGCAGCTGCTGCATGCGGAACTGGCGCAGGCCTATATCGCCCTGGCACGCTATCCAGAGGCACGCGCTGCAGTCGCCGGGCCGGGCGGCGGCTTCACGACGCGATACGGCGAATGTCTCGCTTCGCTCGCCATGGCCATGGAGATGGAGCGTGACGGTGACATGGGCTATGTCGATGCACTGCGCAATGCGGTATCGATCGCGCAGCAGATGAACCTGCGCTCGCTGCTGCGTTCTCTGCCACGCCACACGGCCTGGGTCTGCGCCAGAGCGCTGGAGCACGACATCCAGTCCAGCTTCGTGCAAAGCGTGGTTCTCACGCGCCAGCTCCTGGCGCCGACGGACGCTCCACCCCAGTGGCCCTGGCGGGTGTGGCAGCGGCTCCTCGGTGGCTACGAGCTGCATTGCGATGGCGAAATTCTCGCCAACAGCGGCAAGGCAGCCAGCAAGCCGCAGGAACTGCTGAAGCTGCTGGCCGTGAGTGGCGACAACGGCCTGACGGCCGACACGGCCGCCGACGCGCTCTGGCCAGACGCCGAGAACATTGCGGCAGCCCGCAAGAATCTTGAAGTCACGCTGACCCGGGCCCGCAAGCTGCTGGCCAGTGCCGGCGAAGGCATGCTGCTCATGGCCGATGGCCGCGTGCGCTTTGACGCGCAGTTTTGCGGATCTGATGCGGCGCTGCTGCAGCGCTTGTGTGATCAAGCTGAAGCGATGGCCAACCGTTTCGGCCAGAGCGGCGCCAGTGCCGCGCGCCTCGTCGATCTGGCGCGCCGCATGGCGGGCATCTATCGCGGCGAACTGCTGCCGGGCGAGGCTGATACCCCCTGGCTGCTCGCAGCACGGCAGAGCCTTCGAAACGGTTATTTGCGTGCGAGTCTTGCCGTGGCTGGCGTCTTGATGCGCAATCCGGATGCGGTACTGGGTGGCGCGAGTTCGGCCGAGCATGCTGCTGCGCTGCTGGAGATCGCCATCGAACGCGAGCCGCTGGCCGAGCAAGGCTATCTGACGCTCATGCAGTGCTACATGCAGCTTGGGCGGCAGGCCGAAGCCATGCATACCTATCGGCGTTGCCGGGATGCGCTGAGTATCCGGCTGGGCATCAAGCCCTCTGCGGCCATGGATGCACTCAAGGCGAGGCTGGTGGCCTAGACCCCGCACTTGCACAATCAATCAGCTACGCCGAACCCTGCAAATCGGCCTGGCGCAACGACCCGGCTCACTGGGTCATTCATCAAGGAGGAAACGCATGCAGAAGACAACAACTCAATGGATCACGCGTCTTGGGAGCAAGCTTCTCGCAGCCTGCCTGCTGTCCGCGGCAGCCGTCGGCAGTGCCGCCGCCCAGAGCTACGCCTACGTGAACGTCGTCGGGGGCACGACCAACGGCTGCGCGATGGTGGCAAGCGATGCTGGCGGCGTCGATGTCGGCCTGAACAGCGTTCGGCCGATGCTCGCGTCCACGCCGGGCCGTACCTTCACCCCGCCCAAGCAGATGGAGCGGCCCACCACCGAGCAATACGGCCTGCAGAATCTGTACAGCCAGCTCGACGAAACCAACCTGAAGGCGGTGCGCAGCAGCAAGCTCATCAAGGAGATTGCTGCGATCTATATCGCCCAGCAGCAGAAGAATCCTGAGCTCATCATCGACGTGCTGACCGTTCCGGCGCGCGGCAAGGACGGTCTCAGGAAGTCGCTGCGGGTTTCGGCGGAGCTCGCCGAGCAGCTTCGCGCGGCAGGTGTCAAGAACGTTCGCCTGGACTTCAGCGCCGACTTTCCTGCGCCCAAGCAGACCCGCCCGGCGCCAAAGAGCACCTGATCAATCGGTTCGCGTGAACTAAAAACAGCCCGGCATGCCGGGCTGTTTTGTTCAGCGGGTGCGGTTGCGCGCCAGCAGCATCATCGCCGTTGATACACGCGTACCCAATCCACCTGCATGGTGTGCGGGAACGCGTTTTCAGCCACGGTGGGCAGACCGTTGCTTGTGGTTGCACCGGTGAAGTTCTGCGGATTGGTTCGATAGCCGCGCGGGTACGCGCCGTCGTACGCCAGATTCAGGATCAGGAAGTTGGGCTTGTCGTAGACCCAATAGCCGCGTGCCTCGACTTCAGCCCGAGTGACTGTGCGGAACGTGCGGCCATTGAGCCGGAACTCGACCTGGTCCGGTCCCCATTCCATTTCGTACTCGTTCCAATCGCCCGATCGGTATTCAGGCAGATTGCCCAGCACGACGCCTGTGCTGCTGTCCGTCTTGTTGTACGAACCGCCAATGCTGCCTCCGCCGTAGTAGCCCGGTCCGTGCAGCGCAGAGCTGTACCACCATGAGTAGCCGATGTTCTCCATGACATCGAGTTCACCCGAGTGCGGCCACCCGACGTAGGGGTCGACGACATCCTTTCCGAGGGTCCAGAAGGCGCCCCACACTGCGACGGGTCCGTCCTTCGCGCCCGGACCGGATGAGGGTGGTGTCTGGATCCGGATGCGTGCGGCGACTCGGCCGTAGGTGAATTCATACTTGCCCAGGGTCTTGAGGCGTCCGGATGTGTAAGCCCGGTTCAGATGGTTCTTGCGCAGGGTGATGTTGAGCAAGCCGTTCTGCATGAACACGTTTTCGATGTTGTTGGTGTAGTACTGGCGTTCTCCGTTGCCCCAGCCGCAAAGGCTGGGACAGCCGTCACCGATTTCGTAGTCCCACTTGCCCGTGTCCACCGGCGTCGGTGTCGCCGCGCTGTCGAACTCATCGGACCACACCAGTTGGTACGGACCGTTTCCTGGGGCTGCAGGCCCCGGTATCGGATCAGGCATCGTGCTGCTTCCGCCGGTTCCGTACACCCGGAAGTCATACATGGACACGCCGTACTGGCTGCCGTCGCCGGCGCGCCAACCTCTCTCCGTGGAGTTCATGCGGACATAGCGCCAGGTGCCGCTCGCCGTGATGTTCACCCGATCTGCCAAGGGCGGAAGGGTATTGCCGTTCATGGTCTTGGTGACAACCGTGCTCGCAGGCGTCCAGGTCGTTCGGTCGTTCGACACCTCAATGAGGTAGCGCGACGAGAACGCAGTTTCCCAGTCGATCTCGACGCGCGAAATCTGCGCCGGCGCGCCAAGGTCCACCATGTACCAGGCGTTTGCCGCAATGCCGCTTGCCCAACGCGTGCTGGCACTGTTGTCGATCGCGAACTGCGGGTCCGAAGCCCGGTCCTGCGTCGTCGATGCGTACGCCCGCTTGCCCAGGCTGATCGGGGAGCCAGGCGGCGGTGGAGGAGGTGGCGGTGGAGGAGGAGGTGGTGGTGGCGGCGGTGGTGGAGGCGGTGGTGGAGGCGGTGGAGGAGGAGGTGGAGGAGGAGGTGGAGGGGGAGGCGGCGGCGGTGGTGGCGACGGGCTCTTCACTTCGGGGCCGGAAGGTGAGTCCGACCCGCATGCGGTCAAGCCAGCTCCGGTAGTGATGAATGCGGCGAGCAGAATGACTGCCGTCCGTGTGGTCATTGTTTTGCACGATGGTAGCGACATGGATCCCTCCAAGACTGTTCATGAGCATCGAGTAGCCATTCGCAATGGCGAGCTCGCTCAGAAGGGACGCTATCAACGGCGTCGGGTCGGTCGGATGTGACGTTTGGCATGCCAATGGCGCGTGATTTGCAACGAGCTGTGTCCGAGGGCGGAACGCTGCACCATGGACGCCTCGACGTCGTGGCTGGTCAGTGGTCTACCTGCTGCGGTATTCAAGCAGCGTTGCGTCTGCAAATACCTTGGCGATGAGTTCGGTGCGGTTTCTGACCTGAAGTTTCTGCATGCAGGTCGACAGGTGATTTCTGACCGTGCCTGCACTCAAGGACAGTGCCGAGGCGATTTCCTTGTTCGTTGCGCCTGACATCACTGAACGGATGATCTGCACTTCGCGTGCGGTCAACGGGTCTGGCAAGCCACGATCCTGTGCGGAACCCGGGCTGCGCTGAGCCCCGCCTGCAGGGCCCTTCAGCATGCGGCTGCCCGAACGCCACAGATCCGCCTGGCGAAGCAGGGCGCGCCGCAAGCGCTCGACTTCGACCCGCTGCGCAGCCAGTTCGAACCGAAGCAGGAGCTCACGCGTGCGCGGATCGACGCCAGGCATACCGCGCGGCACGACGACCTCCGCGCGGCTGGAATCTGCCGTGCCCGGTGAACGAACCGCATTAAGGGCCCGCGCATCGGAGAGCACGTCGTGGTACTGCCGCTGCTCGGCATAGACCGCCACGTGCCTCAGCAGTCGGCGTGCGCGCGCAAGCTCGCTTGTGTTGAGGAGGATCTCTCCAAGTACCAGCAGCGCACTGCAGCGTTCGCGCTGGGCTCCGCAGCGCTTGAAGATTCTGATGGCCTCGAGCACTGCGCCCCGCGCCGCCGGCAGCGCGCCGGAGAGCAATGCGGCTTTCGCGCATGCAGTCTGCGCAGCGGCCAGCCATCGAGGATCGAGCTCCCGGCTGCGGACGCGGTGAACAGCAAACTGCGCGAGCCGATGGCTCTGCCTGGCTCGTCCGGCGCGTGCGTGCAGCATGGAGAGATTGACCAGGAAGACGGGTGTCAGATCCAGCACGCCATCAGCGCACCGGAAGGCGGCACGCATGAGCGCAATTGCGTCGTCGTGCTGACCCAGCCGGGAAGCGGCCAGGGAAGCGCAGTTGAAGGCTCGTGACAGCTGGGCGCGGTCGCGCTGGTCAAACAGGGTGCCTACAGCGCGCAGCGCCTCTGCCAGACTGGCCTGATACGACCCAAGATCGGCCAGACAGACCGCGATGCTGATGCGAATGCGTGCCTGCCATCGTTCATCGTTGATGCGGATTGCACGGTCCAGCAGCGCAGTGGCCAGCTCAAAGGCCTCCAGGTGCTGGCCCGCGTAGTACAGCGTCTGGCCCGTGCGGAACGCGGCTTCAAGAGCAGCGGTGCTGTCAGCGTCGGGGACTGCATGCGTCTGGCTGCTTGGGGTCTCTGTCGTGCTGTGGTGCCCAGGTGTATTCGAACTCAAGCCGTCTTCCTCCAGCGGTCCACGCGCGCAGCAAGGCTTTCGCCATGCCGCGCGCGCGCTCCGACAAGACTGTTACAGGGACTTGAGAAACTCAATGAGCTTCTGACGATCGTCAGCACTGAGCCGACGGAAGTTGTCGCGGCTGCGCAGCGCCTCGCCGCCGTGCCACAGAACGGCTTCCTCCACAGTGCGGGCGCGACCGTCATGCAGGTATCGGGTGCTTGGGTTGATGCGCTCGAGCTTGCCCAGACCCCAGAGCGGGCTGGTGCGATACATGGCATTGCCCGACGCGTCGGCCATCTGTGCACCCATGTCATGCAGCAGAAAGTTCGAGTACGGGGCGATGGGCTGGTCTCGCAGCTCGACCAGGCGGTGGAACGACCCGGTTCGCATTGCCGGGGTATGGCAGACAGCGCATTGCGCATTGCGGAAGAGCTGGGCCCCTTCCATCACACGACGCTCCGCGCGCTCCTCGGCCGGGGGATCCACGCGCCCGTTGTCGAACCGGGCCGGCGCAGGGACGCCAAGCAGCGCCACATAGCGCACCATCAGATCCAGCTCGCTCGATGCGAGGCGGCTCGTCGGCTGGGGGTTGCGACATGCACCTTGCGGCGTCAGGCCGCAATCTGGGGCGGGCGCGATGTCCGTGAGCACGCCCATGTCCCGGTTCAGGGCCAACGCAACCTGGTCGCGCAGAGAAGCGGCTTCGGCGCGCCAGCCGAATCGACCCAGACGCCGCACTGTCGGGTCTGCAGCGTCTCGCACGATCGACACTCGGCCACGAATGCCGTCACCATCGCGGTCATCGGGGTCGGCAAGCGCAGCGATGGTGGACTCCGAGATGGCCTCGATCAGTCCCATCCCGACCAGGTGCGGGGCAACACGCACCGATGCGGCGCCCAGACTCTGCAACACATTTCCTGCCGAATCGCGCAGGGTGTAGTTGGGTTGCTGGAGCTCGTAGCGCGTGCCGTCCGGGTAGCTGCCCGGTACTGCCGTGTAGCCGCTGAGCTGCAGGCTGCCCTCGGCATTGCTTGCGGTCTGCAGGTGTGTGCCATACAGCGGATGCGGCACGATGCGTCCATCTGCACTGGGAGCGCTCAGCGCGACGGCAAGATTGGTCAGGCGCGTACCGATGGTGGGCACGCTCTTGCCATTGGCCACATGGCAGCTGGTGCAGCGCGCCTCCGACCGGATGGCCGTTGCGCGGTTCACCTGGTTCGAAAGCACCGGGTTGCCGCCTTCCGAATGCGTGCCGTCCACGAATGAGGTGTGAAACAGCCTTCTGCCTTCGACGAAGGGCTGAATGTTGTAGCCCGCGATATTGGTCGCCGCCTGCATCAACATCCGGGCCGGCTCTGCCGACGTGTCTTCCGACAGAGTCATGGCCCCGCCGTGTCGCGCTGCGGCGGGCAGCGGCACGGAGTCCCAGGCCCGCGGCGCATCCGCTGCCGCGCGGAACCACGGTTGCGCACCCAGCGTCCCCACCTGATAGGCAATGGCATCGGCGTAGTACGCGCCTCGGCCGAGCTCCACGCCATCGCGCGCCAGGAAGATGCCGAGCTCGAACTCGATGACGTCGCCGGCGCGAATCGGCCGCCGATCCATAGGCGAGACCGTAATTTGCTTGACAAAGGCATAGTCGCGCCCGGGAGGGCGCGTCAGCGAGACGGCAAAGTTCTCGCGTGGGGGCTCGGCAAGCCGGTCGTAGTCGAGCAGCGGTGTACGCGTGAGGGTGCCGCCAGGCAGAACTTTCACGCCGCCATTGTCCGCATAGAGCGCAAGGCGCTCCGGATCATCGGGTGTGCTCAGATCTGCGCCGACAAATCCGTGGCGAAAGTTCACGGCATACCACCACCACTGCGGTCGAACCACGATCGTGAGCACGCGATCGCCCGGGCGGGTCGGTGAGGCGTCGTCATAGATCGTGATCTCGTGGGTTCGGCGCTCGAAGTAATTCGGGCCGAACTCGGCGTAGACCCCTGGGGTGCCGTTGGGGCCGGCTTCTCGTGCATGGCGTCCCCGAACCCGCCCACCGATCTGCGTCACCAGAGTTCCGTCGGCCTCCTGATACTGAGCAGCGGGCATCGAGTCTGGCCAGCTGAGCGGTACAAGACCCACCGGTGGAGGTGGCGGAGGAGGCGGTGGTGGGGGTGGGGGAGGAGGAGGCGGCGGAGGCGGAACGGGCGCCGGTCCGCTGCCCATGCCGGGCGGGCTGCCTGTGGCCGGGCTGGCGGGACTCGCGGACGTCTCACCCCCGCCGCAGGCCGCCAGCGTCAGTGACAGGACAAGCGCGAAGGCCGTGAGGGAAGGCACTGCATTGCGTACCGTCGTCGTCTGGATGGTGCTCATCTGCTAACTCCCTAGAGCGGGTTCTTGGACAGGGTGCGGCCGCACTGCGATGGCGGCTTCATGGCCCGGACTCTAGGAATTTGTGCGCTGCGTCACATGTGACAAATGACACCCGGCAGGCGTGCAGCAACGTCTTGTTTCAATGCACATGGACCACCGAAGTGGTCCGCGCCTACTGCCTGTCGGGCGGCAACCGCTTCTCCGGCAACGGGATGAACTCGGTTTCGCCGGGCACCTGGCCCATGCGCTGGGCGGCCCAGTCGTCCGCCGCCTGCAGGATGCGCTCCTTGCGGCTCGAGACGAAGTTCCACCACATGTGGCGGTGGCCATCGAGCGGTGCGCCGCCGATCAGCACGCATTGCGCCGGGCCGCCGGATTGCACGCGAACGGTGGCGCCCGGGGTGAACACGCCGAGGGTGCAGGCGGGCAGGGGCTCGCCGTCGATCAGCAGGTCGGCATCCACGCAGTAGATGGCGCGCTCGGTGTTGGCTGTGTTGGCACTCGGTGCGAGGGTGAGGCTGCCGGCGGCCGGGAAGCGGATGTCCAGGTACAGCGTCGGTGCAAAGGTGTTCACAGGCGAGGTGCAACCGAAGGCGCTGCCGATGAGCACGCGGATCTGCGCGTCATCGAATACCACGCCAGGGATGGCGTGGGCGGGGGTGTGTTCGAAGCTGGGCTCCGCTTCCTCGTATGCCGTGGGCAGCGCGGCCCAGAGCTGGATGCCATGGCTGCGGCGGGTGATCTGGCGCAGATCGTCCGGCGTGCGTTCTGAATGCACCACGCCGCGGCCGGCTGTCATCCAGTTGATGGCGCCAGGCTCGATGCGCTGCACGCTGCCCACGCTGTCACGGTGCATCATCGCGCCTTCAAACAGGTAGGTGACCGTGGCCAGGCCGATGTGCGGGTGGGGCCGCACATCGTGGTTGTCTGCCGGGTGCTGCTCCACCGGGCCGAAGTGATCGAAGAACAGGAAAGGCCCCACGCTCTGCCGCTGGGCGGCGGGCAGCAGGCGGCGCACCAGAAAGCCGCCGCCCAGGTCTTTGCTGTGGCCCTTCAGAGCGAGTGCGGTGCCGGATGCGGCGCTCACGGGTGGCTCCCGAGCTTGAATGTCGCGTGGACCAGTGCCTCGCAGATGCCCACCATGGTCTTGTGCTGGCGCTCGTCAATCAACTTGCCTTCAGCAATGGCCTCATGGGCGCGACCCACGGCCAGCTGCTGCGGCAGCACGATCATGTTCAGGTAACCCAGCACATCGCGCGCGTGGAACAGGGCGCGCATGCCGCCCAGCGGCCCGGGCGAAGTGGCCATGAGCGCGGCCGGCTTGTTGGCGTAGAGCACGCCGCCGCTGCGCGCTGGATCGGCCGGGTTGGGGCGAGAACACCAGTCGAGCGTGTTCTTCAGCAGCGGCGGGATCGAGCCGTTGTACTCGGGCGTCACCACGAGAAAGGCCTCGGCCCGCGCAAACACCTGCTGCAGCGCCACGACGGCTGCGGGCAGGCTGCCCTGGGCCAGCGCGGCAGCCTCTTCGTCACCGCGATACAGGGGCAGGGTGTGGTCATTCAAGTCCAGATGCATCACGTCCGCGCCGGCCGCCTGCAGCGGCGCCACGCAGGCGGCGGCCAGGCGCTTGGAGAGCGCGTCGCGCCGGGCGCTGGCGGCAAACAGGGCAATCCGCGGCGCGCGGGGTGCAGAGGGGTTCGCTGGGCTGAGAGACATGGTTCAGGTGGCAGATGGTGCTGCGGCCGGATCGGTAAGCGTGGTGGTGATTTCGGTGGTGACCTGCGTCATCAGCTTGTGCACCGGGCACTTGTCGGCCACTGAGAGCAGCTCCCGGCGCTGTGCGTCCGTCAGGTCGCCAGTCACCCGCAGTTCGGCCGCCAGGCGATACGTGCCCGCGCGTTCAGCGCTGCCGTCTCGTGTGATGTGGACCTGGATGTCCTCGACGGGGATCCCTTTCTTCCGGGCATACCAGAGCACCGTCAGTGCCTTGCAGGCGCCCAGGGCGCTGTCGTAGAGGTCGTGCGGGTCCGGGCCGGTGTCGCCACCGCCATCGGCGACGGCAATGTCGGTGGGCAGGATGTGGTCTCGCACATGAACGATGTGGCGCATGCCGGCGGTGCGGTCACGCAGAACCTGAACGGTGGGCGAGGTCTCGTTGCTCATGGCGGGGCTCCGGCATGGCCGCTGCGCGCGCGGTGGCGCAGGCGGCGGCAGTTCGTTGTTGGGCGGGTTGGGCCGTTTTACCCGAGGCGCATCACCTGGGTGCGATGACGCAGCAGCCGCCACGCGCAAAGCCCGCGTCGGAGAGGGGATCCGGGCGGCAAGACAAAGGCAGATGCCCCGGCGCGAGACCAGGGCAGCATGCCAAAGAAAGACGCCCCGGCACGAGACCGGGGCGTCGGGACAGGAGCCGCAGGAGGAGATGCAGGCGCCAAGTGTGCTATTCGTATGGCCGATAATGTTGTTTTATGAAATCGGCAATATGCCGCTTTCCGCTTTATGGGTGCGGAAAGTGGCTTGCTATCTGTTCAATGAATTGACGTCCGAAAACAATCAAAGCAAGTATTCATGGGCTTCTTCAGACCATCCCGCTCGAAGAAGTGCCCAGCCAGCGCGCAATCAGCGGGCGTTCAGCACCTGCGCGGCGGCGTTCACCACTGCAGCGATGCGGCCGATGTCGCGCAGCTGCTGGGCGGTCAGGCCCTCAGTCTTGAGCAGGTCGTAGTGGCTCTTCACGCAGAAATGGCACTTGCCCACGATGCTGGCAGCCAGGGCGTAGCTCTCGAACTTGGCCTTGGTCACGCCGCCGTGGCTGGCGTAGGCGGTCATGCGCAGCTCGGCGCGCTGGGTCTTGAGGTCAGCGTCGTCGGCCATTTCCACGTACGGATACCAGACGTTGTTCATGCCCATCAGCGAAGCAGCCGTCAGGGCGGCGTTGCGCTCGGCCTCGGGCGTGGCAGCGGCAAAGGCGTCGATCAGCGTCTTGCTCTTGGCTGCAAAGGCGGCGGCCAGCGCCACGGCCGTGGCGTCTTCGGCGGCCAGGCTGGAGCGGCCGACCACGGAATCCAGGTTCAGGCGGATGTCCTTGGCGAAGTCAGGAATCTGATCCTTGATCGATTGGAGGAATTCCATTGCAATTTCCTATTGATTGGGTCCGAAAAATGCCCGGGAGCTTGCGCTGCCGGGCATTGCTTGCACGCTGCCGCCCGGATTACAGGGTGGCACCGCCTGCAGCGCGGTTGCAGGGGCAGAGTTCGTCGGTCTGCAGGCCGTCGAGGATGCGCAGGATTTCCTCGGGGCTGCGGCCCACGTTCAGGTTGTTCACGCTGACGTGCTGGACGGTGTTGTCGGGATCGACGATGAAGGTGGCGCGCAGGGCCACGCCGGCGGCCTTGTCACGCACGCCCAGTTGGTCCACCAGGCTGCCGGTCACGTCGGCAAACATGTAGTGGTTCAGCTTGGACAGGTCCTTGTGCTCGCGGCGCCAGCCGAGCTTGCAGAACTCGTTGTCCGTTGAGCCGGCCAGCAGCACGGCGTCACGGTCGGCGAAATCCTTCTGCAGCTTGGCGAAGCCGACGATCTCGGTCGGGCACACGAAGGTGAAGTCCTTCGGGTAGAAGTAGATGACCTTCCACTTGCCCGAGAAGGACTTCTCGGTGATCTCTTCGAACGCGCTCTGGCCGTTCTCTTCGTGGTTGTTGAAGCCGGGCTTCACGCCCACGACGCTGAATGCTTCGACCTTGTCGCCAATCGTCTTCATGGAATTGCTCCGAAAGTGTTGATTTGAAGGAGGGGAAATGCTTCGGTACCGCTGCTCGCTGCAGCCTGCGCCACGGCTTGAAAGTCGGGGCCGGGCCGTCGACTTCAAGCAAAAGCCGCGCTTGTCGACGCGGCTTTGGATCCTTCTGCAGCGGTGCTTGTGCACCACAAGGCGAATCTTACGCTATGGAAAATCGTGTGATCATTGGATTTTGCTACTGCAACAATAGCTGCTTAAAAATCAGGCAGCTGGCAGCAGCAGAGTGGCCGTAAAGCCTTCGCCCTTGCGGCTTTGCAGCAGCAGGCGCCCGCCTTGCTGCTGTGCAATACGGTCCACGATCGCGAGGCCCAGACCCGCGCCGCTGGCGTTGGTGCGCGCGGCATCGCCGCGCTCGAAGGGCCGGGTCAGGCGATCCAGATCCTCCGGGTCCACGCCGGGGCCGTGGTCGCGCACCGCAAGCCGCACCCAGCGCTTCTGGCCAGGCTTGAGCGCCTTGCCCGATTTGTCGGGCTCCAGGCTCAAGAGAATCTCCACATTGGCCGCGCCTTCCTTGGGGCGGCCGTAGCGCAGGGCGTTCTCGATGAGGTTGGTCAGCGCGCGTTCGATGGCGTTCAGGTCACCCCGCACGGCGGCTTCGGCATGGGTGGGCCGCGCCACCACCTTGCCGCGTGGATCGTTGGCGTAGCGGTCGCCCAGCTTTAGCACCAGCGGCGCGAGCACTGTGTCCTGCTCGGTGCTCACGGTGGGGCGTGCGATGTCGATGAACTGGCCGACGATCGAGTCCATCTGCGCCAGATCGGTCTCGAAGCCTGAGCGCGCGTTCGCGTCCAGCCCGGCCAGCTCAAGCTCCAGGCGCATGCGGGTGATGGGTGTGCGCAGGTCGTGCGAGATGCCGGCCAGCATGAGCTTGCGCTCTTCCTCGACCTTGGACAGCGCCGAAACCATGTCATTGAAGCTGCGGTTCACCAGCGCAATCTCGCTGGGCCCGTCCACCGGCAGCGGCCGGGGCGTCTTGCCCACGGCCACCTTCTCGGCGGACCGGGCAAGCTGGCGCAGCGGGCGGGTGACGAAGCTGGTGATCAGCACCGCACCGACGATGGCGAGCAGCAGGGCGCCCACACCCCAGAACAGCCAGGCGATGCCGGGGTTGCGCTCAAGCCGTTCACGTTCCAACCGCAGCCAGTATTGGTCCGTCTCGATCGTGAAGCTGATCCACACACCGGGCAGGCCATTCACCGTGCGCGCAAAGGTGGTCTGCGTGCCCAGGGAGCGTGTGACGTACTCGATGAAGCGCTGGGAGAGCAGATCGCCGCTGGGTGCCTCGATCTTGTCGGTGGGCTCGACCAGATAGACCTGCACGCGCTCGTTTTCCTGCAACTCGGCCAGAAAGGCCTGGCGGCCGATTGGGTCTGCATAGACCAGCGCAAAGCGCGTGAGGTTGACGATGGCCACGACTTGCTGCGCCAGCTGCCGAGCCCGCGGTTCCAGGTCGAGCGTGCGAAAGCTCTGGCCGACCACGAGCAGGCTGGCTGCCAGCAGGGCCAGCAGCAGCAGCAGGGTGCGGGCGAAGAAGGACAGTCGCATTCGGCGCGGCTGATCTTTCGTCGGCTCAGGTCGGGTTCAGGGCGTGGGAATGAAGACGTAGCCAACACCCCAGACGGTCTGGATGTAGGCAGGCTTCGAGGGATCGGTCTCGATCAGCTTGCGCAGGCGCGAGATCTGTACGTCCAGGCTACGGTCAAAGGCCTGCAGCTCGCGGCCGCGCGCCATTTCCATGAGCTTCTCGCGCGACAGGGCCACGCGGGGGTGGCGCGCAAATACCTTGAGCACGGCGAACTCGCCGCTGGTGATCTCGATGGCCTCGCCGTCCTTGGTCAGAGTGCGGCGCGCGAGATCCAGCTTGAACGGGCCAAACTCCACCGTTTCGTCGGCCTGCGAGGGTGCACCGGGAATCTCGGGCTCGGGCGCGCGGCGCAGCACTGCAGCAATGCGTGCCATGAGTTCGCGCGGATTGAAGGGCTTGCCGAGATAGTCGTCTGCGCCAAGCTCCAGGCCAATGATGCGGTCCACGTCCTCCCCCTTGGCCGTGAGCATCACCACTGGGGTTTCGTCGCCGGACGAACGGATGCGCTTCAGAATCGAGAGGCCATCCTCGCCGGGCATCATCAAATCGAGGACGTAGAGGTCGAAGCGCTCGCGCTGCGTCAGGCGAGTCATGCGGTTGCCGTCCTCGGCGACCATCACATCGAAGCCCTGTTCGCCCAGATAGCGGCGCAGCAGCTCGCGCAGCCGCACGTCGTCGTCCACCACCAGGATGCGCTTGGGTCGGGTCACGGAGCATCTCCCACTGTTGTCTTGTGGCTGCATTCGCCAGCCAAAACCGGATGCTAGCGAACGCCGCGTTTAGCAGTGAACGAGCGTTCACCACAGGGGAAACAGCGCGTTACAAAACCTGCAAGAAAGGCGGACGACGAGGGTCATATGCTGTCCAGCACGGTGAGTTACCGGATGGCGTGCAGTGGCTATCGAGCTCGGCCGAGGGAATTCCCTCTCCCAGATTCAACGGGTGTTGGGCATTTCGCGTCGGACGCATGCGCTGTAATTCGCGCCGCAGAAACGGTGCGAGGCTTTGCAGGACTGGACAAGGGCGAAATTGTGAAACCGGCTGTGATTCTCTGTGTAGTGACACTGGCGCTCGTCGAGTTGCCGGCGTTCGCACGCGAGCGCGCGCCGGAGCTTCTGGCGCAGGGGCCTGTGCCGCAGGCGCCCAAGCCCTCCCAGCCCGCCAATGCTCGCGGCAACGGCGCGGAGTCCGTGCCCAAGAAGCCTGATCAGCCAGCGGGGGTACCGCCAGCCGCTGCGGAGCCTCGTGCGCCGGCCGCGACCGGGTCTGCCATCGGGCCGCGGCGGCTCAGCGCCGAAGAGCGCGCCCAGCTGCGAGAGCAGATCCGCGACATGCGCCGCCGCTACGGGACCGATCACCCGAGCCAGTCGGGCAGCTGATCCGTGCGGCCGCGCCGCGCACGGCGCTCACTACACTTGCGAGCATGAATGTGCTCGCCATCGCTTCCAGCACGGAGACGCTCTCCGTGGCCGTTTCGGTCAATGGGCAGGTGTATGCACGCGCAGCCGATCAGAAGCGCAGGCATTCAGCCGTCTTGCTTGATCTGGTTGGTGAGGTGCTTGCAACTAGCGGCCTGAAAGCGGCGGATTTATCCGGTTTGGCCGTCGACAACGGTCCAGGTGCTTTCACAGGCGTGCGTACGGCCATCGCTGCGGTGCAGGGCCTCGCGCTGGCGTGGTCACTGCCGGTCGTGCCGGTAAGCGCTTTTGCAGCAATGCGGTCTAGCGCGCCACCCGAATGGGAAGCAGGCGCCGAAGGCAAGGTTCTCTGCGTGCTCGATGCGCGTATGGGTGAGGCCTATCACGCGGTGATCGATGCGCGGAGCCAGTCCTTGAGCGAGCCGGCAGTCGGGCCACCGGAGAGCCTGCGCGGCCATGAGTCCGAAGAGCTGATTGGCGCAGTTTCGAATTTGACCGGGCCCTTGCTCGAGTTCGCGCGTCGAAGCCTGCCGAACGTCTTGCGCTGGCACCATGCCGAGCCGTCTGCGGCAGGCGTGCTGCGCGCCCTGGCGGCAGATCCGCAGCGGCTTGCACGCAGCGTAGAGGCTCACGAGCTCACACCGAGCTATGTGCGCAATCAGGTCGCACTGACCATTGCGCAACGTCAGGGGCTTGGGCATGCAGCCTGATGACTGTGCCGCTATTGCCGCAGTCGAGCGTTTGTCGCTTGTGCAGATGTCGATGGCGGCGCTGGATGATGTGGTTCGGATCGAGAACCACACCTACCCCTTTCCCTGGAGCCGGCAGAACTTCATCGACTCGATGGCCGCGGGTTACACCTGCACGCTCTTGAGATGCGATGAGCTGCTTGCGGGCTACGTGGTGCTCATGAACGCAGTTGATGACTTGCACATACTGAACATCACCGTGGAGTCGAGTCAGCGCGGGCGCGGGCTCTCAAAGCGACTGTTGAGTCATGCCGAAGGCATCGCCCGCCAGGCCGGATGCACGGCGCTGCTGCTGGAAGTACGCCCGAGCAACGCGCATGCCCGCAGCGTATATGAGCATCTGGGTTTTGTTCGGATCGGTATTCGGCGCGATTACTACCCTGCAGAGCGCGGACGGGAAGACGCGGTGGTCATGCGCAAAGCGCTGGACCGGGAGCAGGGCACATGAATTCACG
Organism: Piscinibacterium candidicorallinum; assembly: GCF_047549485.1. Classification (GTDB taxonomy): domain Bacteria; phylum Pseudomonadota; class Gammaproteobacteria; order Burkholderiales; family Burkholderiaceae_C; genus Piscinibacterium; species Piscinibacterium candidicorallinum. The sequence continues at coordinate 1,926,317 of NZ_CP180191.1, read as the reverse complement.
CCAAGCACAGATTCTTGAGGCGCTTGAGATCCCGATATGGCAGTTGCGCCCGACGCAGGCCGACGTGAGCGCCGAGTCGGCAACCGAGGAGGCGGGTCAGCGTACACAACAGGCCGAGTTCAATCCCGGGGCAGCGGCTGAAGCACACCCGCCCGAGAACGCGCAGACAGCTAACGGCGCTTCGCCTGAAGCAGTCGACCTCGCACAGCTCGATTGGGATGCGCTGCAGTCTGCGGTCTCTGCATGCACGCGCTGCGCCTTGTGTAAGTCGCGCCGGCAGACGGTGTTCGCGGCGGGCCGTCCGGGCGCACGCTGGATGGTGATCGGCGAGGCGCCAGGTGCCGAAGAGGACCAGCAAGGCGAACCCTTTGTTGGTCAGGCGGGCAAGCTGCTGGACAACATGCTGCGTTCAGTCGGCGCAAGCCGAGAGCGCAATGTGCTGATTGCCAATGTTCTGAAGTGCCGCCCACCTGGAAACCGCAATCCAGAACCGGCGGAGGTCGCGGCATGCGCGCCGTATCTGATGCGACAGATCGAGTTGGCCCAGCCGGAGTTTCTGCTGTTGCTGGGCAAGTTCGCCGCGTCCAGTTTGTTGCGTGCGGAAGGCAGCATTGCGTCTCTGCGCGGGCGCACTCACCGCGTGGACGTTGGAGGCCGCAGCATCCCTGCAGTCGTGTCGTACCACCCGGCGTACCTGCTTCGCCAACCCGAGGAAAAGGCTAAGGCCTGGGCCGATCTGAAGCTCGCCGTGCGCACGATGCAGCCCTGATCAGGACGCGAGCGCCTCGAGCAGGGCCTTCTCGAGCTGAATCTGCTGCTTTGGGTCTGACATGATCGGTCCATCGATCAAGAACGTATCTTCGACACGTTCGCCGAGCGTCGCGATCTTGGCCATGCGCACATTGGCTCGGTACTGCGAGAGCAGGTAGGTCACTGTGTAGAGCAGGCCATTGCGATCGGCTGCGGTCAGGGACAGGGTGCCGACCAAGCCCTTTTCATCTGGCCGCAGGTCGACAATTGGCGGGATCGGAAACACACGTGACTTTCTCGACAGTCGACCCAGCACCGGCGGGGCTAGCGGGGGCCGCTGTGCAAGCCGCGCTGAAAGTTCGTGCTCGAGTAGGGAGATGATGTCCCGGTAGTGTTCCGCTCGCGTCTCATCATGCACGACGAAGGTGTCCAAGGCGTGGCCGGAGCGGGTTGTGTGCACCCGCGCGTCGAGAATGCTGAAACCGGCTTCGTTGAAGAAGCCACAGGTACGGGCAAACAGGTCGGGCTGGTCAGGCACGTAGACCATGACCTGCAGGCCCACGCCCCCCGGTGCGATTCGAGCGCGTACCACGCCGTCTGGATGATCCTCCTTGCCCAGCAGCATGCGCGTCATCCACGCGATGTCTGCAGGCCCGTTGCGCACGAAGAAGGCGACATCGAGCCGCTTCCACAGGCTGTCCTCGGCGCCCTCGGGCAGCGTGTGCAAGCGCAGCAGGCGTTGTGCCTCCGCACGTCGAGCAGCCAGCTCGGTCTGGGTGTCGATCCGCTTACCGCCGAGTTGACGCAGACTCGCACGATAGAGGTCCTCCAGCAGCTTGCCTTTCCAACTGTTCCACACCTTGGGACTGGTGCCGCGAATGTCGGCGACGGTGAGGAGGTAGAGCGCTGTAAGCCGGCGTTCGTCCTTCACGAGCCGTGTGAACTCTCCTACCACCTGAGGGTCGGTGATGTCCATCTTCTGCGCAGTCTTGCTCATCGTCAGATGATGCTCGACGAGAAACACAACCAGCCGCGTGTCCTCGCGCGACAGGCCGTGATCCCGACAGAATCGGCGCGCATCTGCCATGCCAAGCACGGAGTGATCGCCCCCACGTCCCTTGGCAATGTCATGGAAGAGGGCCGCGATGTAGAGCAGCCAGGGTCGCTCGAACGAGGCAATCAACTGGCTGCAGAACGGGTACTCATGTGCATGCTCCGGGATTGCAAACCGGCGCACGTTGCGCAGCACGGTGAGAATGTGCTGGTCCACCGTGTAGATGTGGAACAGGTCGTGCTGCATCTGGCCCACGATCCGGCGAAACACGGGCAAGTAGCGTCCGAGAACACCGGTCGCATTAAGGCGGCGAAAGACGTGCGTCACGCCGTCCTCGAGACGCAGGAGTGCCATGAAGCGAGCGCGATTCTCAGGGTCACGCCTGAATCTGGCGTCGATGAGCTTTCGTGAGGACTCGAGGGCGGACAAGAGGCCTGCAGAGAAGTCCTTGGCCTCCGGGTGGCGCGCCAGCTCATGGAAGACGTCCAGGATCGCGGCCGGTCGGCGCTTGAACACTTCGGGGTCGGCCAGATCGAGCAGCCCATCACGTATAAGGAACTCGTTGCTGATCACGACGGGCTGCGCCGGGGGCGCTGCGATGATGCGGAGCTCAAGGTTCTGCAAGGCAACCTTGCTGAGCTGCGTGACGGCGCGCGCGGCCCAGTAGTACGCCTGCATGAGGAACTCGCTTACGCGGCGATGGCTATCCGTCTTGAAACCGAAGTACAGCGCCAGTTGCGTCTGCAGATCGAATACAAGTCGATCTTCGCGTCGGTGAGCGATGTCATGCAGTGCGAGCCGGACCCGCTTGAGGAAACGCTCATTGCGCTGCAGGCGACCCGCTTCCTGGCTGGTGATCACCCCGGCGCGTGCCAGATCCGAGAATGAGTCGCCAAGACCCGCAGCCCTAGAGATCCAGAGAATCACCTGAAGGTCTCGAAGACCACCGGGCCCCTCTTTGACGTTGGGCTCGAGCGCGTAGGGCGTATCTTCAAACTTCAGGTGCCGCTGCCGCATTTCAAGCAACTTGGCACGCATGAACCCAATGCGGTCAAGATCCTTGCGCACCGCGGCGTTCATGCGCAGGCAGAGGGCTGCGTTGCCCGCCAGCCGACGGGACTCCAGCAAGGAGGTCTGGACTGAAATGTCGGCTCGAGCTTCAGCTAGGCACTCTTCGATCGTCCGCACGGAGTGGCCGATCTCCATGCCCATGTCCCAAAGCGCGCCGACAAATCGCTCGACCGCTTCGGCTGTCTTTGCATCCGCGTCCCGGGGCAGCAGGACGAGAAGATCGATGTCCGAGTGCGGGAAGAGCTCAGCCCGCCCGTACCCGCCTACCGCAATCAGGGCAAGTGCCTTCGGCATGTCCAAATCCGCCCAAAGCGAGCGGATCATGTCGTCGGCCAGGCGTGCCGTCGCGGTCAGGATCGGCTGCGGGTTGCCGGTGGGCTTGCGACCAGCGAGCAATGCCCGCTTTCCGGCGTTCCACGCCTCGCGCCGATTCGCGGTGCGCCCGGGGGAGTGCTCCGCAGCCACGGCCACACTCAAGCCGCAAGGCGGCTGCTGATGAAGGCCGGGGGCGCAGGCGAGCCGACCGACTGGGTGAGTATCTCGTAGCCGGTCTCAGTCACGAGCACGGTGTGCTCCCACTGCGCCGATAGCGAATGATCCTTGGTCACGATGGTCCAGCCATCCGGCAGTTCTTTCACTTCACGACGGCCTGCGTTGATCATCGGTTCGATCGTGAAGATCATGCCGGAGCGGATCACTTCGCCAGTGCCGGGGCGCCCGTAGTGGAGAATCTGCGGGTCTTCGTGAAACTTCTGCCCGACACCATGTCCGCAGAACTCCCGGACGATGGAGTAACCGTGCTTCTCCGCGTGGGTCTGGATCGCGAATCCGATGTCGCCCAAGCGGTTGCCTGGCCGAACCTGAGCAATACCCATCCACATGCAGTCATAGGTGACCTCACACAGCCGACGCGCGGCGACCGACGCGTTTCCGACGATGAACATGCGACTGTTGTCACCGTGGTATCCGTCCTTGATCACGGTGATGTCAATGTTGATGATGTCGCCGTTCTTGAGCACCTTGTCGCCAGGTATTCCGTGGCACACAACATGATTGACAGAAGTGCAAATCGAACCAGTAAACGCCGGGTAGCCCGGTGGCTGATAGCCAAGAGTCGCTGGCACCGTGCCCTGAACATTCACCATGAAGTCGTGGCACAGCCGATCCAGTTCCTTCGTGCTCATCCCAGCCTGAACGTGGGGCGCCACGAAGTCCAGCGCCTCCGATGCGAGCCGGCCGGCGACACGCATCTTCTCGATCTGCTCAGGGGTTTTGATCACAATGGCCATGGGAGGGCGCGCACCTAAATTGGCGGTAAGTCTTTGAATTTGTTATAGTAGTGGATTGCCGCGCGTGCTTTCTCAAGTCAAAACTCTCACAGCGCGTGTTCTGTTCCTGCACTGCAGGTCGATAAGCGGCAAATCGCGTGACCCGGGTGCGATGGGTCCAGCGTCAGGTTCAGGCCGCGCTGGGTGTCGCCCGGGCCATCAGACCCAACCCACCGCAAGGAAATTGTCATGTCCGTGACCATGCGTCAAATGCTGGAAGCCGGTGTCCATTTTGGCCACCAAACTCGCTTCTGGAACCCCAAGATGGCTCCCTTTATCTTCGGCCATCGCAACAAGATTCACATCATCAACCTTGAGAAGACGCTCCCGATGTACGAGGAGGCGCTCAAGTTCGTGCGTCGCCTGTCCGCCAATCGCGGCACCATCATGATGGTCGGCACGAAGCGCCAGGCCAAGGAGATCGTCGCCGAGGAAGCGCAGCGCGCCGGCGTGCCCTTCGTTGACAGCCGCTGGCTCGGTGGCACGCTGACCAACTTCAAGACGGTCAAGGGCTCGATCAAGCGTCTTAAGGACATGGAAGCGCTCGCGGCAGACGGTGGCCTGGAGCGTATGAGCAAGAAGGAAGCGCTCCTGTTCGCACGCGAACTCGAGAAGCTGAACAAGTCGATCGGCGGCATCAAGGATATGACCTCGCTGCCGGATGCGCTTTTCGTCATGGACGTTGGCTTCCACAAGATCGCCGTGGCCGAAGCCGTTGCTCTTGGCATCCCGGTGGTGGCGGTGGTTGACACCAACCATTCACCCGAAGGCATCGACTACATCATCCCTGGCAACGACGACTCTTCCAAGGCGATCCGTCTGTACGCTCGAGGTATTGCCGACGCGATTCTGGAAGGGCGCGCGCAGTCCGTGCAATCGGTTGTCGAAGCAGCCGAAGGCGCGAGCGACGAGTTCGTCGAGGTCGAAGAGGCCTGATCGCAGTCCATATCGGGACGCCCCAGGTTGAGCTCTGTAGGCTCAACCGCAAATTCAGAAGGGGGCCTAGCGCCCCTTTCTGCTGCCTGAAGAATCGGCAGCACATTCAGAACAGAACTTGAGATTCAGGAGTACGACATGGCGGCAATTACCGCAGGCATGGTGGCTGAGCTGCGCGCAAAGACCGATGCGCCGATGATGGAGTGCAAAAAGGCACTGACCGAGGCCGAGGGTGATCTCGCGCGTGCCGAAGAGATCCTGCGCGTCCGTCTGGGCAACAAGGCTGGCAAGGCGGCTGCCCGCGTGGCCGCTGAAGGCCTGATTGCGGTGAGCATCTCTGCTGATGGCAAGCTGGGTTCGATCATCGAAGTCAACTGCGAAACCGACTTTGTCGCGAAGAACGACGACTTCGTGGCCCTGACCAACGCGCTTGCCAGCATGGTCAAGGATGTGAACCCTGCGGATGTCGACGCGCTGTCCGCTCTGCCGTATGGCGAAGGCACGGTCGAATCCACACGCGCAGCCTTGGTCGGCAAGATCGGCGAGAACATGAGTATTCGCCGATTTAGGCGGCTTGAAGCTGCGGGCAAGCTCGCCAGCTATATCCACAATGGACGTATTGGTGTGGTGGTGGACTACACCGGCGACGAAGTCGCCGGCAAGGACGTCGCAATGCACATTGCCGCGACCAAGCCGCTGTCGCTCGACGCCTCTGGCGTACCGGCAGAGAAGATTGCTGCCGAACGCAGCGTGGCCGAGCAGAAGGCTGCGGAGTCTGGTAAGCCGGCCGAGATCGTCGCAAAGATGGTTGATGGTGCCGTGCAGAAGTATCTGAAGGAGGTCGCGCTGCTGTCTCAGCCGTTCGTGAAGAACGACAAGGAAACCGTCGAGCAGATGCTCAAGAGCAAGGGCACCAAGATCAACGGATTCACACTGTTCGTTGTAGGTGAAGGCATTGAGAAGAAGACGACCGACTTCGCTGCCGAGGTTGCGGCCCAGGCGGCCGCTGCTCGGGGCGCAGCACCCCAGCAGTAAGGCAAAGGCGGCGTGAGCCGCCTTTTTTTTGGGTGCCTGCGCTCGGAAAGGCATGATTCAAGTTCGTTCACACTGGAGAAACTCGACGATGGCGGCATACAAGCGAGTCCTGCTGAAGCTATCTGGCGAAGCGTTGATGGGCGATGACGCCTACGGCATCAACCGCACCGTGATCGAATCGATGGTGCGTGACATTGCTGAGGTGGTCCGTTCCGGGGTCGAGATGGCCATCGTGATCGGTGGTGGAAACATCTTCCGCGGAGTTGCCGGCGGCGCTGCGGGAATGGATCGGGCAACTGCGGATTACATGGGCATGTTGGCGACGCTGATGAACGGCCTCGCGCTGCAGGATGCGATGAAACACGCGGGCCTTGTCGCGCGCGTTCAAAGCGCACTTCGCGTCGACCAAGTCGCGGAGCCCTATATCCGGCCTAAGGCCCTGCGCTACCTCGAGGAAGGCAAGGTTGTGATTTTTGCGGCCGGCACGGGCAACCCGTTCTTTACTACCGACACGGCGGCCGCGCTTCGCGGCTCGGAGATCGGTGCGGAAATCGTGCTCAAGGCCACCAAAGTCGACGGTATCTACACCGCCGATCCCAAGAAGGATCCGTCGTCAACGATGTACGCCAAGATCAGCTTCGACGAAGCCATCGCACGCAATCTTCAAGTGATGGACGCCACAGCGTTTGCGCTTTGCCGGGATCAGCGTTTGCCCATCAAGGTATTCTCGATCTTCAAGCAGGGCGCGCTGATGCGCGTCGTGCGCGGCGAAGACGAAGGCACACTGGTGCACCTATAGGTCAACCAGCCTTTGCGGGCTTGCGCCCGGAACTTCACTCACGCGACTTTGAGTTCAAATCATGAGCGTTGCAGACATCAAGAAGACCGCCACGGAGCGGATGCAGAAATCAACTGACTCGCTCAAGACGAGTCTTGCCAAGATCCGCACGGGTCGGGCGCACACCGGCTTGCTAGATCACATTCAGGTGGACTATTACGGCTCAATGGTGCCGATTGGCAACGTGGCGAACGTCAATCTGGCCGATGCAAGAACGATCACGGTTCAGCCGTGGGAAAAAAAGATGGTGCAGGTGGTGGAAAAAGCCATCCGCGAATCTGACCTCGGCCTCAATCCTGCAACGCAGGGTGATCTGATTCGGGTCCCGATGCCCGCACTGACAGAAGAGCGCCGCAAAGATCTCACCAAGGTGGTGCGCTCGGAAGGCGAGGACGCAAAGGTCGCGATTCGCAATGTCCGGCGAGACGCCAATGAGCAACTCAAGAAACTCGTCAAGGACAAGCTTGCCTCCGAGGATGATGAGCGTCGTGCCCAAGACGAAGTCCAGAAGCTGACTGACAAGTTCATTGCCGAAGTGGATCGGCAGGTCGCTGAAAAGGAAAAGGAAATCATGACGGTCTGACCCGTCAAGATCACCTTTGGCCTTTCGCAGTTCGCCCGCAGCACAGATGCAGTCCTCGACGCAGACCATTCCATCGAGCAGTGATGTCCCACGTCATGTCGCCATCATCATGGATGGCAACGGACGTTGGGCGCAGCGGCGCATGCTGCCCCGCTTTGCTGGGCACGCTCGCGGTGTAGAGGCTGTGCGCAATGTGGTCAAGCGTTGCGTCGAGAGAGGCGTCAAGTACCTGACGCTATTCGCTTTCAGCAGCGAGAACTGGCGGCGCCCGCCTGAGGAAGTAGGGTTCCTGATGAGGACCTTCATGGCGGCGCTTGAGCACGAGATCGCTCGCATGGAGCGCAACGGTGTGCGCCTCCGAATTGCTGGGGACTTGAGTCGATTTGATCCTGCGCTTCGGGCCAAAATTGAAGACGCTCAGCGCCGCACCGCGGGCAATTCAACGCTTACCTTGACCGTCTGCGCAAACTACGGTGGACGGTGGGAGATCCTTGAAGCAATCCGGCAATTGCTACGTGACCAGCCTGGACTACGAGCTGACGAGATCACCGAAGACCTTGTCACTGCTCGATTGGTGCTCAGGGATCTACCTGAACCCGACCTGTTCATTCGAACCGGCGGCGAGCGCCGGATCAGCAATTTCTTGCTCTGGCAGCTCGCGTATACGGAGCTGTACTTCACCGATCGCTTCTGGCCCGATTTCGATGCGCAAGCGCTGGACGACGCGATTTCTTCCTATGCACAGCGCGAACGCCGATTTGGGCGAACCAGCGAGCAAGTGCGTCACCCCGGATCGATTGGCTGAAGCGCGTCTGCATGCTCGGGCAACGCATCATTACCGCATTGGTCTTGCTCATCGTTCTTGGGCTGAGTCTGGCTGCTGCAGTGCCAATCTGGTTTCAACTGTTGGTTGCGGCATTCATCTCGATTGCGGCCTGGGAGTGGTTTCGCCTTCTTGGTGCGTCAGGCGCTTGGAGTGCCGCAGGTGCGCTGCTGGTCTCCGGGCTCGGCTTTTCCATTTACTGGAGTAGCAGCCCGGCGATTGAGCCGTGGCTATTTGGTGCAGCCTGTGTGGGGTGGTTGATCGCTGCCTTGCCAGCGCTTCGAGATCCCGAATGGCTGAAGCGCGGGCGCGTGCTTCAAGCCGTCATGCCGGTCCTCATGTTGTCAGCCTGCTTGAGTTCCGCATTTGCCATCCTTTCAAAGCTGGGGCCACTCGGTCTGGTTTCCTTGCTCGCGATCGTATGGCTGGCAGACGTGGGTGCATATTTCGCTGGGCGAGCTCTTGGGCGTCGAAAGCTGGCTCCGTCTATCAGCCCGAACAAGACCATCGAGGGGGCTATGGGTGGATTGGCCGCGGTCGCACTGTACGTGCTCGTCGTGAGCGCCATTCCCGCCGGGAAGGGACTCTTTCCCGCGGCGCTCAGTGAAGCATGGGGCTTGGCGGGAGCGCTCTTGGCGCTATTGATCTTGGCGGGCTTGTCCATCACTGGCGATTTGTTCGAGTCATTACTGAAGCGCCGAGCTGGGGTCAAGGACAGCAGCCGCTTGCTACCTGGGCACGGCGGGGTATTCGATCGGATTGATGCACTGGTTCCAGTGCTACCCGTCGCGGGCCTCTTGCTGATTTATGTCATCAAGTGAATTGTTGGGCGCACGGATGAGACAGCGGATCTGCGTACTTGGTGCAACCGGCTCTATAGGCGATAGCACGCTGGACGTGGTCCAGCGCCACCCAGAGCGGTTCGAGGTGATCGCACTGTCGGCATACCGGCAGATGGACAAGTTGTCCAAGCTGATCCAGACACATCGTCCGCGCTACGTCGCAGTCGCAGACGCCGCTCAAGCGGCGGCGATCGAGAAGCAGTTCGGCGCCAGCGGCCCCGCGGTGAGCCATGGGGAACAGGCCCTGTCGGCCCTGGCGAGGCTGCCCGAGGTCGATGTCGTCGTCGCAGCGATTGTTGGTGCAGCGGGCATGCGCTCGACCTGGGCTGCCGCCCGTGCCGGCAAGCGTATCCTCCTGGCAAATAAGGAAGCGCTCGTCAGCGGCGGCCGCTTCATGGTCGATACGGTCAAGGCCGGTGGCGCAATCCTGCTGCCGTTGGATAGCGAACACAACGCTATCTTCCAGTGCCTGCCAGGCGACGGCTCCAAGACGGGGCGCACGCTGTCCGGCGTCCGCAAGCTGTGGCTTACCGCATCTGGGGGGCCGTTCCGTACCTGGCCGGCCGAGCGATTCGCTGCGATCACACCAGAGCAGGCGGTCGCTCACCCAAACTGGGTCATGGGGCGCAAGATCTCCGTAGATTCCGCGACCTTGATGAACAAGGGCCTGGAACTAATCGAAGCTCGCTGGCTCTTTGACTGCATGCCCGAGATGCTCGATGTTGTCGTCCACCCACAATCCGTGATTCATTCGATGGTCGAGTATGCGGATGGGTCGTTCCTCGCCCAACTGGGCTCGCCAGACATGCGCACCCCGATCGCTCATGCGCTGGCAATCCCCGAGCGCATTTCTGCCGGGGTGAAGCCTATGGATCCCTGGACGCTGACAGGATTGACGTTCGAGCGCCCGGATTTGAAGCGGTTTCCCTGCTTGCAGTTGGCTATGCAGGCGCTGGCCAGTGGACATGCGGAGTGCGTCGCACTGAATGCTGCGAACGAAGTTGCAGTAGAAGCGTTTCTTGAGCGCAGATGCTCGTTTCAGGGCATCAGCCAGATCGTAAGTGACGTGCTTGAGCGGGTAAAGGTCCAACCGCTCGACAGCCTAGAGGCGATCGAGGCGTTCGACGCCGAAGCCCGTCGGATCGCCGCATTGCATTTTCCTGCCTGATCCGCAGTGCAGCAGATCGCGTACTTTCTGCTGACCGTCAGCGTGCTAGTTGTGTGGCACGAGCTGGGGCACTACTGGGCTGCCAGACGCTGCGGTGTGCGAGTCCAACGCTTTTCGCTTGGGTTTGGGCCAGTCCTGTTATCTCGCGTCTCGAGAAAGACCGGCGTGGAGTGGGCGGTTTCCGCTGTGCCGCTTGGGGGCTATGTCGCGATGGACGAAGGCCGAAGTTCGGCGGACGACAGGACTGCAGCATCGCCTGGTCACTTTTCTGCCCAGCCCTTGAGCAATCGTGCATTCATCATCGCCGCGGGGCCACTCGCCAACTTGATACTTGCCGCAGTGTTGTACTGGTTGATTGCGGTGGTCGGAAGCACCGCAACCGCGCCGCAGCTTGCGAGATCTACCGAGGGTAGCCTGTTTGCGCGTGCCGGCTTCACTGAGCCCGTTCAGGTGCTCTCCGTCGACGATGAGTCGGTGCTCAGTCTGCGAGACGCGAGCATGCGTTTGTTGAGCCGCGCCACAGCGCGAGATCAGGTGAATGTTCGTGTCCGCCCGTTGGGCGCTACATCAATGGACGGGAAGGTCCTCACCCTTGACTTCTCGGGGCTGAGCAGGGCAGATATCGATGGCAATATTCTCTCGCGCCTCGGTATGGTGCCGTATGCCGGTCCGGCAGTCATTGCCGAGGTGAGCGCAGGAGGAGCGGCGGCAGCTGCCGGCTTGCAGCCCGGTGATCGCGTACTTCAAGCGGGTGAAGTCGCCATCGAATCCGGTGCCGATCTGGCCTCAATCGTCAGGGCGTCGCCCGAGCGGGCACTGAGTCTCACCGTGCTGCGTGCAGGTCAAACGCTGCAGCTTTCCATCGTGCCCAAGCTCTCCGCGGGCTCGGTACGCACCGGCGTGATCGGGGTCCGGTTCACTGGCCCCGAACGCGTCACCGAACGCTTCGAACCGCTTGCCGCAGTTGCTGTGGCCGCAAAGCAGACTTGGGATATGACCGCGATGACCGTTCGAATGTTGTGGCAAATCGCGACGGGCCAGGCGGCACTTTCGAATCTGAGCGGACCGATCACGATCGCCGATGTTGCGACCCAATCCGCGAGCTTCGGGCTCATCTCATTCCTGAGCTTTCTTGCGGTTGTCAGCGTGGGGCTGTTTGTGTTCAACCTGCTGCCTATCCCCCAGTTGGATGGGGGGCATTTGCTATATTTCGCCTACGAAGCGATGACGGGACGAGCCCCCTCGGAGCGCGCGCTGCTGTTGGGGCAGCGTGTCGGGTTGATCGTCCTGGGGCTGGTAATGGCCATCGCGCTATCCAACGATGTCATCAGGCGTCTGCCTGCATCCTGATGCCTTAGGCATGGCATCGCATAGGTTTCAACCCACAATGTCGCGACTTCTCATTGCATTGCTGGCTTCAGCAATGATCGCGCCGGCTTTTGCTGCCGCGCCCTTCGTCATCAAGGACATTCGCGTCGAAGGGATCCAGCGCACTGAACCCGGCACCGTCTTCAGCTACGTGCCATTCAAGGTGGGAGATAGCTTCAGCGACGAACTTGCGTCGGAAACCATCCGCGCGCTCTACGCAACCGGATTCTTCAAGGATGTGCGGGTGGACGTCCAAGGCGACGTCGTGGTCATCTCCATCGAAGAGCGGCCCGCGATCGCGGCCGTGAGTTTCGTCGGCAACAAGGAATTCGACACCGACACGCTCAAGAAGGCCTTGCGCGATGTCGGAATCGCCGAAGCACGAATCTACGACAAGGCAGTCATCGACCGTGCTGAGCAGGAAATCAAGAGCCAGTACCTCACACGCAGCAAGTACGGCGCAAAGGTCGCGACCACGATCACGCCGATCGAGCGGAACCGAGTGAACGTCACGTTCACGATCGACGAAGGTGAAGTCGCCAAAATTCAAGATATCCGGTTCATCGGCAACAAGGCGTTCTCCGATCGCGAACTGCGTGACCAGATCGTGCTTCGCACACCGGGCTGGTTCACCTTCTTTACCAAGGATGACCAGTACTCGCGCCAGAAGCTCTCCGCTGATCTTGAGAGCCTGCGCTCGTTCTATCTGAACCGCGGCTACCTCGAGTTCAACATCGAGTCCTCTCAGGTCTCAATCTCGCCCGACCGTCAGGAAATCTCGATCACGATCAACCTGTTCGAAGGCGAGAAGTACACCGTCTCGGACATCAAGGTGTCGGGCGAGACGCTCGGCCGCACGGAAGAACTGCGGCAACTCATCAAGATCAAGGCGGGCGACACCTTCAACGGTGATCGCATGACAGAGTCAGTCAAGGCCATGACCGATCGCCTCGGCGCGTTCGGTTTTGCCTTTGCGACCATCAACCCTCAGCCAAACATTGATCGGGACAAGCGCAGCGTTGCATTCGATTTCTTTGTTGATCCCGGCAGACGTGCCTATGTGCGCCGCGTCAACGTCGTGGGCAACACCCGCACCCGTGACGAGGTGATCCGTCGAGAGGTCCGGCAATTCGAGAGCGCGTGGTACGACTCCGAGAAGATCCGCTTGTCGCGCGACCGCATCGACCGCCTGGCCTACTTCGACACCGTGAACGTGGATACGTCGCCGGTCCCGGGCACCGCAGACCAGATTGACGTGACCTACACCGTCAAGGAGAAGGCGACCGGGCAGATCGCTGCGGCTGTGGGCTACAACAGCACCGACAAGCTGGTGATCACGGCCTCGATCTCGCAGGCAAACGTCTTCGGCTCCGGCAAGACCCTCGGGGCTGAGATCAATACGTCACGCGCATCCCGCGCGCTTGCCATCAGCACCGTCGATCCGTACTTCACGGTAGATGGTGTATCGCGCTCGATCGACTTCTACACCCGCACCAGCAACACCGCAAACCTGAATCTTGCGCCGGTGCGCGTTGAAGCGCAGGGCGCGAGCATGCGCTTTGGCGTCCCCTTCACGGATCTCGACACGGTTTTCCTCGGTCTGGCGGTGGAGCGCAACCGCATCAGCAATGTCTCTGACATTCGCTATCAAGACTATATCCTGCGCTATGGCGAGGAGACCTACGCCGGAATCGGCACACTGGGCTGGGGCCGAGACAGCCGGAACAGCGGGATTGCCCCGACACGGGGCGGCCTGCGCCGATTCAATGCCGAAGTCTCCGGCGGGGATCTCACCTACTACAAGCTGGACTACCAAGAACAACTGTTCTGGCCGGTGACCCAGACGCTCACATTAGCGTTGAATACACAGGCCACGTATGCCGACGGCCTGGGCAAGCGGCCCTATCCGTTCTTCAAGAACCTGTACGCAGGCGGCATTGGCTCGGTGCGCGGCTTCGAAGGCGGCACGCTGGGGCCCAAGCAGATCCTTTCGGACGGCAGCCTCGGCAACGCGCTTGGCGGCACCAAGCGCCTGATCGGCAACCTTGAATTGCAGATCCCAGTGCCGGGCCAGGGCAAGGAGAAGACCGCTCGCATGTTCGCCTTCGTCGACACGGGCTACCTGTGGGGCGAAAATGAGCGTGTACGCCTGAACGACATGCGCTTTTCGGCTGGGGTGGGCTTGACTTGGCTCTCGCCGGTCGGCCCACTCAAGCTGTCGTATGGTCGGCCCCTCGTCTCCAAGCCGGGCGATCGGGTCGAACGCTTCCAGTTCCAGGTGGGAACTGGCTTCTAAAATGGTCAACGCCAGCGCTTGAACACGCGTTGTCGTTCAAGCTGGCTCTAACGATTGGTTGAATGGATATGCTGAAGAAGGTTCTGGTCACCCTGGCCCTGTTTGTCGCTGCAGCTGCGGGTACTGCTGCGGCGCAGGATGTGCGCATCGGATACGTGAATTTCGATCGAATCCTGCGCGACTCTGCCCCAGCCCAGGCGGCAGGTCAGAAGCTCGAAGCCGAGTTCTCCAAGCGCAAGCGCGACCTCGAGGAACTGGGCGCCCGCCTGAAGGCGCAATTCGACAAGCTCGAGAAGGACAGTGCGGTGCTCTCCGAGGCTGATCGCAATCGGCGCCAGCGTGAACTCTCCGAGCAGGAGCGCGACTTCCAGCGGCGCCGTCGCGAGTATGAAGAAGACCTCAATCAGCGCCGTAATGAAGAGCTGGCCGCTGTCCTGGAGCGTGCAAATCGCGCCATGCGCCAGATCGCCGAGCAGGAGAAGTACGACCTGATTGTTCAGGATGCCGTGTTCAACAGTCCGCGCATCGATATCACGGAGAAGGTGTTGCGCGCCCTCAGTACTGCGCGCTGAGCCAGTCTCAGACCCATCAACGGCCGGAGCACTCCGGCCGTTTTGCTTAATGCGGGGCGAAACGCCCCGGGCGCCAGCCTACTCGGAGTCCCCATGACGCTGACCCAACTTCTTGAGCTGTTCAGTGCGTTCATAGAGTCGGTCGAAGGTTCGGCCGGGCCTGCCGATATCGCGCGCGTGAACGCGCTGGACGTCGCAGCAGAGGATGAGTTCTCGTTTCTCTCCAACCCCAAGTACCGCGCGGATCTGCAGCGGACGAAGGCCGGAGTGGTCGCGATACGCCGCAAGGACTTCGATGCGTTGGATGCGGCCACTCAAGCGGCGCGAGCGTATCTGGTCTGCCGCGACCCCTACCTGCTGTTCGCCCGCGTGGCACAGTCGCTTTACGTGCAGATGCGACCAGCACCCGGCATCGCCGCAAGCGCATCCGTTGATCCTGCGGCCCATGTCGATCCGAGCGCGTGTATCGGAGCCGGCGCGGTCATCGAAGCCGGTGCGCGCATCGGCGCGGATGTCGTGGTCAGTGCCCTGTGCACCATTGGCCGAGACACGGTGCTGGAAGAGGGCGTGTGGCTCTACCCCAGAGTCAGCATCTATCACGGCTGCATCATCGGCGCGCGAACCATCATCCACTCGGGTGCAGTGATTGGCGCAGACGGCTTCGGCTACGCGAACGACGCGGGACGCTGGGTGAAGATCCCTCAGACCGGTGGTGTGCGCATCGGTGCAGATTGCGAGGTCGGCGCCAACACCACCATCGACCGAGGTGCCATCCAGGACACAGTCATCGGCAATGGGGTCAAGCTCGACAACCAGATCCAGATCGCACACAACGTCACCATCGGCGACGACAGTGCGCTTGCCGGCTGTGTCGGCGTAGCCGGGTCCGCAGCGATCGGCAAGCGTGTGCAGATTGCTGGTGCGGCCAATATCCTTGGCCACCTGAGCATCGCGGACGGCACGGTGATCTCCGTGGCCTCGGTGGTGACCAGCTCCATCGACAAGCCCGGGTTCTATTCCGGCACCTGGCCCGTACAGCCGCATGAGGACTGGGAGAAGAGTGCGGTCCTGGTGCGGCGTCTCGATAAAATGCGTGACGAACTACGTAGTCTGCGCCACGAGCTGGCTGCACTCAAGAATCCCCCAGGCGCACAGTAATCGGCGCTTCAGCTCTCACTCACAGGTCTGGCCTTCCCATGAGCATTGCCCTCGACATTCACGGCGTCCTGAAGGCGCTTCCGCACCGATACCCGCTGTTGCTGGTGGACCGCGTGACTGAGCTGGTACTCAACGAAAAGATCGTCGCGCTCAAGAACGTGACGATGAACGAACCGTTCTTCCAAGGACACTTTCCTGGCTATCCGGTCATGCCGGGAGTGATGATCCTGGAGGCGCTGGCGCAGTCTGCCGCCTTGCTGGCCTTTGAGAGCCTGGGCATCAAGCCGGATGACAACGCCGTGGTGCTGTTCGTCGGCATCGATGGCGCACGCTTCAAGAAGCAGGTCACTCCGGGCGACCAACTGCGCATGGTGGTCGTACCCACGCGCAACAAGGGTGGCATCTGGAAGTTCGACGCCAAGGCCTATGTGGACGACCAGATCGCCTGCGAAGCCGAGCTGATGTGCACCTACCGCAAGCGCGAGGGTGCCTGAGATGGCGATCCACAAGCTGGCCTGCATCGAACCCGGTGCGCAGATTGATGAGAACGTGGAGGTCGGTCCGTTCGCCGTGATCGGTCCGAACGTGAAGATCGCAGCCGGCTGCTCGATTGCTGCCCACGCCACAGTCACGGGCCATACCGAGATGGGGCCTGACAACCGTGTGTTTGCCCATGCTGTGATCGGCGGCGAACCCCAAGACAAGAAATACAAGGGTGAACCGACACGTCTCACCATCGGCCGCGGCAACACCTTCCGCGAATGCGTCACCGTGAACACCGGCACCATCCAGGACGGCGGCATCACCACGGTGGGCGACAACAACTGGATCATGGCGTATGTGCACATTGCGCATGACTGCCATGTGGGCAGCAACACCATCATGGCCAATGGCACCCAGCTGGCAGGCCATGTGCATGTGGGCGACTTCGCCATTCTCGGCGGCCTGACCGGCGTGCATCAGTTCGTGAAGATCGGTGCGCATTCCATGACCGGTGCCGGCACAGTGCTGCTCCAGGATTTGCCGCCCTACGTCATGAGCCAGGGCTACCCGGCGTCGCCGCATGGCCTGAACAGCGAAGGCCTGAAGCGCCGTGGTTTCTCTGCGGAATCGATCAGCCTGCTCAAACGGGCCTACCGCCTGCTGTACCGCGATGGCCTGACCTTCGAGGTCGCCAAGACGGAGATCGCCAAGCTCTTCGAAGGCGCCGCAGAAGAACCGGCGAGCCGCCTGCGCGTGTTCTCAGACTTCCTTGACGCCGTGTCGCGCGGCGTCATCCGCTAGCCCCGACTGCGCGTGACGCTGCCCGTGCTGCCGAACCGCTTGGATGTGGCCATGGTGGCCGGCGAGGCCAGCGGAGACCTGATCGCCAGTCTCGCCGTCGCGCAGCTTGCGGCGGCGGGTCGGCGCATTGGTGGCATCGGCGGGCCGCGCATGGCGCAGGCAGGATTTGCCGTGCAGGTGCCCATGGAGCGCCTGTCGGTGCGTGGCTATGTGGAGGTTCTACGTCACTTGCCTGGCCTACTGCGTTTGCGTGCGGATCTGGCGCGGCAGTGGTCCGCCCAGCGCCCCGGCGTCTTCGTCGGCGTGGATGCGCCGGACTTCAATCTCGGCCTGGCCACCAAGCTGCGAACCGCGGGCGTGCGCACCGTGCAGCTGGTGTGCCCCAGCATCTGGGCCTGGCGCCGCGAGCGCGCACCCAAGATCCGTGCCGCGGTGGACGAAGTGCTCTGCGTCTTTCCCTTCGAACCTGAGGTGCTCGCCAAGGAGGGCATTGCCGGGCGCTTCGTTGGCCACCCGCTGGCCGACATGCTGCCCGCCACGCCCAACCGAGCGGCCGCCCGCAACCGGCTCGGCTTGCCGGAGCAGGGCGCACCGATCGTGGCGCTGCTGCCGGGCAGCCGGCGTGACGAGATCAAGCATCTGGCGCCGCGCATGATCGCGGCTGCAGCGGTGATTCAGCAGCGCATCCCGGAAGCACGCTTTGTGTTGCCGGCGGCTTCGGGCGAGCGGCGCGCAGAACTGGCCGTGCACCTTGCCCAGAGCAGGGCCACCATCCAGATGCTGGACGGGCGCGCGCATGATGCGCTGGAGGCCGCAGACAGCGTGCTGGTGGCCAGCGGCACCGCCACGCTGGAAGCAGCGCTATTTCACTGCCCCATGGTCATTGCTTATGCCATGCCCGCGTTGTCTTACTGGATGATGAAGGGCAAGGGCTATCTGCCTTGGATCGGCCTGCCCAACATTCTGTGCAACGAATGGGTCGTGCCCGAGCTGATCCAGGACGCTGCCACACCTCAGGCGCTGGCAGACGCTGCCATCAAGCAGCTAACTGATACCGCCCATGCCGTAGCCATCGCCCAGCGCTTTGCCGGTCTGCATGCGCAGCTGCGGCAGGGCTTCCCGACTCAATGCGCGCAGGCCATCGAAAGGCATCTGAATGCCGCGTAAGCCTGCAGCCGGAGCGGCTCGGCTGGATCTCTTTGCCGCATTGCCGGTGCAGGGAGTGTGCGGCGTGGACGAAGCCGGCCGCGGCCCGCTGGCCGGCAGTGTCTTTACGGGCGCGGTGATCCTCGACCCGAGCCGGCCGATTGAGGGGCTGCGCGACTCCAAGCAGCTCACCGAAGCGCGGCGCGAGGCGCTGGCCGAGCTGATCCGGGAGCGGGCACTGGCCTGGGCCGTGGCGAGTGCGAGCGTGGAGGAAATTGACCGCCTGAACATTCTGCAGGCCACGCTGCTGGCCATGCGCCGCGCAGTGCTGGCCCTCAAGCTTGCGCCCGAACTGGTGCTGGTGGACGGCAACCGCCTGCCCGCGCTGCCCATGGAGGCGCGCGCAATCGTCAAGGGCGACGCGCTGGTGCCGGCCATCTCGGCAGCATCGATCCTGGCCAAGTGCGCCCGCGACGCCGAGGCGCGCGAATTGCACGTCGCCTACCCCGGCTACGGCTTTGATCTGCACAAGGGCTACGGCACCGAGCTGCACATGGCCCGCCTGCAGGAACTGGGCGCCTGCCCGGCGCACCGTGCGAGCTTCGCACCCGTGCGTGAGGCGCTTGAGCGCGCAGGTGTGGTCATGATCGCTGCGCCGTCAGCCTGGTGAGCGCCATGGAACCCATCAGCGCCCGCAGCAACCCGCGCGTCAAGGCCTGGAAGGCTCTTGCAGCCGACAGCGGCAAGCCCGCCGAGGGTGGGCGCATCTGGCTCGATGGCGAGCATCTGGTCAAAGAAGCATTGGCCGCGGGCTGGACGATCGAAACGCTGCTCCTCACACCGCAGGCGCCGTATCTGGCCGCCGGTCAGACCCCCAAGGTGCAGGTGACCGCCGAGGTCATGGCTGCCATCAGCACCCTGGACAGCGCGCCAAGCATGGCCGCCGTGGCCCTGCCGCAGTCCCGCGCGCTCGGCGAGGAGGGTGATGTGGTAGTGCTTGATGCCGTGCAGGACCCGGGCAACGTGGGCACCATCCTGCGCACCGCCTGGGCCATGGGCTGCGCCGGAGTGCTGCTGCTGCCGGGTTGTGCCAATCCGTGGTCTGCCAAGACTCTGCGGGCGGGGCAGGGCGCCCAATGCCACCTGCCTGTGCATCAGCTCAGTGATGCCGACTTGCAGAACGCGCTTTCAGGCCGCCCGCTGTGGGTAACGGCACTCGATGCCGACAAGACCCTGGCGCAGGCAGCCGGGCGTGGTGCACCGCGCTCCGTGGCGTGGGTCTTCGGCCACGAAGGGCAGGGCGTGCGGCCGGCGCTGCAGCGGCGGGCCGCCCGGCGGGTACGGATTCCCATGCCGGGCGAGGCGGAGTCGCTGAACGTCGCTGTAGCGTGCGCGCTGTGTCTGTACGAGCGCATCCGAAGCTGAATAGCTCAATTTCGGACGAATATATGAAATGCCGTTCTCCGCATGTGGAGCGCGGATCTTGGCCACTTTATTGGTTGAAAAAGACTGAATTCGGACAGAAATTGATGCCGATTCGGCCTGAACGCCGTCAGAAGTCCCACAGGGCGCTCTGTCCGGCTAGTAGGCCTTCGTATTCAGCCCGAACTCCGTGATGATCGTCGTGGCGATCTCTTCGATGCTTTTCGTTGTGGTGTTGCAGGAGCGAATGGCTTCCTTGCGCATCAGGCGCTCGGCCTCGGCCACCTCGTAGCGGCAGTTCTCCAGGCTTGCGTACTTGGAGTTGGGCCGCCGCTCGTTGCGGATCTCTGACAGCCGCTCCGGCATGATCGACAGGCCAAAGAGCTTCTCCCGGTAGAGCTTGAGCGCGGTGGGCAGGCTGCCGCGCTCGAAGTCTTCCGGGATCAGCGGGTAGTTGGCGGCCTTGATGCCGTGCTGCATGGCCAGGTAGAGGCTCGTGGGTGTCTTGCCCGAGCGCGACACGCCCACCAGGATCACGTCTGCAATGGCAAGGTCCTTGTGGGTCTGGCCGTCGTCATGTGCCAGGGAGAAGTTGATCGCCTCGATCCGGTTCTTGTAGGCCTCATCGTTCACCACGTGGTGCGTCCGGCCCATGGTGTGCGTGCTCTTGACGCCGAACTCGGTCTCCAGTGGCTCGACGAACTGCTGGAACAGGTCCAGATGCATGGCCGTGGCCTCTTGGATGATCTTGTTGATCTCCTGATTCACGAGCGTGGAGAACACTATCGGCCGGTGCCCGTCGCGCGCCGCAGCGTCATTGATGCGCAGCACGGTCTCGCGCGCCTTGTCCTCGGTATCCACGAAGGGAATGCGTTCCTGGAACAGGCGCAGACCTTCAAACTGCGTCAGCACCGCGTAGGCAAAGTTCTCGGCGGTGATGCCGGTGCCGTCCGAGACGATGAACACGGATCGGTCGCGCTGCGTGTAGGGGCGGTTGGGCATAGGCGAGGTCTAGGTTGTGTTTGGCTGGCGTTGCGGGCGGGCACCGCAGTCTGCCCGTGCGCCCTGAATGCAGGCTGACAGGTATTGGCGGACACAGCATGCCTTGCGCGGCAAAACTGGGGTGCGCAACTACAATGCGGAATCTAGCTCAGCCTGCCTCCGCCTCGGTTTCTCCGAGGCCGATTGGCGTCCCGACTCACCCTATACCCCGCCCAGCATGCTCCGCCCCACCCCAAAAGCTCACGCAAGCGCACTGGCAGCACGCCGTCGCACGGCAGCGCCCTTGCGTGAACTTTTCACTTCAGGAGCACTTCCATGCCAGTCCAACCCGGTGCGCTCGTCGCACCCTTCGCGGAGCTTCGCGCCCATGATGTAGATACCGTCGGTGGCAAGAATTCGTCACTGGGAGAAATGATTTCCCAGCTGGCGCAGGCCGGTGTCCGCGTACCCGGCGGGTTTGCCACCACGGCCCATGCCTTCCGCGAATTCCTTCAGGTCAACGGGCTGACCGAGCGCATCAATGCCGCGCTCGACGCCCTGAACCCGGACGACGTGCGCCAGCTCGCCGAAGTGGGCAGCAAGATCCGCCAGTGGGTGGTGGATGCGCCGTTCCCCCAGGACCTGGAAACGGAGATCCGCAAGCACTTTGCCGCCATGGAAGCCGACAGCGGCGGGCCGATCTCGGTCGCTGTGCGTTCCTCGGCCACGGCGGAAGATCTGCCCGACGCGTCCTTTGCCGGCCAGCAGGAGAGCTACCTGAACGTGGTCGGCGTCGAAGACGTGCTCGACCGCATGAAGCATGTATTCGCCAGCCTCTATAACGACCGCGCCATCTCCTACCGCGTGCACAAGGGCTTTGCGCACGCCGAAGTGGCTCTGTCGGCCGGTGTGCAGCGCATGGTGCGCAGCGACCTCGGCGCATCAGGCGTGATGTTCACGATCGACACCGAGTCCGGCTTTGATCAGGTGGTGTTCATCACTTCCAGCTACGGCCTGGGCGAGACCGTGGTGCAGGGCGCGGTGAACCCCGATGAGTTCTACGTCCACAAGCCGATGCTTGCTGCCGGCAAGTTTCCGATCATCCGCCGCAACATCGGCTCCAAGCTGATCAAGATGCAGTTCACCGCGCCTGGCGAGCCCGGCCGCGTGAAGACCGTGGACGTGCCGGTAGCCGACCGCAACCGCTACAGCCTGACCGACGCCGACGTCATCGAACTAGCGAAGTTCGCCACCATCATCGAGAAGCACTACGGCCGCCCGATGGACATCGAGTGGGGCAAGGACGGCAACGACGGCCACATCTACATCCTGCAGGCCCGCCCCGAAACCGTGAAGAGCCAGCAGGGCGCCGCCGACGTGCAGCTGCGCTACAAGCTCAAGGGCGACGGCAAGGTGCTGGTCACCGGTCGCGCGATCGGCCAGAAGATCGGTCAGGGCACCGTGCGCGTGGTGCACGACGTGGCCGAGATGGACAAGGTCGCCCCCGGCGACGTGCTCGTGGCCGACATGACCGACCCGAACTGGGAGCCGGTCATGAAGCGGGCCAGCGCGATTGTGACCAACCGCGGCGGACGTACCTGCCACGCGGCCATCATCGCGCGCGAGCTTGGCATTCCGGCCGTGGTGGGCTGCGGCCATGCCACCGACATCCTGAGTGAAGGCGCATTCGTGACGGTGTCCTGCGCGGAAGGTGACGAAGGCAAGATCTACGACGGCATGATCGAGACCGAGATCGAGGAAGTGCGCCGCGGCGCCATGCCGGAGATCCCCGTCAAGATCATGATGAACGTGGGCAACCCCCAGCTGGCCTTCGACTTTGCGCAGATCCCGAACGGTGGCGTGGGTCTGGCCCGGCTGGAGTTCATCATCAACAACAACATCGGCGTCCACCCGAAGGCCATCCTCGACTATCCGAATGTCGAAGGCGACCTGAAGAAGGCCGTGGAAAGCGTGGCGCGCGGCCATGCCAGCCCGCGCGCCTTCTTCGTGGACAAGCTGGCCGAGGGCGTGGCCACCATTGCGGCGGCCTTCTGGCCCAAGCCGGTGATCGTGCGCCTGAGCGACTTCAAGAGCAACGAGTACCGCAAGCTTATCGGCGGCAGCCGCTACGAGCCCGAGGAAGAAAACCCCATGCTGGGCTTCCGAGGCGCCTCGCGCTACATCGCGCCAAGCTTTGCCGAGTGCTTCGCCATGGAATGCGAGGCCATGAAGCGAGTGCGCAACGACATGGGGCTGACCAATGTCGAGCTCATGATTCCGTTCGTGCGCACCACCAAGGAAGCCGCCGGCGTGATCGGCCTGCTCGGCAAGCATGGCCTGAAGCGCGGCCAGGACGGCCTGAAGGTCATCATGATGTGCGAGCTGCCCTCCAACGCGCTGCTGGCGGAGGCCTTTCTTGAGCATTTCGACGGCTTCTCGATCGGCTCGAATGACCTCACGCAGCTCACACTCGGTCTGGACCGGGACTCCGGGCTGGTTGCCGAAGGCTTCGACGAACGCGACCCGGCCGTGACGGCGCTGATCGAGCGCGCCATCAAGAGCTGCCGCGCTGCCGGCAAGTATGTTGGCATCTGCGGCCAGGGCCCCAGCGACCATCCGGATCTGGCCAAGTGGCTGATGGACCAAGGCATCGAGTCGATCTCGCTGAACCCGGACACCGTGGTCGATACCTGGCACGGGCTTGCGAAGTAAGCGCAGTACCCCCTCGGTTCGACGGGCGGCCTACGGGTCGCCCGTTTGCTTTTCAGGACCCTTTTCAGGGTTTGCCCGCGGGCAGTGCATTCATCCGCGGAACGCCCCCCTTCAACCGGGTAGTGCGGGGCTCGTCGCATGCCTGCCGCCGCGATGTGCGCCCGGCATAATCCCCGCAACGTTTCAGCAAGGGGCAGTCCATGGAAGAACACTGGTTTTGGTACATCGGCGCGCTGGCGATGCTGATCGCCGAGCTGTTCACAGGTACCTTCTACATGCTTGTCATAGCCGTCGCCCTCGCTGCGGGCGGCACGGCGGCGCTGTTTGGTGGCAGCTTTGCGCTGCATCTGGTGGTGGCTGCCGCGGTTGGCTTTGTCGGCGTGCTGATCCTGCGTCGTTCCCGCTTCGGCAAGCCGCAGGCCAATGCGCCGGAGACTGACGCCAACGTGAACATCGACATCGGCAACCAGATCGTCGTGGACGGCTGGGATGCACTGCGTCAGGCGCGGGTCATGTATCGCGGTGCCATGTGGACGGTGCAACTGCAGCCCGGTGAGCCGGTCGCTCCGGGCGCCCATGTCATCGCAGCCGTGCGCGGTAACACGCTCATGGTAACGGCGGCGCGCTGAGCCGGGCGCTGCGTCAACAAGAACACAGAACAATCAACACATCCGTAGGAGGTAACCCGCCATGTTCTTCGAGCAGTTTGGCAGCACCATCACCGCACTGGTTCTGCTTGCGGTCGTATTCGTATTCATCATCAAGACCTTCAAGATCGTGCCGCAGCAGCACGCCTGGGTCGTGGAGCGTCTGGGCAAATACCACGCCACGCTCACGCCCGGTCTCAAGCCCGTGATCCCCTTCATCGATCGCGTCGCCTACAAGCACAGCCTGAAGGAAATCCCGCTGGATGTGCCCAGCCAGGTGTGCATCACGCGCGACAACACGCAGCTGCAGGTGGACGGCATTCTGTACTTCCAGGTCACGGACCCGATGCGCGCCAGCTACGGCTCGTCCAACTACATCGTCGCCATCACCCAGCTGGCCCAGACCACGCTGCGCAGCGTGATCGGCAAGCTCGAGCTGGACAAGACCTTCGAGGAGCGCGACTTCATCAACCACAGCGTGGTGGGCGCCATCGACGAGTCCGCCGCCAACTGGGGCGTGAAGGTGCTGCGCTACGAGATCAAGGACCTCACCCCACCCAAGGAGATCCTGCACGCGATGCAGGCGCAGATCACCGCCGAGCGCGAAAAGCGCGCACTGATCGCCGCCTCCGAAGGCCGCAAGATGGAGCAGATCAACATCGCCACCGGCGAGCGCGAAGCCGCGATTGCCCGCTCCGAAGGCGACAAGCAGGCCGCCATCAACAACGCGCAGGGCCAGGCGGCCTCCATCCAGGCGATTGCCACGGCCAACGCAGACGCGATCCAGCGCGTGGCGGCCGCCATCCAGTCCGCAGGCGGCATGGATGCCGTGCAGCTCAAGGTGGCCGAGCAGTACATCAACGCCTTCGGCAATCTGGCCAAGACCAACAACACGCTGATCGTCCCGGCCAACCTGGGCGATGTGAGCGGGCTGATTGCCACGGCCATGCAGGTGGTCAAGAGCCAGAACACCAAGGCCTGAGGTTTCAGGCATGAGCGAAAGGCGCCGAGCGCTCCTCGGCGTTTTTCTATTTCTGCTCTCGGTCGCGTGCTGGGTGGGGTGCTTCGAGCTGGGCCAGCTGTGGCTGGCCGGTCTCGCCCTGGGGCTGGAACTGGTGTCTTACGCCGTGTTCACCCGAAAATGAGCCCATGCCAGAGACCGCCCACCAACCCGCCCCCAGTCTGACCGGCCCGCAGGGCTCGATCCGCGCTTTTCTGCTGGAGCACGCCCCGTTCTCGCAGATGACCGCCCCGGCGGTGAACACGTTGCTTGCCGGCCTGGAGTTGTGCTACTTCGCCGATGGCGAGCAGCTGCTTGCACCTGAAAGCCAGCCGCCCACGCACTGGTTCATCGTCAAGCAGGGCAGCGTGAAGGGTGTGCGGCCCACCGCGAACGGCGGCAGCCCGGAGCCGCTGTTCATGGCGGCGGCCGGCGAGTGCTTTCCGGTAGGCGCCTTGCTTGCGCAACGGCCCGTCACCCTGAGCTATCAGGCTGTGGGCGACACCTTCGTGTTCCGGGCGCCACGGGAGTTGTTTGACGAACTGACGCGCAAGAGCCCGGCCTTCATGGACTTCTGCACCCGTCGCCTGGCCGCGCTGCTGGATCAGTCGCGGCGCGAACTGCAGGCCAGCGTGTCGGCCAGCACGCATCTGGAGCAGAACCTGCTCACGCCGCTGGCCGCCGTGGTGCGGCGCGCACCAGTGACCTGTGCGCCGGCCACACCGCTGGGCGAGGCGCTGGCCACGATGCAGGCCGAGAAGCTGGGCTCGATCCTCGTCACCGAGACCGACGGCACGCTGGCCGGCATCCTGACGCGCTCCGACCTCATCGGCCGGGTGCTGCTGCCGCAAGTGCCCTTGAGCACGCCGATCGAACAGGTGATGAGCAGCCCGGTGCATTGCCTGGATGCTCAGGCGAGCGCGGCAGACGCGGTCTACCTCATGGGCAGCAAGGGCGTGCGGCATGTAGCCGTCATGCAGCTCGCCGAGCCTGGCTCCAGCGCCGCGCCCGCCTTGCTGGGTGTGGTGTCCGAGCGCGACCTGTTTGCACTGCAGCGCCTGTCGTTGCGCAGTGCCGGCAGCGCCATCCGGCGCGCACAGAGCATCGACTCGCTTGCCGCCGCCGCGCGCGACATCCGTGGGCTGGCCCGCAATCTGGTGGCGCAGGGCGTGGGCAGCGCGCAGATCACGCGCTTCGTGAGCATGCTCAATGACCAGCTCACCCAGCGCATCATCGAACTGTCTCTGGAACGCTACCGCCTGATCGGCGGGCGCTTCTGCTGGCTGGCACTGGGCAGTGAAGGGCGCGAGGAACAGACGATCGCAACCGATCAGGACAACGCGCTGCTGCTCTCGCCCGAGGAAGCGCCGCGCCGTGATGCCTGGCTGGTGTTTGCCGCCAGCGTGAACAACGCGCTGGCCGCCTGCGGCTTTCCGCTGTGCAAGGGCGGCGTGATGGCGCGCAACCCGGCACTGTGCCTGACCTTGGAGGAGTGGCAGGCGCGCTTTGCCGGCTGGATGGATGCCGGTGATCCACAGGCCCTGCTCAATGCGTCCATCTACTTCGACTTCCGCGGTCTGGCGGGCGATCTGACCCTGGCCCATGAGCTGCGCCGCTGGGTCGGTGCGCAGGTCAAGGCCAATGGCCGCTTCCTCAAGCAACTCACGGACAACGCGCTCACCAACCACCCACCCATTGCCTGGACAGGCGGGATGATCGACCAGCTGCTCGGGCCCGGGCAGGACAAGCCGGTCGACCTCAAGCTCAGCGGCACCATGCCGCTTGTGGACGGCGCGCGCATTCTCAGTCTCGCGCACGGCATTGCGGCTACCAACACGGTGGAGCGCTTTCACGCGCTGGTGGGGGCGGGTGCAGCCGACGCGGCGGACGTTGCGGGCTGGGTGGACGCCTTCCACTTTCTGCAGATGCTGCGCCTGCGGGTGCAGATCGAAGGGCAGGGCGGTGATGCACCGGGGGCTGAAACCGAGAACCCCAACCGCATCGACCCCGCGCAGCTTTCCTCGCTGGATCGGCGCATCCTCAAGGAGGCCTTCCGGCAAGGCAAGAAGCTGCAGCAGCGGCTGGCGCTGGACTATGTTTGACTGGCTCCTCAACCGGGCAGGGAGCAATGCGGCCACCGAGGCGCAGCGCTGGGTCGTGCTCGATGTCGAGACCACCGGCCTGGACAGCGGGCGCGACAGCCTGCTGTCGATCGGCGCCGTGGCGCTGATCGACGGGCGCATCGATCTGGCCGACAGCTTCGAGATCCACGTGCGCCCGCCGTCGGTGTCCAGCAAGGACAACGTGCTGGTGCATGGCATTGGCCACGGGACGCAGCAGCGCGCGGCCGACCCCAAGGAGGCCCTGCCGCGCTTTCTGGACTACATCGGCACCGCGCCGCTGGTGGCCTACCACGCCGCCTTCGATCAGGCATTCCTGGCGCGGGCCATCAAGGTGCAGGTCGGGCTGCCGTTCTCCAACCCGTGGGTCGATCTGGCCGAACTCGCGCCGGCGGCCCTGCCCAAGGTGGCCGGCGAGGTCGGAGGCAAGGCGCTGGACCACTGGCTGAGCTACTTTGGCATCCCCGTGGCGGGGCGACACACCGCGGCTGGCGACGCGCTGGCCACCGCCATGCTGCTGCAGCGCGTGCTGCATGAACTGCCGGCGGCGCAACGCCAGAACGTGCGGCGCCTGCAGGCCTTGGCCGGGGCGGGGAAGTGGCTCGGCGCGGGATAGATCTCCGCCTGGCGTACAGGCGGCATGCAACGCAGCAATGAAGCGGGGCGCCTTGGCGCCCCGCTTCATTCGGCACCGAATCGGCGATTCACGCCGACCCAGCGCAACATCAACCCCGCTTGGCGGCCGCCTTCGCCGCGCGCGGCAGGCTGTCTTCCATGCCCTTCCAGGCGCGGCGCATCTGCTGGGCGCTGCCGAAGCCGGCCTGTCGGGCCGCTTCTTCCACGCTGGCGCCCGCGGCCAGGGCCTGCTTGGCCAGACCCACGCGCACGCTGTGGACATAGGCCAGGGGGTTGAGGCCGGCGTTGTCCTGGAACAGGCGGCGCAGGTGGCGGCTGCTCACGTGCGCGGCGGCGGCCATGCTTTCGACGCTCCAGTCGGCCGTCGGGTCAGCGAGGATGGCGTCCTGGGCACGGTGCACCGCCGGGTGGAGGTGGTTGCGGTGGTCAAGCAGGGGCGAGAGCTGCGGGTCGCCGCCGGCGCGGCGCCAGTAAACGACCATGTCGCGCGCCACCTGGCTGGCCACGGCCTGGCCGCAGCGCTCGCCAATGGCGGCCAGCGCCAGGTCCACGCCCGAGGTCACGCCGGCGCTGGTAGCCACCGGACCGTCCATCACGAAGATGCGGTTGTCCTGCACCTCGGCGGCTGGGTGGTTCTTCTTGAGTTGGTCGATCAGTTCGTGGTGCGTGGTGCACTGGCGACCGTTCAGCAGGCCAGCTCGCGCAGCGAGCAGGGCGCCGGAGCACACCGTCCAGAGCCGCGCGGTGCGGGCAGACAGGGCCGGGGCCACCACGGTCTTTAGCCAGTCGACTGTGGCGCCTTCAGCGGCGTTGCGCTGGCTGGCTGGTACATCCGATTGTGCGGTGGCACCGCTCAGCACCACCCAGGCCGGGTTGTCCCGGCTGCCACCCAGCTGCGCCGGCAGTGCGGACAGCCCGGCCAGCTGAACCGGCAGGCTGCTCTGTACCGCCGCGGCCGGACCGGCAATCTGCAGTTCGAAGGCCTTGCCGCCGGAAAACCGGTTGGCCAGCCGCAGGGGCTCCGCCATGCCGGCCAGATCAAGCAGCAGAACACCGGGGGTGGCAACGAGCCACACGGGAGTGGCGGGGGCGGCAGCGGGCATGGGATCTCCAGGTCGGTTCGACAACGGACATGAATTTAGCGCAGTTTCGGTCGGCTGGGTTGCCAGTGGGTGACTGGGCTAGATCCGCATGGGGCAAGCGGCTTTCGGGGTGGTCGGGGCAGAACGAATGCCCTAGAAGTCTGGATTTCGGACGGCTCAAGCAATGCAAATCGGACGCCGATCCCGTACAGAGCTACTGCGTAATTAGAGGGGACGCAAATAATTTTTCTGCTGAGTTGTCGATCAGGCGCTGTGTCGTGCATCACCCTTTCAGGAGCGCGCACGGTGCGCGAGCCGCGCAAGGAGAATCCCATGCAATTCATGCTGATGTTCAAGGAGACGGCGGCCGAGTACGGCCGTCATGACGACCCGGCCGCCCGGCCGGCCTACTTCGGCGCCTGGGGCGCCTACGTCGGAGCCATCCAGCAGTCCGGCATTGTGGTCAGCGGCAACGGCCTGCTGCCCCCGCGTACGGCCACCCATGTACGCACGGTGGGCGGCAAGCGCCAAGTCCAGGAGGCCGCCTTCGCTCACGCCGACGAGCAACTGGGCGGATACTTCATCGTCGAGACGGCGAGTCTGGATGAAGCGCTGGAATGGGCCGCCAAGGCGCCCTGCGCATCGGCCGGCAGCGTCGAGGTGCGGCCGGTGCTGCCGCCGCCGACGAACGCCCCGGCATGAACGCGCGCACTGAGCGCGCCGCACTGAACACAAAAGCAAGCCAAAAGGCGCGGCGGTGACCGAGCGCGCAGCGAGGCAGGCGCAAAATCCCCCTGCTTCTCTGTCGATCGGGCGCTGCGCCGCGCATCACTCAATCAGGAACGCGCACGGTGCGCGGGCCACCTCAGGAGAACCTCATGCAATTCATGCTCGCATTCAAAGAAACCACCGCCGAAGTCGCGCGTCGCGACGACCCTGCTGCCGCGCCCGTGTATTGGGGCGCATGGGAAGCCTACGTCGGTGCCTTGCACGGCAGTGGCATCGTGGTCAGCGGCAACGGGCTGCAGGCGCCGCGCACCGCAACCCATGTGCGTATGGAAGGCGGCAAGCGCCAGGTGCAGGATGGCCCCTTCGCAGACACCCACGAACATCTGGGTGGCTATTTCATTGTCGAGACCGCCAGCCTGGATGAAGCGCTCGAATGGGCGGCGCGGGCGCCCTGCGCATCGGCCGGCAGCGTCGAAGTGCGGCCGGTGCTGCCGCCGCCCGCAAACGTGCCCGCATGAGCGAGGGCGCGGGGGCTGCAGCTGAGCGCGTTGCTCGTGAGAGCTACGGCCGGCTTGTGGCGCGTCTGGCCTGGCAGTGGCGCGACCTCGCAGCAGCCGAGGACGCGCTGGCCGACGCCTTTGCCGCTGCACTGCGGCACTGGCCGGAGCAGGGCGTGCCCGACGCGCCCGAGGCCTGGCTGGCTGCAGCCGCTCAGCGCCGCCTGCTGCATCACGCCCGCCACCTTCGGCTGACGCAGGATCCGCGCGTCACTGCCGTGTTCGACGAGGCCGAGCCCGAGGCGCCCGATCAGCAAGACGTGCCGGATGCACGGCTGCAGCTGATGTTTGTCTGCGCCCACCCGGCCATCGCAGCCAACGTGCACGCGCCGCTGATGCTACAGGCCGTGCTGGGGCTGGACGCCAAGGTGATTGCGAGCGCCTTCCTCGTCTCGCCCACGGCCATGGCGCAGCGCCTGGTGCGTGCCAAGGCAAGGATCCGTGACGCCGGGCTGCGCTTCGAGACGCCCGAGGCGCGTGAATTGCCAGCGCGCCTGGCCGCCGTGCTGGAGGCCATCTACGCCGCGTACACCCTGGGCCGACATGCACTGGACACACCGGCGGACGACTTGCGCGAGGAGGCGCGGTTCCTCGCCGGCCTTGCTGCGCAGCTCATGCCGGAGCAGGCTGAGGCCTGGGGGCTGCTGGCGCTTCTGCTTCATGTGGAGGCACGGCGCGCTGCGCAGTTCGATGCCGAGGGCCGCTTTGTGCCGCTGACCGCCCAGAATCCAGCCGACTGGCGGGAGGACCTCATCCGGCAGGCCGAGCAGGCCCTCTGGACGGCCGCCCAGCTGCGCCAGCCCGGCCCATTCCAGCTCGAGGCCGCAATCCAGTCGGCCCATGCGCAGCGCCGCGCCACGGGGCAGACCCCTTGGCGCGCGATTGCGCAGCTGTATGAAGTGCTCGTGCAGCACCACGCCAACCTGGGCGCGCGCGTGGGGCAGGCGGTGGCGGTGGGAGAGGCCGGCGATCCGGCGGCGGCCGTGGCCCTGCTGGACGCGCTGCCCGAAGACGCTGCGGGCTACGCACCGTACTGGGTGGCACGCGCCCACGTGCTGGGCCTGGCCGGCGTGCCGGGGCGGCAGGCTGCGCTGCAGCGTGCCATCGGCCTCACTGACGATCCTCGTCTGCGCGCGTTCCTGCTGGCGCAGCTGGGCTGAGCAGCACGCGAAACCATTTCTTAAAAGCCGAGCAGGGCGCACACGCAGGTATTTGTGTCTTGCCTGCGGCACATGAACTCGGCGGCATGCATGCGCACGCCGCGCCAACGCTCAGCCGATGGCCGCGCCGAGCTGTTCCAGATTCAGGCTCGCAGCGGCGGACTCGGCAGCCGCCGTCGCTGCCGCGTCGAGCGCCAACGCGGACCACAGTGCCTGGGCTGCGGCGCGCTCGTCGTGGGCCAGCGCGCCCTGCCGCAGTGCCCAGGCCAGCCAGGCGGCGGCCCGCTCGCGATGACCCTCGGCGATCCACAGTTCGGCTACCGCCGCGGCCAGCGTGGGGCCGGCGGGCGGGTGATTCAGACGGCGCACCTGCGCCCACGCGGCGCGGGCACAGGCGTGGGCGGCGTCGAGCCGGCCCTGGCGCAGGTGCCAGCGCAGTTCAAACACCTCGGCCATCCAGCGCAGCGCCGCCTCGCCATGGGCGGCCGCGGCGCGCAGCGCAGGCAGGCGGGCACCCAGGGCATCGAGCTCGCCCAGTGCGAGCAGTTGCGCTGCTTCGTTGAGGCCCACGGACAGGGCGAGCGCGCCCAGCCCGTGGCGCTCCACCACGGCCCGCGCCTGCTGCACCAGTGGCAGCGCCTCGGCGGCGCGGCCTTGCATGTACAGGCACATCGACAGTGCCACGAGGCAACGCGCCTGCATGGCCAGCGAGCCGAAGCTGCGCGCCTGTTCGGCCGCCTGCTGGAACCCGCGTTCGGCGTCGGCAAGGCGGTCAAAGTCGGCGTCAACGACGGCAATGTTGTAGCGGCAGGCGGCCACCATGCCGTCGAGCCCGGCGTCGACCGCCAGCGCGAGTGCCCGCCGGTGCCAGCGCAGGGCCCCGGGCAGGTCATGCGTGCGCCACAGCGCCAGGCCCATCGCGCGGGCCGCCACCACGCGGCTGCGGGGCGGGGCACCGCGTGCCAGCCGGGCAAGGGCGCGGGCATCGTCCCAGCGGCCCAGGCGCACATGCACCACGGCGCGCGCCGCCTGCACGGGGGCGCGGGCAGCGGCTGGCTGGCCGTCCTGTGCCTGCGCCATTGCGGCCAGTTCCGCTGCGGCGTCGGGCCAGCGACCACCCACCTCGAAGCGCATGGAGAAAACAAGCAGCAGCACGTCGAGCGCCGCCGTGTCCGCGTCGGCCAGCGCCTGCTGAATGGCTAGGTCTAGCAGCGCTTGCTCCTCGGCCAGCCAGGCCAGCATGGCCGGGGTGTCGGCGGCCTCGCGCGCGAGCCGTTGCGCCAGCACTGCCGCCACATGGGCCATCAAGCGTCGCCGCAGGGCGCGCAGTTCGAGCTCGGGCAGCGGCTGCTGCGCCTGCAGCCACAGCCGCAGCAGCGGGTGCAGCCGCCAGTGGCTGCCGTCGCGCTCGATTAATGAGCGCGCGGCGAGCGCGTCCAGCCGCGCCGGCGCCAGCCCTGCAGCGCTTTCGGCAAGCGCGCGGTCAAAGCGGGTCGGCAGTGCGGCGACGGTGGCGAGCACCGGCTGCAGCGCCACGGGCAGCGCCTGCCACATGGCGGAGAAGAAGGTGTCCAGGTCGGCCGAGCCCGCCTCGAGCGCGGCAGCAATCTCCTCGGGCGCCGCGTGGCGCACGCGGGCCGCAGCCATCTCGAGTGCCAGCGCATGGCCGCCGGCCGCACGCGCGATCCGCCCGAGCGCCGGCGCGTGGGCGCGTGCGTCCAGCGTGGCATCGACGGCCAGCGCGCGCACCACGAACAGGCGTACCGCGGCGCTGCGCAGCACCGCGCCGGGCGGGTCGGCCGGGTCCGGGGTGTCAAGCGCGCCGAGCCGCTGTTCGGCCAGCCCCTCGAAGGCGGTGCGGCTGGTCACCAGCAGGCGCAGCGACGGCGCTGCCGTGTGTAGCGAGCGCAGGTGGGCGGCAAGCCCAGCGTCGAGCAGGTGTTCGACGTTGTCGGCCACGAGGAGAGTCGGCCGTGCCGCCAGTGCGGCGGCCAGCAGCGGCTCGCGCACCGTATCCACGCCCAGTTCGGCGGCCAGTCGGGTCAGGGCGTCGGCCACCTGGTCGACCCCGGCCAGACGCCACCACACCACGGTCAGGCCGTCGCGTGCGGCCCGCTCGGCCGCGGCCGCGGCAAGCCGTGTCTTGCCGATTCCGCCCGGGCCGCGCAACACGCACGCAGCGCCGGGCTCAGCCAGGGCGGTGCACAGCGCAGCGAGTTCGTCCTCGCGCCCGATCAGCGGCCCGGTGGCGCGCGCCGCCGGCGGCAGCGAGAGCGCGAGATCGGCTGCCGGCGGCTGGGCCAGATCCGCCGGCGGGGCCACGCCCAGGTCCTCAGCCAGTGCGCGCGCGAAGGCGGCGCGTACGCGCTGGAAGGCGTCGCGCCGGCCGGCGGCATGCAGATGCTGCAGATGGGCGCGTGCCAGCGGTTCGTCGTGAGGGTCGAGCGCGCGCAGGCGTTCCAGTTCAACCTCGGCGCGCGCGCTTTCGAGCGTCGGCAGCGAAGCCAGCAGCGCACGGCGCCACAGGGCCAGCGCCCGCTCGCGTGCTGCGCCGAGCCAGCCGGCGTCGTCGCGCAGGCCGTCGGCCAACGGGCCGCGCATCAGCTCCAAGGTGTCCTCAGGGGGGGCCGCCTCGGCGGCGGCCCAGTCGGTGGCGACGGCGAGCTGCAGGCGGTCGCCCGCAGCCAGCAAGCCGCCCTGGCCGTCACTGCGCAGGCGGTGCAGGGTCTTGCGCAGGTTGCGGCCGGCGGTGGCGGCGTCCAGTGCCGGCCAGAGCGTGGCGGCGGCCTGCGCCCGGGTGCAGCCGCCGGGCGTCACGGCCAGCAGCACCAGCAGGTGGGTCGGGCGTTCGTCGGGCAGCGGCTGATTGTCGAGCAGCACCGGGCCCAGCAGTCGCAGCATCGGCATGGCGAGCCAGTATAGGGAACGGTCAGGGAACGGCGGCCTGCATACAGTGAAGCCTCTCTTGGAGGGTTTCATCATGCGTTGGATCGTGATCGCCCTGCTGGCCGCCGCGCCGGCCTGGGCCCAGAACGTGATCGTCAATGGGCAGCCGCTGCCGCCGGCTGAGCAGCGCGCCGTCGAGCAGCGCACCCGCGTGCCGATGGTGCCTGGGCGCTGGTGGTACGACGCGCGCTCCGGCCTGTGGGGCGTCGAGGGCGCGGGCGCGGCCGGCTTCGCGCCCCCCGGGCTGCCCGTGTCGGCGCCGCTGCCAGCCGGTGCATCGGGTGGCCAACGCAACGTGTTCTTCAACGGCCGGTCGCTCAGCGACCCCGAGATTGCGTGGCTGATGACCCTGGGCACGGTCTGGCCCGGCCGCTACTGGCTGGACGCGATGGGCAACGTCGGCCTGGAGGGCCAGAAGTTCCCGTTCGCCAATCTCGCCGTGCTGGTCCAGATCAAGGCCGGCAAGGCGAGCAGCAGCACCACACCAGGCGGCGCCTGGATCGGCAGCCAGGGCGGCTGTGTGGCGATCAGCGCCAAGTCGTCGAGCGGCATCGGCTCGTTCGGCGCGTCCAACTGTTGAAGCGGAGGTCATGATGCGCCGATTACTAACCATTACAGCCATGCTGCTGACATTGGCAGGCTGCGACGAAGGTACGCCCGCCACGGAGCGCGGCCTGTCGTTCACAGCCACGACGCGCACCTTTTCGCTGGCGGCTTCGTCCAGCGGCCAGTCCATCGTGGAAGTGTGCCCCGCCATCCGTACCGGCACTGAACAGGGTCAGGTCTTCACCGCCTATCAGCCCGGGCGCTACACGCTGTCGGTTGAAGGCCTGCCGCCCGGCGTGGCGGCCAGCTTCCCGGGAGGCAACACGCTGGACATGCCGGACCCCGTCATCGGCAGCAATGGCTGGAACAGCCAGCCGCCGTATCCGTCGGCCGCGGCAACATCCAACGTCCGCTTCTGCTGGACCTGGCCGGTCACGCTGACACGAGATGCTGCGCCCGGCGCGTCGCCGCCGGCCGAAGTCGCTTTCGTGCTGCGCATCGCGCGCGCCGGCGGCAGCCCCGCCCAGCTGGACCTGGACCAGCGCTATCGCGTGGCAGCCACGATGACCCTGACTGACGCGGGTGCGGGCGTCCCGCCGGTCACCGGCGGTACCTGCCCCGCAGGCGAACCTTTGGCGGGCCGCTGGCAGGACTTCGCGACAGCGCCTTCGCGCGGCAACACCGCCAGTCAGGTGCTGGGCTTCACGCTGCTGCAGGACCGGCCCATGCTGGCGCGCGCCGAGGTCAACGGCCAGTTGCACGTCGACGAATGGGCCAACGGCGCCTGGAGCCAGACCCAGATTCTGACCGACGGCAACGTGGACGCCGCACGCCTTGCAGCCTGGCGCGACCCGGCGACGGCCTTGCCGCGCGCCTTTGCCGCTTGGCTGGCCACCGACTTCGGCCGCCCTCGCGAGATCCAGACGCGCCTTCAGCTTGCCGAGCGCAGCGAGACCAGCGGCCGCTGGATTGCCACTGACACGGTGATTTCCGGTCTGCAGTCCGACCTGCGCGGGCTGCAGCTGGTGGCCTGGCGCGGCGAGGCGGTGCTGGGCTGGATGCGGCCCAGGGCGATCGACCTTCGCCGTGGTCGCACTGGTGCAGAACTGCTGCCTGTGCCCGACCCGGTGGCCGTGCCCGTGTCGGGCACCACGCGCGAACTGCGGCTGGCGGTCGACCCAGTGGACGACAGTCTGGTGCTTTCGCTCGCTCGCCTGGACATGGACGGCATCAGCCGTGCCTACACCTACCGACTGGCATCGCCGCAGTCTGCATGGGAGGCCCTGCCAGTGCTGGAGCTGGGCAATTCGACTGATTTTCTTGCTGGCGTGGGCGGCTTCGCGCTGACAGCGCAGGGCGGGGAGGTGACCGTCGCCTGGAGCTTTGGGGTGGTGAACTTCAGCTCCAACGCGCGGCTCACCCTGAGGGCCATGCGCCATGCGGGCGGGCGTTGGAACGCGCTTGGCGACGCCTCTACGCTGCCTGATGTGGCGCTCAACTACGGCCTGCAGCCGCTCGGCCTGGCGCTGGCGCCCAGCTGCAGCGGTGGGGTGTTCCTGGCGTGGAGTGAGCCGCAGCAGTATCCGAGGGGCGAGATCTTTGGCGCGCAGTACTCGGCGCGCGGGGGATGGGACCCATTCGGTCGCCAGCCGCTGGCCACACTCCCGGGCGGCGGCAGCAGCTTCTCGTCAAGCGTGGCGATGGCCACCGACCGCGAGGGCCGACCGATGTTGGCCGTGTTGATCTCGCCACCCAGCGGCGGCAGTCCAGTACTCGTGCTGCGCCGCTTCGCGCCTTAGGTCGGAGGGCGGGCAGTGTGGCCCGCCTGTCCCGGCTGCGACACCGCGCGGCCCGAGCTGGCGCCGGAGCCGACCGCATAGGTTCACCGCGGAGCACGGCTGCGGTGATTTAGGACATTTGATGCCAAGCGAAATGCAATCCCCGGTTGGCGGACGACTTCACCGCGTGCGGTAGTCTGGCCTCCTTGCCTTTCCAACCGCGGCGCATCCGCTGGGCGCTGCCGAAACCTGGCTGGCTGGCGGCGTCTTCCACACTCGCGCCGCGTGCACGAGCGTGATTGGCCAGCCCCGTGCGAACGCTGCGCGAATAGATATGAGGGGATCGAGGATGGCGTGCTGCCGGGAGGTGCGGCGCAGCGGTTCGGCCAGCCCTGACAGATGAAGCCGGAGACCACAGCTCCTAGCGGCGGGCGTAGAGCTTCAGTGGGCACAGGCAGGGCTGCGACTGGGACCACTTCGGACAGCCAGGTAGCGCAAACAAAGCGCGCCCCTCCATCGGACTGTCATCGGGCCTTCATGCATTGAAAACATGTGGGTGGAGGGGTCATTGGTAGCCAGGAAAGATTGCAATTCGAGTGATCAATTGAGGCTAACTCGGGCACCTGACTTGGATGCACTTACTGATGTGCACAGCGATGGCTATTCACCGATGCTGAGACCGAGCTTCCCAGATACGGCCGCGCAAGAGATTTCGCTTTTCAGTTCACTGACGTAACCTGCACACGATTGCCAGAGAAGCCTCTACGAGTCGAGTGCAGCACGATTCCAAACGAGAGTAGAAATGCCGCTTACCTCCGAAGTCGTCCGTGCGAATCGCACGCGGATCTCATTCGCGATGTCGCAGTTCACGGTGCCGCTGCTGGCGCGCACCTACCACGCCTTTGGTGGCGACATGGTTGCGGCCTTGATCATGGGTGAGATTGCACATCGCAATGTTGAGCACTGGCTGGCCGACGAGAGCAACTCTCCAGCGCCGCTCGAAGACCCTGCGGTTCGCCTGAGCATGATGAGGCCCTGCAATGCACTTTCGATTGCCGACGCCTGCGGGCTTCCGCGCGAAACCGTGCGACGCAAGGTCAACTGGCTCATCGAGCGCACCTACGTAAAGCGCTCCGACGATGGACATCTCTATCTCACCGTCAATGCCGGCGACGATTTTGACGAGATGACCGCTCAGAATGTACAGGCAGTGCTCGACACTGCAGATCGCCTGCGAAGAATCCTGGCGCAGACGCCGACGGCGTCTTGCGCTTAGATCGCGCCTCGGCCGCGCCCCCGACATGTCTGCGTCAACCCCGATGTACCCAAGTTGAGTACATAGCGGGCTTGTTGCAAATCGGTCGCACTAGACTGCCCATAACCTTGCAATTCAAGTGGTGGATGAAATGCGATCTGTAGCGGCTAGTCGGGCCTCCTGCCTTGCCATCCTGATCTCGGCGCTGGCCCCCACGGCTGTGCTTGCCCAGTCCGCGCCGCCACCCGCCTGGTCCACCGAGCTATCGGGTCTCAAGCTGGATGCAGGCATCGAGACCTACAGCGCGTACTACTCCATGCGCGGCACCTGGTGGAACCTGTCGGCCGCCAGCGCGCCGGACTTCGACAAGAGCCGCAGCTTCATCGAACTCTGGCTGCAACCCAAGCTGAACGGGCACTACCCATTGGGCAACGGCGCCCAGCTCTACGGGACGGCCGCGCTCGGCTTGTCCAAGACCCTCGGTTCAGATGCATTTGACTACCGCAACCAGGGCGAAGCACGGATGAGCACAGCCGTGCTTGGCGTCCGTGGCGATGGCGGCGGTTGGCGCTATGACGCGTCATTCGGCCGTCAGCCATTCACGCTCGGTACCGGCATGTTGCTCACCGCAGGCGCGTCCAATGGGTACTCCTGGGGTGGCGGTGCGTCGACCCAGCGCAAGGCCTGGGGCAATTCCGTAATTGCGAG
This sequence comes from Piscinibacterium candidicorallinum, assembly GCF_047549485.1. Taxonomy (GTDB): domain Bacteria; phylum Pseudomonadota; class Gammaproteobacteria; order Burkholderiales; family Burkholderiaceae_C; genus Piscinibacterium; species Piscinibacterium candidicorallinum. Next base: position 1,887,786 of record NZ_CP180191.1, on the reverse strand, counting down.
CGTCGGCTCTGGCAGCGTCACGGGGTCGATCTTTGAGCTGCGGCCCGATGAGGCGCCGGAAGCCAAGACCGACACGGTCGTGCGCGGTGCCTCCGTTCAATGGGCGCCCGGGAAGATGGGTGTCGCCGGGCTTGCCTACCTGACCGTGCCAAAGTCGACTGCCATCTACCCGGGTGATCTTGCACCCCTGGCTTTCATCGATTCCGGCCGCCAGGGGCTCGATACCTGGCACGGCTGGGCCGATCTGACCGGCGTGGTGCCGGGCGTGCCGGAGCTGGGCCTGCGTGCCGAATTCGCCAGACAGAGCAACACCATCACCCGCGCCAACGGCCGGCGCGATCCAATGCGGGCCGAAGCCTGGCTGCTGGGCGCGAGCTGGTGGGCGCAGACCTGGCCGTTCGCGCCGAAGTTCAGCTATCACCGTGCGCGCTTTTCCGGCGACAAGCCCGGCACCAGCACCTACGAGCGCTTCGACCCGATGTTCTGGGGCAATGGCCTGAACAACTGGTGGTTCGGCGCCAATGGCGCGTACTCCTGGCTGAACGCCAACATCCGCGCCGAGCGATTCATCGTCGACGCCTACTTCTCGGCAAAGGATGCCGTGCAGCTCCAGTACGTGAAGACCGAAGCAGACCAGCTGAACAGCGCGGTGCAGTTCGGCCAGGGTGTTCGATTCACCAGCGACGGTCTGCTGGTTGGCGTGCCCAGCAGGCCGCTGTCTAGCGAGCTCTACCTCCAGTACGCACGGGTGTTCAGCCCGAAGCTGATTGCGATTGCATTCCTCGCCAGAAGCTCGCCCTCCGCAGGCCTCAAGGCCACTGCGCCTCAAGGCACGCAGAACTGGACCACAATCGGTCTGGGCCTCACCGCCAACTACTGAAAGCAGCCATAAGGAGCCTGTGCTCGTGAGCGAGCCGTCTGTCACTGATTCCCGAGCCGAGGCCATGAAGCCGGTGCACCATCTGCCGAGACTGCCGGCAGGGCGCAGCTATCGCTTCCACACGATGATCAAGCCGGCCGGGGCCTTGTGCAACCTCGACTGCCCCTACTGCTTCTATCTGCACAAGACCGAGCTGCTGGGTCATGAGCCCAACGCGCGCATGGCGGCCGATCTGCTTGAGCAGCACATCCGGCAGTACATCGAGGCGCAGACTGGCGAAGAAGTCGTCTTCTCATGGCAGGGCGGCGAGCCGACCGTCATGGGCCTGGCCTTCTTCGAGAAGATCGTTGCCCTTCAGGCGAAGTACCGCAAGCCCGGGCAGCGCATAGAAAATGACCTGCAGACCAATGGGGTGCTGCTGGATGAACACTGGGCCAAATTTCTCAAGCAGCACGGCTTCCACGTCGGCCTGAGTCTGGACGGTCCGCGCGAACTTCACGACAAGTACCGGCCGACCAAGGGTGGCACACCCACGTTCGACAAGGTGATGGCAGCCGCTGCACTGCTGGCGGCGCAGGGCGTGCCCTTTGCGCTGCTCTGCGTGGTGAACCGCGATGTCGCGCGCGATCCACTGGGCGTCTGGCGATTCCTGCGGGACATTCCCGGTACCTACCGCGTCCAGTTCACCCCCTGCGTGGAGCCGCGCGGCTTCAAGCAGGGTGGGCCGGACCTGCGTGACCCGTCCGCTCCCCGCGTCGGCGCCGAACGGACCCGGCCTTCGCATCCGCTGTCCATTGTGACGGAGTGGTCGGTCGATGCACGAGACTACGGCGAGTTTCTGTGCACGATCTGGCGCGAATGGCTCGAGCATGACTTCGGCCGCGTGCATGTCAATGTGTTCGAGTCTGCGGTGGCGCAGTCGCTGGGCATGGCTGCGCAGATGTGCACGTCGGGCCCTATCTGCGGAAAAGCCATGGCGCTGGAGCACGACGGCAGCCTGTACAGCTGCGACCATTTCGTCTATCCCGAGTACAAGCTCGGCAACATCCGCGACACGCATGAGGGCGACCTGGCTTTTTCCGAGAAGCAGATCGCCTTCGGGCTGTCCAAGCGCGACTCGCTGCCGGACTACTGCCGCAAGTGCGAGCAGCTGAATCTGTGCTGGGGCGAGTGCCCGAAGAACCGCCTGCTCACCACGCCCTCGGGCGAACCCGGCCTGAACTATCTGTGCGAGGGGCTGAAGCGCTTCTATGCCCAGGTTCAGCAAGACATGCCTCGTATCCGGCGGCGGCTCGGCCGCTGACACCGCTCTTTTGTTCAACACCAGCAGGGAGATCTAGAAATGAACCGCGCTCTTCCCGGCCTGCGTCGACCCGTCCTCGCGACGGCCATCGCCGCCGCGCTGTCCGGCCTTGTCGCTGCAAACGTCGCCGCCCAGACGCCGTCGCGTCCCAACATTCTGGTCATCATGGCCGATGACATCGGCTACGCCAACGTGGGGATCTACTCGCACGGCATGATGGTGCCCACGCCCAATATCGATCGGATCGGTAGAGAAGGCATCCTGTTCACCGACCACTACGGCCACCCCAGCTCCACCGCTGGCCGTGCTGCCTTCATCACCGGCCAGCTGCCGATCCGCACCGGCATGACCACCGTGGGTCTTCCGGGCTCGCCCGTGGGCATTGATCAGCGCGACCCGACACTCGGCAAGGTGCTCAAGGAACTCGGCTACCGCACAGCGCAGTTCGGCAAGAACCACCTCGGTGACCGCAACAGCCACCTGCCCACGGTCAACGGTTTCGACGAGTTCTTCGGCAACCTGTATCACCTCAACTCGGAGGAAGAGCCCGAACTGCGCATGTGGAGCAAGGATCCCGGCTTCAACCAGCGCTACCGCCCCCGTGGCGTACTCGATGTCGTCGCCACGCAGGAGGATGATCAGACCGTCGATCCGCGCTTTGGCAAGGTTGGCAAGCAGCGGATCCGTGACACCGGTCCGCTGACGACCAAACGCATGGAAACCGTTGACGAGGAGTTTCTGGACCGGACCAGAAAATTCATAACAAGTGCCGCGCAGGCCAAGCAGCCGTTCTTTGCCTGGTTCAACCCGAGCCGGATGCATATCTACACACATTTGAAGCCCAGTTCGCGCCACCTGGCGAGTGACATCTCCAGCGAATTCGACGTCTATGGCAGCGGGCTGATGGAGCACGATGGTCACGTGGGCCAGCTGCTCAAGCTACTCGATGATCTGAAGATCGCCGAGAACACCATCGTCGTGTACACGACCGACAACGGTGCCATGGTCTCCTGGTGGCCGGACGCTGGTTCCACGCCCTTCCGCGGCGAGAAGGCAACCACCTGGGAAGGTGGAGTCCGGGTACCGATGCTGGTGCGTTGGCCGGCCAAGATCCCCAAGGGCAAGATTTCCAATGGCATCCAGACCCATGAGGACATGTTCACCACACTCGCCGCGGCAGCCGGCTACGGCGACGTGCGCGGCAAACTCAAAGCGCGAGACAAGGTCTGCATCGACGGCATTGACAACCTCGCCCACTGGACCAGCAACGCGCCCTCAGCCCGCAACTCGGTGATCATGTACAACGAGAACGACCTCACGGCCGTGCGCGTCGGTCCCTGGAAGTCGCACTTCATGGTGCGCGACGGATTCTTCGACTACCTGCGTACCAGCTCGCTGGTCTTCAACCTGCGCATGGATCCGTTCGAACGCCATGGCGGCCAGAAGAGCAACGACCTCGCCATGCAGATGGGTGTGGCTCTGGGTGGGCAGATCCAGGATGTCGTAGGCGAGCACATGGCGTCGTTCAAGGAATGTGCGCCGCGTCAAAAGAGTGGTTCGCTGCGCATGGGTGGGCAATAGACCGGATCGCACTTACGAAAAAGCCTGGCCTCATTGGGGCCAGGCTTTTTTTGCGAGCGCAACTGCGTGATCGGCGCTCGCCTGTCAGTCGGTCGTCGTCTTGCGCGCTGATGATGGCGGCTGTCACGCCCACCACTGCGACACCGACCACCACGCCCTTGAGCAGATCATCGCCATCATCCTGGTGGTAATGGTGCGGGTAGTAGCGGCGCAGGTAGGCGTCGCGCTCCCAGTAGCGGCCATCACGAAAGTAGCGGCCGTTTCGCCAGTATTGGTCGCGGTTGTCCTCAAGGACCTCTCGACGGATCTCGCGGCGCGCTTCACGACGCTCGCGATTCACTTCCCGATAGCCTTCACGCATATCGCGTCTGACGCAATCCTGCGTGTTGCACCGCTGGGTCTCGCGTTCGGCTTGACGCTGCTCGCAGGCCACTTCGCGCGCACCCTCGCGCGCTTCGCGCCGTGCTTCCCAGCTCTGCGCGGCCGTCGGCAGCGGGACAGCCGAGGCCGCGAGGACGCAGCTAGAAATCAGCGTAGTCAGGAGAGGCTTCATGGGCTACTCCCCACGGCTCTTGCGAAACTTTCCGACGCGTGCCTGATAGGGGCTGGTCACGGTCTTGCAGTCGTCGGGCTTGATCTAGATGGAGGTGCCATAGCCAAACCCCTCGGAGACCAGGAACGCGCGGTCTGCACCCAGCAGGCGTGTGAGCTCTGCGTTGATATTCAGGGCATCGCGCTCCAGTGCAGGCTTGCTTTCCTTGCCGGCGCAGCCCAGAGCGAGACCCGCCAGATAGCCGAAGCTCTTGAGGCCGTCCTCGAGCTGGACTTCCGGATCCGGAGCGGGTGCAGCGGCAGGCGCCTGCGCCGTCTGCGCGTACACGGCGCCAATCAGCAGGCCAGGAGCAAGAACACAGCTGGTCGCACGGCGATCGGGAATGGATTTCATCGAGCGCTACTCCTTGTCAAACATGCGCCCGGGGTGTGCTGACGCTCGCACGTCCGGCTGCTGCCGGATACAAGTCAATCTGATCTGTCTGGACGCTGCGTCCAGCGATCTGTCTGTTAGAAGAAGTACTTGGTGGCGAGAGATACCGCACCGCGGTCCTTTCGATCACCGGTATCGGTGCCCAGGGACACCGAACCCGCCCAGTTCTTGTCGAACTGCTTGTTCAACGTGGCCTCGATACGCTGCCAGCTCAGATTGCTCTTGTGCTCCCAGGTCTGGCGGATTTCGCCGGTCAGCGCCCAGCCCTGATCAAGGATCAGCACGGGAACAATGCGGAACTCCGTGTTCGAGAAGCTCGCGCGACTGGAGTCGCCGCCCACGGAGGTGACCTGTTTGAGCACTGCAGCACCAAGCACGCTCGGCGAGAAGGCCCGCACCACAAGCGCGCCGACATTGGCCTGATAGCGGCCAGTGCCCAGTTCGTCCTTGGATGCGACGGGCAGCACAGTTTCAGCCGATGCACCATAGGTCCACTGACCCGAAGGAACGATCCAGCGTGCGCGTGCAAAGAAGTCTCCGGTCCCCGTTCGTGAAAACCCGGGCTGAGACAGCCGCGTGTACACGGGCAATTCGAAGTTCAAGCCCCACTGGTTGTTGAGCCTGTAGTCGTACTTCAACGTCAGGCTTGTCGTGCTTCCCGTGGAATCAAGCTCGACACGCTTCAGAATCACGTCGAAGCGGCTGTCGATCTCTGCTGGGTTGACGCCCCGCGCCTGTTGCGCATGCGCGCCGAAACCTGCCAACGACAGGGCGAACCCCAGGGCGTACACCGCTGCACGTAGGCTGTCTGCTTGCATCGATTTCTCCTAGACGATCTTGAGCCGCCATTGAGCGCGTCCGAGCGAGCCCAGAGGCGGCATGGGTGCGCGTCAGCTTTGCATGACTGGCGGCACACCGCCAAGCCGAGCTGCCCAACTTGGGTAGCGTCGACGAGCGACTCCTGCGGGGGGAGGGGGCCGGAGTTGGCGCCCCAGCTACCGCAGCGCCGCCAGACCCAGACCGGCACCGACGGCGACCACGGTGTAGAGCAGCACAGGCAGCAAGAAGGAGTGGTTGATGACTGCCGCGCCGATTCGGGTCGTTCCGGTGCGATCCAGCTCGACCGTCGCGATCTGGGCACCATTGGTGGGCAGGAGGAACACGCCGACAACGGCAGGCCACATCGCAGCCAGCGTGGCTGGCGCCAGCCCCAGTGCAATGCCGATCGGGATGATCGAGAAGGTGGCGCTCGACTGGCTCGTGGTGATGGCCGCCACTGCGAACAACGCGACGGCGATCATGATGGGTGCCTGCTTGGCCAGTTCACCCAGGCCACCCACGATGACGGTCTCGTTGGCCGCGATGAAGGTGTTGGCCATCCAAGCGACACCGAACAGCGCGACCACCGCCACCATGCCGGAGTCGAAGAGTGGGCTCTTCACGATGTCGCCCGCCTTGATCTTGCATAGCGCGGTGATCAGCGCCGCGACCGTAAACATGGTGATCTGGATCAGCTGCGACAGGTCGACCTCGACCATCTTGCCTTTCGACATCACCATGGGGCGCAGTGCCTCGAATATGCCGGCACAGACGATGAAGACCACGCCCGCAAGGAAAATCAGCGCCGAGCGCTTGCCCTCGGCCGTGACGGTCTTGGTCTGCGCGTCGGCACCTGGGGGCGCAATCTCGCCCGCAGCAAGGCGGGCCAGGTACTCGGGGTCTTCTTCGAGCTCCTTGCCCCGCCGGCTCATGACAAATGCCGCGACGAGGATTGCCAGGATCGACGCCGGGACGGTGATGGCCAGAATGTCCGTGATCTTGAACCCGAGAGGTGCCATCAGCCCGACCATGGCTGCCGTTGCCGCAGACACCGGGCTGGAGGTGATTGCGAGCTGGCCCGCAGTGGCGGACAGGGCAAGAGGGCGCTCCGGCCGCACCTTGTTGGCGTAAGACACCTCGTAGATGACCGGCATCAACGAGTAGTAGATGTTGCCGGTACCTGCGCCGACGCAGAAGCCGTAGGTCGTCAGCGGGGCCACGTAGGTGATCTGGCGCGGGAACCGGCGTATCACCCTCTGTGCGAGCATGACCAGATAGTCGATGCCTCCGGCCAGTTGCATGGCACCGGCCGCCGTCACGACCGCCATGATGATCAGCATCGCGTTGACCGGCACGCTGCCCGGCGCGATCTTGAACAGCAAGACAAAAAGCAGGACACCCACGGCACCAAACAGGCCGATGGCCATGCCTTTGTAGTGGACCCCGACGGCGATCAGCCCGATCACCATCAGACCCTGCAGCAGGATCAGCGCTGTATCCATGAAGTCCTCCCTGCGTTGTCTTGGTCTGGATCCCCGGGTGGGCGCCTGTCAGTCGCTCCGTGCTTGTGCAGGCGCCTTGTACCAGTCCTCCTTGGGAACCACGACCGTGCGTTCCGGCTGCCCGAGGAAGTGCGGCGACATGATCTGTACGCCGTTTTCGTTGAATACGTCCTGAATGTTGGCGTGCAGGGCGGACTGAATGGGCACGCGCTGCATCGCGACATCGATACCTACGAAGATCTCGTACTCGACATAGAAGTCCGATAGGGCGCGCTGATATACATAGGGTGCCGGCGTCTGCAGGACCTTGGGTGTGCGCCGAGCCGCTTCTTCAAGCATCGCATGGACCTGCCGCCAGGGCGCGTCATAGCCGATCGTCACCTTGGCCGTCAGCAGGGTGCCGTGCGTTTGAGACAGCTTGGAGTAGTTGTGGATCGGGTTGGCGACGAGCACCGCATGGGGAATTGTGATCTCCTCATTGCGGATGCTGATCATCTTGATTGCGAGCGATGACACGTCGGTCACCACGCCCTGCATGCCATTGACCTCGATGAAGTCGCCCTTGCGCAGGGCACGCGAATAGACCAGGACAAGCCCGCTCATGGCCTGGTTGACGAGCCCCGAGGATCCGAGTGTCAGCATTGCGCCGAACAGCACCGAGATCCCCTTGAACGCCTCGCTGCTTGCTCCCGGAAGGTAGGGATAGGCAATCGCGACGCCGAGCCCCCACACAAGAACCGTCACGATGCGGCGCGTTGCCGATGTGGTTTCCGGATGCATGAAGGGCAGCTTCAGACGGCCCTGCTGCACGGCCGAGAAAAAGTAGCCGAGCACGTCAGCGACAGCGCGGGTCAAGACAAGAACGATCAGCACTGTGGCGACACTTGGCGCGCCTTCGACAGCGCCCTGGGCAACCCAGATGACCTTCTCTGACAGCCATCCATCGAGCTGGTCCGCCAATGGCTGGGTCGCCACGAATGCACCCAGCGCGAAGCGCAGCCACGTGTAGGTCAAGGTGACGAGGACCAGCCACAGGAAGATCTGCGTCGTGCCAATCGCGAGCCGGACAGCGAGCTCACGCCAATCGACGCCTTGCGGCCGCTTCGAAAGCCGGTCGCGAAGCTCCTCGAGCTTTCTGACGCCGCGCCGGCTCGCTGAGAAGGCGGCGTAGACAAGCGCTGCGAAAGCAACGGTGGCTCCTAGGGCCTGCAGCAAGCCGATCCACAGCATTGGACCGTCGCGGCTATCGTGCCACGCCTTGCGTGCTTGTTCCAGCCGCTCCAGCGTCTGCTTGGTCATTGAATCAAGCGTTTGGCCGGTCTCCGGGTCGACATCAGCTTCAACGATCGCAAACAGATTGAAGTTGCCCAGCATGAACTGGACACCTGTGAGCTGCTGGAAGCTAAAGGGCAGGGCGCGCAAGGGTTGCGACATCGCCGGGTCGGGCAGTTGCCGGATCCGGTCAAGTGCCATCTCAACTCGCTTCTCCGGAGGGACGCCGGCGAGCACCGCGCGCAGGGTCACAATGTCGCGGTTGAGGATGCGCAACTCGGCGGGCTGGGCCCCAGGCCCCGCGGATCCAGTCGCGCGGGAGTCGGGCGCCTTTTCAAGTGCGTGCGACATAACCCACGGCAGCCCAAGCACGACCGTGATCAATAGCCGGGCACCGAGTGCGCCGGTACGGCGCAATAACTGCCGAGGCCAACTGAATCGAGAGCACGGGCGCGTGGTGCCTTGGAATGCTTGCATCGAATCTGCTTCAGAAGTTGCACGCGCCAGCGGAACTCGCCAGCATGTGGCGTAGAGCCTAGCGTCCGGCCCGTCGAAGTGCCAAGTATGAGTTCGGCTTCAGTGGCATTTGTGCGGCCGTGCCCACCCAACTTGGGTAACAAAGGCGCGCGTGCCTGATGGGCTCTGTGTGTATGCCAACGCAGGCGGCGCTGATCAGCTTCAGTCTCTAGTCCTGCGCGAGCCTTTGCGAACCCATCCGATGCTGAGCACGTAGCGCGAGCCCGCCGTGACGCGTGTGACGCGTGTGACGCTGTGCTCGCAGGCGTCAGGCCGGAAGAACTTGATGCGCCGCGTCTCAGGGTTCCCGTACTTTTGATGTCGATTTTGGCGGTAGCGATTTGCGGCACTCCCGTATCGGGATTCCGGCACTGCCCGCCCTAAGCGTTCGCATCAACTTTGTAGGGTTTTGCGGAAGTCATTGAAATGTGCATCCATAGCAACTAGCTTGAGCGTGACGTGGTCCCCTAGGCGCCCTGAACGCGTCCACCGCTAAGCCGGCTTTTTGGACGTGGCGCGACGACTTCGTGTCGGAAGCACAGACTCTGCGCCGGGCCGCGCTAGACGCCCTGCGCTGGCTAGCAGCGCGTCCAACTGCGCCTTCACCGTGGCATCGATCTGCAGCTCAAGCTGGGTTCGCGCTTCACGCGCGCCTTGCACCGCAGCCTGCTCCAGATCGAGCGCGCGAAGTCTTTCGGTGAGTTGGTCGACAGCGCGGCGCAAGGCGTCGGCTTCATCGCGAAGGATGTGGACCTGCGACTCCTCTGCCGCAAGTCGCGTTTTGAGCGTGTCGCGTTGTGCGGTGACGTCTGCCAGGCGCACCGCAATATCGGCGACCTCCGAGCCCTTCTCTTTCGCGTGAAGCAGATCCCGCTGTGTCGCCTCCAGGGCGAGCGCCTTTTGCGTGAGTGTCTCCGTTGCAACTGAAAGCTGCTCTCGGGCCTGCGCCAACGCCGTTCGCAACCCATGAATGTCTTGTTGTAGGAATTGGACTTGGTTTTCGTGGGCCTGAGCCTCGCGCTGTCGCTGCTCCTTGGCCGCTTCACGGAAGTGCTCAAGTGACCGCCGGGCGTCTGCATACTTGGTTTCGACCGAACTGCGATGCTCAGCCTCTGCACGCAGCTGGATCTGCAGGTCGGCTGCGAGTTGCTGGGCCTGCGCACGCTCGGCTGACACAGCACTCAGACGTTTCGATGCGTCTTCGTAGCGCTCCTGTGCTTCGGCGGTCTGCTGTCGTGCGGCTGCGAGCGCCTCGCTCAGGGATTGGATCTCTGCGCGCAGACTTGCGGCGGCGCTCTCTGCGGCAGCTGCCACTTCTGCATGTTGCGATTTGAGCCGCGCCAACTCTTCCTGCGCCTCGATTCGCAAGCGCTCAGCCAAGGGGGCAAGCAGGCTTTGCAGCTCCTCGCTTAAGGACGGTGCCGGCCTGGCGCCTGGAGACTCGTCCTCGTCGATCTCCCTCATATAGCGCTGAATCGTCGATTTGGAGCCTGTGTTGCCCAGTTCGATGCGAATCGCATCGATCGAGGGGTACTTCCCCTGCGCCAACAGGTTGTTGCGAGCTCGAAGTACTTCTGACTTGTAGATGCCGCCACGTGCCATGTCGGACTCCTCTTATTTCGTACTGTATTACGTAATACGATATTACATACTATTTTGAGGTCCACCCTCTAGGCCGAAGCGCCAAAATCTAAGAACAGATAATCCAAGATTATCTCGTGTAAGCCAGGTCTACCCGGCCATTGGCAAGCGGCCACGCGCACCCAGTACGCAAAACGCAGATCGAGTGCGCGTCAGCGAGGCAGCCCAAACACCGCCCAGGATCGGTGGACCGAGTGCGGTACGCAGAGTCCGCGCGCCGCCGTGCTACACAGTGCTGTACCTCCTACAGATAGGCACCGGCGCCAATGGCTTGAATCACGTGGCGCACGTATTCAGCACCCGTGGGTGTATCGAGCCAGTCCACGGGCCGCTGCCGTGCGAAGGCGAGCGCCGGGGACGCCAGCCACCGCCCCAGCCACCGATCAGGAGCGAATTCGTTGGAGGCAGTGTCGCGGTACAGCGCGCGTACCAGCAGCACGGTGCGAATCAACTCAACGCAGCGCATGCATGGCAGGCCCGTTACGCGCACGCCGTTTCGAGAAAACCGTAGCGTGGCAGGACTACCAATCGCCTCTAGCGTGTCGGCTAGCGTCCAACCGAGCAGGTCAGCCAGCTGCTTGATTGAACCTAGGGTGATGCCGGCACGTTCAAGTTGAATCTTTTCGTTGAAGCCGCTGCCGCCGATGATCTCGATGAGATCTTCGACAGAACTGGGCAGGCTTTCCGGGGTGGAGCTTGGCACTTTGAACCTCACGTGATCGACTTGAGAGAGGCACGCGCGAAGCTCAGAGGCGCGACGCTTGTGCGAGATCGCCAGCAGATCGGGTGCATGCCAACTCGACATCTGCCCTCTGTTCAATCGTGCTTCGCGTGAATGCCGTCGATCGCGCGACGGCGCGCACCCGATTTGCTGGCGCTTTTGGCGTCTAGCTCCAACAAAATGCCGCATCCATGAACGGATTCAGGCCCTCGGCATAGTGCACGGATCGCTTTGAGCTCGCGTTCGAGTGATCGCAACTCGCGGATCCTTTGGCCCACGTGCGCGATGTGCTCCTCAACAATCGCGTCCACCGGGTGGCAGTCTTGGGCAGGCTGCTCTCGGAACTGAATCAACTTGCCGATTTCATTAAGCGACATCCCGAGCGCCCTGCACTGGCGAATAAATGCCAGGCGCTCCACATGGGCGTCCTCATACACCCGGTAGTTGTTTTCCGCTCGGTGCGGACGGGGCAACAAGCCTTGGGCTTCGTAGAACCGGATTGTTTCTACGGCCGTATCTGTTGCGCTCGCGAGCTGTCCAATCTTCATCATGTCTTCATTTGGCTTGGAGATCACTTAACTCCACATCTACTTAAGGGTTTGCCATATCGTTCCAGGACGCGCACCGCGAAAGCACCGGAACTCTCTGACCATACTGATCTCGATCTCAAGCACACGCCGGCGTGCTACTCCCGACCAAGCTACTCCGGACACGGGCGTCAGCAGGCGCTTGACTCTGTAGTAAGTGTAGGGTTTTGAATGGCGCCATGAACCAACTGAACCCGATCAAGCCGGTATCCGGAAACTGCGCTGACTACTGCGGTGATTTGTCCACCGACGAACGACCCGCCGCATCAGGACTGCAGGATGCCGTCACGCTGCGCATAGCGAATATGGACTGCGCAAGCGAAGAGTCCGAAATCCGACGGGCGCTGGAGCCCTTCGGTGATCTGGACAACCTGCGCTTCGACCTGGGGCGAAGAACCCTGACGCTCAACGCGCAAGGTGCACGGATCGATCAGGCCGTTGCAGCCATACGCAAGGCTGGCTACGAGCCAGAGGTCATGGCCGCGCAGCCCACCGCTGACGGTACGACGGAGGCCTTGTCGTCGGACCAGGAGCACGGCAGTGAACAGCGGGGCCTCCAGCAGTCGGGGTCTTGGCTGGGTGAGGGTCTGCCACGCCTCATCCTGGCGCTTGTCTTTGCGATCGGTGCAGAGGGGCTGTCGTTCTTCGCGCCGTCCACGCTGCCTTGGGACATCGCGAAGATGGCTTTGGCGGCCATCGCCATCGTCCTGGCTGGGTTTGGCACCTACCGCAAGGGCTTCGCGGCACTGCGCGCGGGTCGGTTGAACATCAACGCCCTGATGACAGTGGCGGTCACCGGAGCATTCCTGATCGGCCAGTGGCCGGAGGCCGCGATGGTGATGGCGCTGTACGCGATTGCGGAGTTGATCGAGGCGCGCGCAGTCGACCGCGCCCGAAACGCGATCCGCAGCCTGCTGGCTCTGGCACCGGAAGAAGCCGATGTGCGACAGGCCGACGGCAGTTGGCAGCGCGTGTTGGCCAAGGCGATCCCGATGAACAGCATCGTCCGTGTACGGCCCGGCGAGCGGTTTGCGCTCGACGGCGTGGTGTCGGCGGGTACCGGTGCCGTGGATCAGTCGGCCGTGACCGGTGAGAGCATTCCGGTCGACAAGTCGCCTGGCGACGATGTCTTCGCGGGCACAGTGAATGCAGCGTCGGAGTTGCAGATTCGCACCACGGCGCCAGCGGGCGACACTTTGCTCGCTCGCATCATCCAGGCCGTAGAACATGCCCAGAGCAGTCGCGCACCGACGCAACGATTCGTAGACCGATTCGCGGCGATCTACACGCCCGCCGTCTTCGTGCTGGCCGTCCTGGTCGCATTGCTCACCCCTTGGCTGATGGACTGGACCTGGACCCAGGCTGTTTACAAGGCGCTAGTGCTGCTGGTGATTGCGTGTCCCTGCGCACTCGTGATCTCCACGCCGGTCACCGTCGTAAGCGGGCTGGCGGCAGCGGCACGACGGGGCATCTTGATCAAGGGGGGCGTATACCTCGAAGAAGCACGCAAGCTTCGCGTGGTTGCGCTCGACAAGACAGGGACCCTGACGGAGGGCAAGCCAGCACTCGTCGCGTTCGACGTCATCGCTGCGGTGCGATCTGAGGCGGCTGTGCGTAGCTTGGCGCTCAGTCTCGCAGCGCGGTCCGACCACCCGGTGTCCAAGGCCATCGCAGTGGGGCTCGCATCAGGCGGACGGCTGGACGAGTCGCCGGTCGAGGACTTCGTAGCGCTGCCAGGTCGAGGCGTCAGCGGCTTGGTGGGGGGGGAGCGATTGACGCTGGCCAATCACCGCTGGGTCGAAGAGAAAGGTCTATGCAACGCCGACCTCGAGGCCCGCCTGGCCGAGCACGAGAAGCAGGGGCGAACCGTCACCCTGCTGGCGAGCGAGCGCGAAGTGCTGGCAGTGGTTGCAGTGGCGGATCGCATTAAGCCCACGTCGCGACAGGCAGTTCAGGACCTGTTGGCCCTGGGCGTAACCCCAGTGATGCTGACAGGAGATAACGCCACCACTGCACGAGCGATCGGCCAGCTAGCCGGTATCGATGAAATCCGCGGGCCACTGCTGCCCGATGAGAAGCTGGCAGCCATCGAGCAGTTGCAGGCCTCGCGGGGCATGACGGCAATGACGGGCGATGGCATCAATGACGCTCCAGCGCTGGCGAAGGCAGACATCGGTTTTGCGATGGGCGGCGCCGGAACGCACACCGCCATGGAAGCGGCAGATGTGGTCGTCATGAACGATGACCTGCGGCGTGTGCCGGAGACCATTCAGTTGTCCAAGCGCGCACATGCAGTATTGGTGCAAAACATCAGCCTGGCGCTTGGGCTAAAGGCGATTTTCCTGGTGCTTGCAGTGTTCGGTAGCGCCACCATGTGGATGGCCGTGTTTGCCGACATGGGCGCGAGCCTGCTGGTGGTGTTCAACGGGCTGCGTCTTCTCCGGTTCAAGGGGAAACCATGAGCATGGCCAAGCAAACGCCGCTTGGCGAGGCCTTCGAGAACACGATTCGTGAGGCTGCCGATGCAATCAATAGCGGTGACTATGACTACGGTTTAAGCCGGCTCGAACGAGCCCATGTGCTCGGACAAACTCGCGTGCTTCGTCACCTGCGTGTGCATGTCTTGATGCTGATCATCGCTTGGCGAAAACGCGACATCCAAGAATGCCTGGCACAAGGATTCAGGATTGTGCTCCTACCGATCGGCCACCTCACAGGCCGTATACCCCCGGGGAATCCGGGGACGGGTCGGGTCAGCGCTTTTGCATCAATGCCGATTGATCCGGACCTCGCAGAACTGCTGCGCGCTGATCGGACTCCCTAGCGCGGACCTGTCGAAAACCCCACCCCCGCATCCGGTGTAACACTCGGCGTCGTACACTTCCGTTATGGCTCGTTGGTTGATTGGTTTCCTCATTTGTCTGTTCGCCGTGCAGTCCGCATGGGCGGCAGCACACGTGTGCGACCCTGCCAACGAACATCACGCTCAGCACGCGAAGTCGGCCAAAAATCCGAAGCTGCTCGACTCGAGCGACGCGGGTGAGCCGACGCAGGACGGGTGCAACGAGATGCATTGCCACGCGTTGCATGCGCCGGCTCTCGCAGCAACCCATATCGCGCTGGTCACGAGCGGCACCCTGCCGACGCCATCGGCGCCACTCAGCGCGCTGATCGACGCGACCTCCGACGAGATCGACCGGCCTAATTGGATGCGGCCTGCCTAACCGGCGGGCGGCCTCCAACTCACGTCCTCGCACACCGACACTCGTCGGTACGACGCCACCCGCCGGGATTGACCCATTTGACTGGTCTTTCTCGGAGTGATTCATGTTTTCCAAAGTTGCATGGGCGCAACGCTTCGCGCCGTGCGCGGTCGCCGCTTTTCTGGTCGGCGCTTCGTCCTTCGCCTCGACGCGCGCGCAGACGATTTCCGTGTCGGTGTCGTCAGACGGCGCGGGGCCATCACAAGGTGCCACGCCACTAACACGGCTGTTTGAAGCAGCTTGGGAGCGGGCGCCCGCGGCAAGCGCTCAGGCCGCGCGGCGCGCTGCCGCGCAAGCTCAACGCGACAGCGCCGCACGCCTAACCCCTGAACCGGCCTCAGTCGCCGTGGCGCATCGTACGGATCAACCCACGCGCAACGAGGGGCAGCGCGAGGTTGAAGTCGAGCTCGCGGTTCCGCTGTGGTTGCCTGGGCAGCGTCGCGCCACGATGCAACTGGGTGAGGCCGACGCACAGCTCGCCGAGCTAGCGATTCAACTTGATCGTTTGAAGCTTGCGAATGAAATCCGTCAACGCTGGTGGGGGCTCGTTCTGGCGGCCAACACGCTCGCACTTGAACGCAGACGCATGGCTGATGCTCAGCAACTTGCAGCCGACGTTCAGCGACGCCTGAAGGCTGGCGAGATTGCTCGAACAGATTCGAATCAAGCCCAAGCGCTGGTACAGCTCGCACAAGCTGCGCAGACAGAAGCCGAGCAAGCACTGGACGCTCAGGTTGCTGAGCTGCGAGTGCTCACCGGCGTTCCCGATGCACTCTTGTTGCAGCTGGCCACCGGAGAGCCCTTGCCGGAGCAACCCGCCGCGCGCGGTGCGCAAGACGAGCACCCTGAGCTGGCCGCTGCTCGGCTGACGCAAGCGGCTGCACAGGCCAAGCTGCGTCTGGCCGCAGCTTCGGCGCGCGCCAATCCGAGCGTGAGCCTTGGTGTGATCAGAGAACGCGGTTCATTCGGGGAGGCACAGAAGAACACCTTGCGGCTCGGCGTCTCGGTACCCCTGTCCTCGGGTCCGACGAGTCTTGCGCAGGCCGAGACCGCGAGGGCGCAGGCGCTCGAAGCCGAAGCGACCTTGCCTTTGCTCTCTGCGCGCTTGCAAGCACAGGAACGTGTCGCCAGAGCCGCGCTCGATCGCGCGCGTAGCACTCTTTTGGCGGCCGAGCTGCGAGTTGCGCTGCATCGCGACACGAGCGTCTTGCTGGACCGCGCCTATCGGCTCGGGGAAATCGACATCACCACGCGCCTTCGCGCGGCGTCCGACCTCTTCGAAGCGCAACGCAGCCTCCTTCAAGCACGAGCCCAGCTGGCTCGGGCGCAGTCTGAACTCAATCAATCTCTTGGACTTTTGCCGTGAAACACAAGACCTCAGCCCTTGCCTCCGCTTTTGCTGTAGTGGCGGGGATCGCCTTGGCAGTCAGCGGGTGGCCGCAGCCGGCCCTCGCAGGCCCCGGACACGACCACGGCGAGGAGACCCCGACCACAGCGGGCACTGCCAGCCCACGCTTTGCTGCGCATTCGGACTTGTTCGAGATCGTCGGCATTGCCAAGAACCAAACAATCACGCTCTACGTTGATCGCTACACCACCAACGAGCCGGTGACCAACGCCAAAGTCGAATACGAGTTGAACGGTTCCAAAGGCATCGCTGCGGGTGCGGCGGATGGGACCTATGTCATCCCGCTCAATGGCGTCAAGGCGCCAGCCGAATTAGCCCTGAGCTTCACGATCACCTCGGGCGTAGACATGGATTTGCTCGCGAGCAATCTGAGCCTGCCCGACCCGCATGCCGACCATGACCACAGCGCCTCGAATCCGCGCGCCTGGATGCTCTACAGCGGTATCGCTGCAGCCGTGATCCTCGCAATCGCGGCCGCTCTGCTCCTTCGACGCCGTCGGATCGGAGCTGCGTGATGCACAAGCAGTCGTCTCCCAACATCTTGAAAGTTCGTATGCCTATCTTCGAAGCACGCCGCATGCGACGCGCGCTGAGCCAGATGCTTTTCTCCCTCGCCGCCCTCACCAGCCTGGCGGCCGGTGGGCCCGCCCAAGCCGGCCCCGGCCATGACCACGGCGATGCGCCGCAAGCCAGCACCGGTGACGGCCCCGCCCGCGCGCCGGACGGCAGCGTGTTCCTGCCCAAGCCCTCGCAGCGGCAGCTGCAGATCCGCACGCAGATCGTCGAAGCCGGTGACGCGCCGCGCAGCATGGAGCTGATGGGCCAGGTCGTCATGGACCCTGGCGCCGGGGGCCGCGTGCAGGCCGCGCAGGCCGGCCGCATCGAGCCCGGCCCGAACGGCTTGCCGGCGCTCGGTGCGCGAGTGGCTGCCGGGCAGGTGCTGGCCTATATCCGGCCGGCCAGCGGCGCGTTTGACCGCGCCAACCAGGCCGCCAGCAGCGCCGAGCTGCGCAGTGCGCTGGAACTGGCGCGCCAGCGCGTGGCGCGGCTTGAGCAGCTGGAAGGCTCCGTGCCGCAGAAAGACATCGACGCCGCCCGCGCCGAGCTGAAGGGCCTCACCGAGCGCAGCCGCGCCGTGGAGGGCTCGCTCACCGGGCGCGAGGCGCTGGTGGCGCCGGTGTCCGGCGTGATTGCCAGCAGCCACGCCGTGGTGGGCCAGATCGTGGACGTACGCGAGCTGCTGTTCGAGATCATCGACCCCGCCCGCCTGCGCGTGGAGGCGCTGGCCTTCGACGCCGCAGCGGCCCAGGCCATCAGCGGCGCGGCCGCGGTGGTGGGGGGCCGCAAGATCGATCTGCGGCCCCTGGGCGCCGGGCGCAGCCTGCGCGACGGCGCGCTGCCGGTGCAGTTTGCGGTGGTCAATAGCGCCGAAGCTCCGCTGGCGCTCGGCATGCCCGTCAAGGTGTTTGCCGCCACGCGCGAGCGCGTCAAGGGCATGGTGCTGCCGGCCGCAGCCGTGGTGCGCAACCCGGCCAATCTGGAGATCGTCTGGGTGCATGAGGCGGCAGAGCGCTTTGTGCCCACGCCGGTACGCGCGCAGGCGGTGGACGGCGCCACGGTGGTAATTACCGACGGCCTGAAGCCGGGCCAGCGCGTGGTGGTGCAGGGCGCGGCGCTTGTGAACCAAGTGCGCTGAGCCAGGAGCCGCAACGATGTTCAACGCACTCCTGCGCATCAGCCTGAACAACCGGCTGATCGTGCTCGCCGTCGCCTTGGCGATGGTCGTCTTCGGCGGCATGACGCTCGTGCGCACGCCGGTCGACGTGTTCCCTGATCTGGATCGGCCCACCGTCTCCATCATGACCGAGGCCGGCGGCATGGCCCCGGAAGAGGTCGAGCAGCTGATCACCTTCCCGATCGAAACCACCATGAACGGCATGCCCGGCGTCACCAGTGTGCGCTCGGTGTCCGGCGTGGGTCTGTCCTTCGTGTATGTGCAGTTCGGCTTCGGCACGGACATCTACCGCGCCCGGCAGAACGTGGCCGAGCGCCTGTCGCTCGTGCGCGAGCAGATGCCCGAGGGCGCGGCGCCCACCATGGGGCCGATCTCCTCCATCATGGGCGAGATCATGCTCGTGGCCATTCCGCTGGACCCCGCCAAGGTCAGCCCGATGGCGGTGCGCGAGTACGCAGACTTTGTGCTGCGGCCGCGCCTGCTCACCATCCCCGGCATTGCGCAGGTGATCCCCATCGGCGGCGAGGTGCGTCAGTTCCAGGTGCAGCCGGACACCGCGCGCATGGCGCAACTGGGCATCACGCTCGAAGCCATCGAGGGCGCGGTGCGGGGCTTCTCGTCCAACTCGTCCGGCGGCTTTCTGGAGCTGAACGGCCGCGAATATCTGATCCGCAACATCGGCCGCACCACGCGCCTGGAAGATCTGCAGCGCCTGCCCGTGGGCTTTGTGCGCGGCCAGCCGGTACTGCTCACGCAGGTGGCGCAGGTGACCTTTGCGCCGGCCATCCGCCGCGGCGACGCCGGCTTCAACGGCCAGCCCGCCGTGATCCTGGGCCTGCAGAAGCAGCCGGGCGCCGACACCGTGCGCCTGACGCAGCAGGTGGAAGCCGCGTTCAGCGAACTGGCGCGCACCCTGCCGCCGGGCATCGAACAGCCGCGCACCACCATGCGCCAGGCGAGCTTCATCGAAGCCTCGATCGGCAACCTCAACGGCAAGCTGATCTTCGCTTCCATGCTGGTGGCGCTGATCCTGTACCTGTTCCTGGCCAATGTGCGCACCACCATCATCTCGCTTTCGGCCATTCCGCTGTCGATCGTGGTCACGGCGCTGGTGTTCGGCTACTTCGGCCTGTCCATCAACACCATGACGCTCGGCGGCCTGGCCATTGCCATTGGCGAGCTGGTGGATGACGCCGTGGTGGGTGTGGAGAACGTGCTGCGCCGCTTGAAGCTGGACCGCGCGCAGCATGCGCCGGGCGCGCGCCCGAACCCGCTCAATTCTCTGGAGATCATTGCCAAGGCCACGCTGGAGGTGCGCTCGGCCATCGTGTACGCCACCATCATCATCGTGCTGGTGTTTGTGCCGTTGTTCCTGCTGCCGGGTCTGGAAGGGCGCCTGTTCATTCCGCTGGGCATCGCCTACATCACGTCCATCCTGGCGTCGATGCTGGTGTCCGTCACGGTCACGCCCGTCATGGCCTACTACCTGCTGCCCAAGATGAAGGGCCTGGAGCATGGCGACCCCAGGCTGCTGCTGTGGCTGAAGGCCCGCTACGCGCGCGCGCTGGACTGGGTGCTGGACCACCCCAAGCAGCTGCTGCTCAGCGGCGCCGTGGCCGTGCTGATCGCCGCGGCCTCCGTGCCCTTCTTTGCGCGCACCTTCCTGCCGCCCTTCAATGAGGGCACGCTGCTGGTGGGCATCCGGCTCATGCCGGGCACCACGCTGGCGGAGTCCACCCGCATTGCCCGGCAGGCCGAGCGCATGCTGCTCACGGTGCCTGAGGTGGAGTACGTGGGCCGGCGCTCCGGCCGCGCCGAGCTGGATGAACATGCCGAGGGCGTGCACGTGAGCGAGCTGGACATCCGCCTCAAGCCCAGCGCGCGCGCGCCCGAGGCCGTGACGGCCGAGATCCGCGAGAAGCTCGCCGTGCTGCCGGCCAACATCAGCATCGGCGCGCCGCTGGGGCATCGCATCGACCACATGCTGTCGGGCGTGAACGCGCAGATCGCCATCAAGATCTTTGGCGAAGACCTCGACACCCTGCGCGGCCAGGCCGAGGCGCTGCGCCAGCAGCTTGCGGGCATCCCCGGCATCACGGACCTCAACGTGGAGCGCCAGGTGCTCACGCCGCAGATTAAGGTGCGGGTGGACTACGACCGCGCTGCGCAGTACGGCATTGCCCCGGCCAAGCTGCTGGCGGAGCTGCAGACGCTGATCGACGGCGAACGCGTGGCGCAGATCGTCGAGGGCAACCGCCGCTTTGCGCTGGTGCTGCGCCTGCCGGAGTCCGAGCGCGGGCTGGAGGGCCTGCGCCGCCTCATGATCGACACCCCAGCCGGGCGCGTGCCGCTCGCGCTGCTGGCCAGTGTGGAGGAGTCCGACGGGCCCAACGAGATCCGGCGTGACGACGGCAAGCGGCGCATCGTCATCTCCGCCAACGCGCAGGGCCGCGCACTGTCTGCCGTGGTGGCAGACATCCGCAGCACCACGGCCCGGTTCAAGCTGCCCGAGGGCTACTTCATCACCCTGGGCGGCCAGTTTCAGGCGCAGGAGGAAGCCAGCCGCCTGATCGCGCTGCTCTCGCTCGTCTCGGCCGCCATGGTGTTTCTGGTGCTCTACAGCCGCTACCAGAGCAGCACCTTGGCGCTGATGATCATGGGCAACATTCCGCTGGCGCTGGTGGGCGCGGTGATCGGCCTGTGGATCTCCGGGCAGCCGCTGTCCATTGCCGCGCTGATCGGCTTCATCACCCTGGCGGGTATTGCCGTGCGCAACGGCATCCTGAAGGTGAGCCACTATGTGAACCTGTGCGCCTTCGAGGGCGAGCAGTTCACGCGGAAGATGATCATCCGCGGCTCGCTGGAGCGGCTTTCGCCCGTGCTCATGACGGCGCTGGTGGCCGCCTTTGCGCTGGCGCCCCTGCTCTTCGAGGCCGACCAGCCGGGCACCGAGATCCTGCACCCCGTGGCGGTGGTGATCTTCTCCGGGCTCATCAGCTCCACCCTGCTGGACACCTTCCTCACGCCCGCCGTGGTGTGGCTCTACGGGCGCAAGCCGGTGGAAAAGCTCGTCGCTCAATCCGGCAGCGAGGCGTTCTGATGGCTAGGGGTCTGCATGTGCTGACAACGATGTCCACGATCTCTGGCATCGAATTCATGCCGACCCGGGGTGGTACTCCGGGTCGGTGCATCTGGCTTGCCCCGTGGTCAAGCCGTATTCAGCCCCCCAATGGAAGCGTCAGTTCGCGCTCCGACTGGGCGGGCATTTCTTCAGGAGCTGCCATGAACTTCAAGCAATCGTTCGTAATGACCGCACTCTCGTTAGCCGCTGTGCTGACTTCGCCTGCCGTTGTTGCGGGATCGGGCCACGATCACTCACCCAAGCACGGCGGTGTTGTCGCCGAAGTCAAGGACGTCGACTATGAACTCGTCGCCAAACCCGATCGCGTCAGCCTGCATGTCCGCGATCACGGCAAGGCGGTCGATGTCAGCAAAGCAACTGCCAAACTGACTCTCCTCACCGCAGGTCAGAAGCAAGAGGTCGAACTGAAGCCGATGACGGACCGGATGGAAGCGACAGGCCAGTTCAACATCGCCAAGGGCACACGTGCAGTTGCTCTGGTTACGCTACCGGGCAAGCCCGCGGTCACCGCGCGGTTTGAGCTCAAGTGATGCGCGCGCTTTGGGCGACGTGCATCGGGCTGGTCGGTCTTGCGGGCTGCACCGTTTATGACGGGCAGTTTGCATGGACCGATGGCTGGAAGCGGGTCCGGATTGTGGAAATCCTCCCGCCGAGCGAGATCAGTCGGCCCGGCACGCCCGACTGCCGGAACGCTCCAGAGGCAGCGACCACCTCGCTATTTGCGGTCGTCGACGTTCCCACAGCGGGTCGGGTGCGGCGGGCAACGATTGGCGTACCGGAGGGTTTCAAGTACGACCCCCAGAAGACCTATATCGCCAATCTGTGGACCTGCAGACCAACGTTGCGCGAGTCAAACGGCAACAGCCCCGGCGGTGGATCCGCCGGGGCGATTCAGCGCGCAGCTTGAGATCAGCCGTTGGTGTAAAGCGCTTGCAGGGCCCGGCGCTCGGTATCGGACATGCTCAACGAGGGGCGCGGTGACGTGTGGCTCAGGGCGTCTGCATGCACCCACTGACCGCTACGCAGCACGAGACGGTGCGACTCAGGTTGCCACGCCTGATCGCCACCCACGTAGCGGAAGCCGTCTTGCGTGACTTCACCCACCTTCGGACCGGTAGCCGAAGCACGGCTTGCAGGTGCTGCATGGTCCGGGTGGAAGACGTAGCCTTGTTCGGTGTTCTTCAGGTGAATTGGCTGACTTGCGGCGGCGATACCGGGAAGGAGAAGTGCCGCAGCAGCGAGCGTGACAGAACCGAGGATGGAAGAGGTCTTCATGATGATGGCTCCAAGTAGCGAGGGGTTGTGCGATCTGTTCAGCACACGTTGTGTATCAACGTGGTTCGCAGTTTGGGCCTTGGCACTCGTCAAATCGCGGACGGGATCATTACGGTTTTGTCAGAATCTTCCTGAGTGAGTGGACCCATGCAGGTGCTGGTTGTTGAGGATGATCCGAAGGTGCTCAGTTACCTGCGTCAAGGGCTGAGTGAAGAGGGCCACAACGTGCAATTCGCACAGACAGGTACGAATGGACTGCATCTAGCCCTTGAATTCGAATTCGATGCAGTCATCCTCGATGTGATGCTGCCGGAGATCGCCGGGATCGAGGTACTGAAACGGCTCCGAGCCGTAAAGCGCACTCCGGTGCTGATCCTGAGCGCCCAAGGCTCAGTCGAGCAGCGCGTCCAGGGGCTTGCCGCAGGTGCCGACGACTATCTGGTCAAGCCGTTCGCTTTCTCGGAGCTTGTCGCGCGGCTACGCGCGATCACACGACGCCAAAGCGAGGTGCCCCGGGATGAGCAGGTCCTGACGTGTGCGGATCTCGTTGTGAATCTTCCTGCACACCGCGTTACCCGTGGAGGTAACGAGCTCAAGTTGACCGCCAAGGAGTTCAAGCTGCTCGTGACCCTGCTCAGCAAAGTGGGTGAGGTTGTGTCTCGCACGCGGCTCGCTGAATTGGTCTGGGATATTCACTTCGACTCGGATACGAACTTCGTCGATGTTGCAGTAAGGCGCCTACGCGAGAAAGTCGATCCCCCCCTATCGAATCGTCTGATCCACACTGTGCGCGGCGTTGGATACGTCATCGAGGATCGCGAGTCGAAATGAGTTCCGTCAGTCTGAACCGTCGGCTGTCAACTGCCTTGTTCTTTCAGTCGGCCGCTCTGCTAGCCGCAGCAGCGTTGAGCATCCTCTGGCTAACCAACGAGTCACTGGCTCAGCGAAGAAGCGAGCAGCTCGAATCGAAAAAGGTCTTGCTCCGTCACCTCGCAAGCGAGGTTCGCAGCGAGGCTGACCTCAAGGATCTCGGGCACAAAGTTGAGGACTTTGCTGTCGGTCCGCGCAGTATTCGAACAGTCATCGTCGATCCGAAGGGCGTGACGCTCGTAGACACCCGCTCCCAGGCAGGCGATGCCCTACAGGCTCTCGTACCACAGGCGACCTTTGAGCTTCCAATCGAACGACTAGGCAGCGCGCTGAAGGTTTCGATGTGGATCGACGATGGCGAAGATCGCCAGCTCGTCAGGCGAATCACCGGAATACTGCTGATGATTTGGATTGCGGGTGCGCTTGCAGCCGCCGGCTCTGTGCGCTGGATTTCTCGGCACGCACTTATGCCCGTCGCGCTGCTGACCAAGCAGATTGCACACATCGACGCTCGCAAGCCTAAGGCGCTCGGTGCAAGTGCAGGCATACCGATCGAGCTAGAACCGATCGTCAAAGTCATCAACGACCTTGTAGAGGGGGTTGACGAAGCGCTACAGCAGCTCCAACGATTCAATGGAAACGTCGCCCATGAACTGCGAACGCCGCTAGCAAGCATGCTCGGCGCAGCAGAGGTCGCCATGCGTCGCCCCCGGACGACGGCGGAACTCAATGAAGTCCTGGAATCCGTCGTTCATGATGGGCGCCGCTTGAGCCGAATCGTGAGTGACATGCTCTTGCTGGCCCGTGCCGATCGCGGCGAGGTCATTCGATCCTCGAGCCGATTGACCCTACGAGGGATCGTGCTGCCCGTTGTCGACCTGCACAGGGACGCGGCCGACAGCAAAACGGTGGAGCTAATCGTCGCCGGAGATGCAGTGGTGTACGGCGATACCGGTTTGCTTCAACGCGCGATCGACAATCTCATCGCGAACGCTGTGCGCTTCGCTCCAGCGGAGAGTGAAATCGTGATTCGCATGGAGCAACAAGCAAACGTAGCGCGCCTCGTTGTCGAAAACACGGTGCAAGGGCCCGTGGATGTCGACCCCGCGCGGCTGTTCGACCGCTTCTATCGCGGCCCACAGGACCAAAGTCGCGAGCAGGCGAACGCCGAAACACACGTGGGACTGGGCCTTGCGATCGTCAAAGCGATTGCCGTACTGCATGGTGGGACACCGATCGCTGATTTGGATTCAAACCGTGTTCGCATTGGGTTCTCCGTGGCAACTCCGGATGCGCCATCCGACGTACCGAGTCCCTAACCGGGAGTGCATGATCGGTCGACAACCATGCAGATGGCGGCCGAGCGGTCTGCAACTAACGCGGATGTTCTTGACTCTCCCATGGGGGCAAGCTTTACCTTGCAAGTGTGAACCGGTTTCTACGTCGTTTCCAGTGGATTGCAGTGTTGCTCGCAGTGGTCATTCCTCTGCGAGCGCTCGCTGTCGTCGGCACCGGGCTGTGCGTAGGGCATCCCACGACCCATCGTGTGTTGCCGATCGAGTCGACTCACGCCTTTGAGGCGAGAACATCTGAGACGACCGCCGGTTCGATGGAAGTTGGTCGTTTTGTGCACGTTCACCAGATGGCACAACTTACCGATCCGGGCGAGCACAAGCCCGCGAAGGCCACGTTCGGCAAATGTGGCAGCTGTTCACCCTGCCATGCCGGTGTTGCTGGCCCGCCCAACGCGCCAGCCATTCCACAACTGCCGCGTACCGAGTCACATCCGCCTGCTGAAGCGACTGACTTCGCCTCAGCCGCCATTGCGATCCCGCAAAAGCCACCTCGAGCCAAACAAGCGTAAGCAATGCAGGGCCGAGTGGCGCACTGCGCCCTGGCCCCCTTACATGCTTGTTTGACGCTGATCCTTCGCGCGGAGGGTCAGCACTATCGAGGACACCATGGCGTCTTTTTTGACCCGAGCCGGGCTCATCACGCCCGCAATATGCATAGCTGCTGCGACCGGCGCGCAAACCATGCCGTCGAGAAGCTCCCCGACGACAACCGCCCCGGCTGTTAGCGCAATCGAGTACCGCTCGGCACTCATGCAGTACCAACGATTTGCTGACCCCGTATTGCTGGACTGGCGGTCAGCCAATGAAGCCGTCAATCGCATTGGTGGATGGCGTGCGTATGCGCGGATGTCCGCAGCGCAAAACCCAACTGAAGGCACGACACCCAGTACAAGCATCCTTAAGCATGAGGCGCATGGAGAGCGCAATGAGGGAACTGCGCCTCGCTCAACGCCCGGTGTGTCGACAGACGATCCGCAAAAGCCAATGAAGGCTCCCCACTTGATGCACGGTGGAGGCGCCAAGCGATGACGCGACTCAGAGAGACCTCTCGCCCCATCCGGTTGGCAGCCGCGGCTGCTTTTGTGCTGCTCCTGGTGGCCTGCGCCACACCAAACATCGACGGCGCGCTCGCTACGAGCAATGAGCAAGTACGCGAGTTCGCCGGTGGCATGCTCACCCTAGCGCGCGATACCCCCTCAACAGACGTACTGAAGCAACGCGCTGAGCAGCTACTTGCGCAGCCCCTGTCTCAGGAGGCTGCCGTCGAGGTGGCCTTGGTCAATAGCCCAGGGGTGCAAGCGATGCTTGCTGACCGCTGGGTTGAACGTGCGCGCGCAGCCCAATCGGGACGCCTGCCGAACCCCGTGCTTGCAGTTGAGCGCATGACAGTGGGTGACGAGTTGGAAATCGGTCGCCTGCTCAGCTTTGGGCTACTAGACCTCATCACCCTGCCGCAACGCGCGACCATCGCGCAGCAGAGGCTTGCAGCTTCGCAACTGGCCCTGACCTCAGATGTGGTGGAGTCCGTGACGACCGTGCGCCAGGCCTGGGTCCGTGCGGTCGCAGCCCAGCAGAGCTTGGCCTATGCGCAGCAAGTTCATGACAGTGCACAAGCCAGTGCAGAGTTAGCCAAGCGCATGCAGGCTGCAGGCAATTTCAATCGCATCACGCGCGCGCGCCAGCAGACCTTCTACGCGGACGCGGCAGCCGGCCTGGCGACCGCACAACACGAGCTCACTGCCACCCGTGAGGCCTTGATCCGCGCCTTGGGGTTGACCGAGGGACAGGCCCAAAAGCTGGTCTTGCCAGAGCGTTTGCCTGACTTGCCAGCCACCCCACGCGAGCCCGCTGAAGTCGCTCAAGCTGCGACGCGCCTCAGGCTCGATCTTCAGATAGCGCAAGCGCAACTACGTGTAGCAGCGCGCGAGCAAGGCTTGGGACGATGGACGAGCCTAGCGGATGTGGAGCTCGGCCTTCGTCGCAACAGTGTTTCGGACCGCGCAACGGGGGCTCGCTCGTCGCCGCGTGGCTGGGAGGCAGATGTACGCCTACCTCTATTTGACTGGGGTGACGTGCAACGAGCGGCATTCAGCGCACAGACGCTCGCAGCGATGAACCGCTTGGAAGGTGTTGCGCGTAACTCGGGATCGCACCTGCGCGAGGGGTACTCCGCCTACCGAACCAGCTACGAGCTCGCACGCCACTATCGCGACGAGATCGTTCCGCTAAGACGCATCATTTCCGAAGAAAACCAGCTTCGCTACAACGGCATGCTGATTGGGGTGTTTGAACTCTTGGCGGACTCCCGGGACCAGATTGCCACGGTACGTGCCGCGATCAAGGCCCAGGAGCAGTTCTGGCTGGCAGATGCAGCGCTGCGCGCCACGATCGTCGGCAGGCCGATGGCAGCCGGCGCTGGACTGGCTGGCGTAGCTGCGGCACCGGACGCCGCACCCCACTGAATCCGATGGAAACAATCACATGAATACACGTCGAAACTTCTTCAAATGGCTCGGCGTCGCTGGCGGCGCTGTCGCAGCCACCTCGGTAAGCAAGGTGGCAATGGCGGCTTTACCCGAGCCTGTCTTGCAGACCAAGCCGGACACCATGCCACCGCTGCTGCCCAATAACGGACGGCCCTACAACCCCGTAGTGACCTTGAATGGCTGGACTCTGCCGTGGCGTATGAACAATGGCGTCAAGGAATTTCACCTCGTCGCCGAACCGGTTGTCCGCGAGATGGCGCCCGGGTTCAAGGCGCACTTGTGGGGCTACAACGGCCAGAGTCCTGGCCCCACCATCGAAGTGGTTGAAGGCGACCGCGTCCGCATCTTTGTCACCAACAAGCTCGGCGAGTTGACCAGCATCCACTGGCACGGGCAGCGGCTGCCCAATGGGATGGACGGCGTGACCGGCTTGAATCAGCCTGGCATCCCGCCGGGCAAGACCTTTGTCTACGAGTTTGTGGCACGCCGGCCAGGCACCTTCATGTATCACCCCCACGCCGATGAGATGGTACAGATGGCAATGGGCATGATGGGGTTCTGGGTCACCCATCCGAAAAACCGCAATCCGCTGA
Organism: Piscinibacterium candidicorallinum; assembly: GCF_047549485.1. Taxonomy (GTDB): domain Bacteria; phylum Pseudomonadota; class Gammaproteobacteria; order Burkholderiales; family Burkholderiaceae_C; genus Piscinibacterium; species Piscinibacterium candidicorallinum. The sequence goes on along the minus strand of NZ_CP180191.1, from coordinate 1,859,852 downwards.
TTGATGAAGTCGACCGGGACTTCTGCTTCCTTCTGGCCAGCTACGACATCGATCCAGGCAGCTACACGCCGAAGATCATGACCATGCTCGACTTCAATCTGTGGGCCTGGAACTCCCGCATCTTCCCAGGTATCGACAGCTTGAACGTTCGGCACATGGATAAGGTGCGCTTGCGGGTTGGCAACCTGACCATGACCAACCACCCGATCCACCTGCACGGCCATGAGTTTCAGGTCACGGGTACTGACGGCGGTCCGACACCCAAGTCGACGCGGCGCTATGAGGTCACCGAAGACATCGCCGTGGGGCAAATGCGCCAGTTGGAGTTTCTCGCCGACGAGGAAGGCGACTGGGCGTTTCACTGCCACAAGAGCCACCACACCATGAATGCCATGGGGCACGACGTCCCCACCATGATTGGCGTCGACCACACGGGTGTTGCCAGCAAGATTAACAAGCTGATTCCCGACTACATGGTCATGGGTGAGCGCGGCATGAAGGATATGACCGAGATGGAGATGCCTCTGCCGGACAACACCGCCGCCATGATGACTGGGCAAGGACCGTTCGGCTCAGTGGGTATGGGTGGCATGTTCAGCGTGGTCAAGGTGCGCCGCGATCAGAAACCAGGTGACTACAGCGACCCTGGGTGGTTCAAGCATCCGCCAGGGACGGTGGCGTATGAGTTCACTGGCAGCCTTCCGGACCCGGCGCGGTTTAAGTCTGAAGGACGTAGCGCCATGCCTGTTGCGAAGCCGACAGCGCAAGTGGAAGTGCAAATTCGCAAGCCACCCGGTGGACACGCCGGTCATCACTAAGCGCCGGCCACACACCGACATCGATTTAGCCAACCTCTTGGAGTCATTCATGAACAAGCAACTTCGAAGCGCGTTCTTCGCACTCAATCTAGCTATCGCGACGGTTCCATTTGCGGCGCTTGCACACGGCGAGCTGCAGCATGGCGCGAAACCCGTGCCCATGAAGAAAGAGCAGCAAGACTGGGGCATAGCTGGTGACGCAAAAGACGTGCGACGCACGCTGACCGTCACCATGGGCGACAACATGCGCTTCAACCCAGAACGGATCGAGATCCGCGAAGGCGAGACCGTGCGCTTCGTGGTGCGCAACACAGGCAAAGTGATGCACGAATTCGTTATCGGCACGCAATCGGAGAACGCCAAACATGCCGAGATGATGAAGAAGTTTCCAAACATGGAACATGACGAGCCTCATATGGCCCACGTCGCACCCGGTCAGTCTGGCGAGCTGATCTGGACGTTCAACCGACCGGGCAAGTTCCAGTTCGCTTGTCTGATCGCTGGACACTACGAAGCGGGCATGGTGGGCAGCATCTTTGTGACGAAGCGATGAATACCTCTCGCAGGCTACTCATCGGCACGACGCTGTTTGTCGCGGCTGGCTTCAAAGGCCCGTTGCTGCACGCCGCCCCAAAGAGCTTGGTGCGAGTTTGGAAGGGCCCCTCGTGCGAATGCTGTGATGACTGGATCCAGTTACTGCGTGGTGTCGGCTTCGATGTTCAAGTCTCCGCGCAAGGCAACACCGACGCGCGGGTGAGACTGGGCCTGCCAGATCGCTACGGCTCATGTCACACCGCGCAAGTGGGTGGGTACGCCATCGAAGGACACGTACCGATCCGTGAAATCCAGCGCCTGCTTCGAGAACGCCCCAAAGCTGTCGGCCTGGCTGTGCCGGGAATGCCCATTGGATCCCCGGGGATGGATGGGCCGCAGTACAGCAGCCGGCGCGATGCGTATGACGTTCTTCTGATCGACCCTGTCGGTAGAGCAAGCATCTACGCGTCCTACCGGTAACTCACCCGAAAAATCCTTCCACACGCGAGGTTCTCATGAAACGTAAGCACCTAATCAGTCTGCTTCTGGCAGCGTCTACGCAGTTGTCTTTGGCCCAAACCTCGATCACAACTCAACCCTCTCAGGCGATGCCGTCGGGAAGCGCGCAAACAGATCCGGCGGCGTTCGCGGAAGGCGAGATTCGCCGAATCGACCAGAGCGGCGGCCGAGTCACGATCAAGCACGGACCGATCAAGTCGGTAGATATGCCACCGATGACCATGGTGTTTACGGTGGAGCGGGTCGGCATGCTTGAGAACTTTAAGCCGGGCGACAACGTGCTGTTCACGGTACGCAGTGATCAAGGCAAGCTCACGATCACCGAGTTAAAGCCGAAGCCCTAGAGCCTGATGGCAGGCTCCAGGGCCGAACGCCCCTATAACCCGCCAGCTGCCGCTCTATTCGCGCTGGCTGGGCTGAACAGGCGTTTAGACCGGATAGATCGGAGAACATGATGGACCATCGTCATCACGACGAGCACTTCTCGTCATCTGCCGCGCCGCTGGGGGCCAGGGGCACGACGCTGTACACCTGTCCGATGCATGCGGAAGTCCGCCAAGATCACCCGGGCAACTGCCCCAAGTGCGGCATGCGTCTTGTGCTGGTGCAGGGCGAGGGCACTGCGGCGACCGCCGCAGGACATCACGACCATGAAGGCCATTGCCGCATACATGCCCATGGCGGGTTACAGCAAGTTCCGACATCTGGATATGCCCATCACCCACCCGGTCCGGCTACCCCCTTGCGGCCTACGGCAGCGGCGGCAGCATTCGGTGCCGATGCAGCCGCGCCATCGGGCACGATTTACACCTGTCCGATGCACCCCGAGATCCGACAGGATCACCCCGGTAGCTGCCCTAAGTGCGGGATGACCCTGGAGCCGCTGATCCCGGAGGCAACGGCCGACGACGACAACCCGGAACTGCGGGACTTCTCTCGCCGCTTCTGGTGGACCTTGCCCTTGACCGTAGTGATCACGACGCTGGCTATGGTGGGGCACCGCTTGGGGATCATGGACCCCACCCAGCAGAGCTGGCTGGAGTTCGTGCTGTCGTTGCCGGTGGTCCTGTGGGCCGGCTGGCCTTTCTTCGCTCGATGCGGGCAATCGCTGATCCATCGCAGTCCAAACATGTGGACCTTGATCGGCATTGGCACCGGGGCGGCGTTTGTATACAGCGTGGTCGCCACGGTAGCGCCCGAGCTCTTTCCACCCAGCTTTACAGCTCACGGACGGGTCGCCGTTTACTTTGAGGCGGCCGTCGTCATCATTTCACTGACGCTGCTGGGGCAAATGCTAGAGCTGAAGGCGCGGTCGCAGACTTCCGCTGCCATCAAGTCACTCCTCGGGCTGGCCCCGAAGACGGCACGACGTATTGAGGCAGACGGCAGCGAGTCGGACGTTCCGCTGACGCATGTGCATGTCGGTGACCGGCTGCGTGTTCGGCCCGGCGAGAAAGTTCCCGTGGACGGCGTTGTCCTGGAAGGCAGCAGTGCCATTGATGAGGCCATGCTCACCGGCGAGCCGTTGCCCGTGACTAAACGGCCGGGCGACAAACTCATCGGCGCGACCATCAACACGACTGGCGCACTCGTAATGCAGTCCGAGCGGGTGGGATCGCAGACTATGTTGTCTCAGATCGTGCAGATGGTCGCCCAAGCACAGCGCTCCAAGGCCCCGATGCAGCGCATGGCCGACCAGGTTGCCGGCTACTTCGTGCTGGTCGTGATCGGCATCGCAGTGCTGGCGTTCTTCGGCTGGGGCCTGTTCGGTGGGGAGCAAGGCTGGCAGTTCGGCCTGATCAATGCCGTTTCGGTCCTCATCATTGCCTGCCCTTGCGCGCTCGGGCTGGCCACGCCCATGTCGATCATGGTCGCCACCGGCAACGCAGCGACCCAAGGCATCCTGTTTCGCGATGCCTCCGCGATCGAGAACTTCCGGCGCGTCGACACCATGATCGTCGACAAGACCGGAACCCTGACCGAGGGCAACCCCGCCTTCGACAGGGCTATAGCCGTGCCCGGCGTGACAGAAGAGGAAGTTTTGCGACTGGCTGCCAGCCTTGACCAGAGCAGCGAACATCCGCTCGCCCAGGCCATCGTCAACGCAGCCCGCACCCGCAAGCTCATCCTCGCGCAGGCCGTGGACTTCGAGTCCTCCACGGGCATCGGGGTCAGGGGGGTCGTCGAGGGCCAGAGGCTCGCGCTCGGTAACACGGCGCTCATGGAGCAGGATCGCGTGGACGTGTCGCCCCTGCGCGATTCGGCAGAAGAGCTGCGCGCGCGAGGTAGCAGCGTGATGTTCTTGGCTCGCGAGGGGCGCGTACTCGGCATCGTAGCCGTGTCCGACCCCATCAAACCGAGCACGCCCGAGGCCGTCCAAAGCCTCCATGACGCCGGCATGCGGGTGGTCATGGCCTCAGGCGATGGCCTGACCACCGCGCAGTCCGTGGCAAGGGAATTGGGCATTGACGAAGTCCATGGCGAGGTCAAACCCGCCGACAAGCTCGCGCTCGTGGATCGTCTGCAGCGCGAAGGCCGCGTCGTCGGTATGGCCGGCGACGGTATCAACGACGCCCCGGCTCTTGCCAAGGCAGATGTTGGCGTGGCAATGGGTACCGGCACCGATGTGGCCATGAACAGCGCCCAAGTCACCCTCGTCAAGGGCGACCTGCGTGGCATCGCCCGGGCGCGGGGGATATCGCAAGCGACCATCGCCAACATGCGCCAGAATTTGGTCTTCGCTTTTGTCTACAACGCGCTCGGCGTGCCGGTGGCAGCCGGCGTACTCTATCCCTTCACCGGATGGCTCTTGTCACCCATGATCGCGGCGCTGGCAATGAGCCTGTCCTCTGTCAGCGTGGTGCTCAACTCCTTGCGCCTCAAGGGTTCGCGCTGACTAGCAATCCTCATGAATCGCCCCCACCCGAGGGTCGGGTTCAGGGGTGGCTTTCCCGACAAAGCCGTAACGGCGCATACGCGAAGATATAGGTCGCTTGTGCTTCGTAGCCTAGGCAACTCGATCCCGGTAACCTCGCCTTGGTTGTGGCTTTTGGTTGAGTGACCCACCAGTCCTTTCATGATGCTGGCCGCGTTATGAGTCGTGTTGAGCATTACCTCCTTCAAGCGCGCCGCGAGAACACCGAGCGCAGTGTGGCTGCTGCGGTTCGCCACTACGAGCTCGAGTGGCGTGGCCTGCTGCCGGCCACCCCGCAGTCCATCGCGGCCTACCTCGCGCACTACGCATCCACCCAGTCGATCAGCACCTTGCGCGTCCGGCTCGCTGCGCTCGGGCGATGGCACCGCGAGCAGGGCTTCGCCGATCCCACCAAATCCGACCTGGTCCGACGCGTCCTCAAGGGTATTCGCAGCGAGCACAACACCCCGCAGAAACAGGCTCGGCCCATGGCGTTTGATGAGCTCGCTCGGGTTGAGCAGTGGTTGCTGTCGCAGGTGCGCGTCGAGCCGCCTGCGACCTCGGAGGCCGCGGCGGCGCGTTTGAGAGCTGCTCGCGACCGGTCCATGCTGCTGCTGGGGTTCTGGCGAGGATTTCGAGCCGACGAACTGACGAGCCTGCGGTTCGAGCATGTCCGTATCGAGCCTGACGGTTCGATGCAGTGCTTTCTGGCAGCTTCAAAGACGGACACCAGCGCGTCGGGCCGATCTTTCCGATGCCCCAGCCTGCCACGCCACTGTCCCGTGGCCGCCTTTCGCGATTGGCAAACCCTATCCGGACTCCAAAGCGGACCGGTGTATCGGCAAATCAACCGCTGGGGTGTCATCAGCGAGCGCGGAATGCGGGCCACCAGCGTCATCCCTTGGCTGCGGCGCCTCTTGACCAAAGCCGGCGCAGACATGCCTGACCAGTACAGCAGCCACTCGTTGCGCCGCGGCTTTGCAAACTGGGCCCGCACAAGCGGCTGGGACCTCAAGGAGCTGATGGACTACGTGGGCTGGAAAGACGTACACGCAGCGATGCGCTATCTCGAAGTCGACGCCGCGCGCTCTGACCAACTCTTCGCCCAGAGCCTGGGCACTGCCCCCGACCCTGCCGACGCAGCCGTCGTGCCGCAGGCCGCGCCGCCCGAAAGATCCCCACCGAAGCGCAGCAATGTCGTGCCGCTGCGGCCTCGCAAGACGTCACCATGATGGACACCGCAGCGGCCGAGCAGCTCGCGGCGAACCTTGACAGCGAGCGCCGCAAGATCCTGCGGCTGCAGATCATTTTTGGGCCCTGGTGGCGGCACTACACGGCACCGCACGAAATCAGGTGGACCTTGTGGGCAGAGCGTTCCCTGTGTCCCTATTGCAGTTCGCCATTGCCAGCCCCCAGTGCCGCGCCAACTGAAGCGGCCGAACAAGATCCGGTAGTGGCAGCTGCTCACATCGACCACATGGACCCGTTATCGCGCGGGGGTGCGGATTCGGTGTGCAATGCGATCTACGTCTGCGCGCCCTGCAACATGGCCAAGGGCCGCAAGCTCTTCGTACGATGGTTGAGCCAGCTGGATGCCACGCGTGCCGCCGCCGCTCGAACCCTTTACGAAGTCAAGCAGGGCATGCCCCCTGAAGCCTTTGTGCCAGGCCGCCCTCAGCCACGGCGGAGCATCCCTCAGCTGGAACTGGGCCTCGACGAATCCGTGCTGCGCCGGCTGTATCCACGTCCGGTGGTCCACGGCCCCCCAAAAGGGAACGTGTCCCGTACGGCCTAGTCACTCACGCGGCTCGCGACGCGTTGCCACTGAAGAGCCATCTGGCGTACTGCTCCACAGGGAAGGTGAACACACCTCGGAAGTTGATGTTCGAGAACCTCGCGGGACTGACCTGAGCCAGCCACCGCAACTCATCTTCTGAGAGTGTTTGGCCATGCTCGCCGAGCAAGGTGTCCTGCATCTTGTTGGCCGTCCACGCCAGGCACAAATTGGTCATCAGCGTCAGCGCGCCAGAGGCCGCATGGAGTTCAGGCACGTGCTGGCCGCGCGGCTTGGAATAGGTCCCGGTGTAGATGGCCCGCTGAAGCTGGTGCACCGATTCGCCGTGCACCAGAATGCGATTCACAGCTCGGCGCAAGTCTTCGCTCAGCAGGAAGTCGCAGAGGTACAGGCTTCTCATCAGGCGCCCGAGGTGAACGCCTGCCTTGTAAATCGGGTTGTCCGAGGCGGCCGAACCGTACCGGGCCATCAGCACCGTCGCTGAGACGTGTCCGGTCTCAACGGATGCCGCGATGCGCACCAGATCGTCCCAAGCTGCTTTGATTTGAGGTAGCGAGATGTTGCGGATGGTCAGATCGGCCAGCGACTCGGGGATATCCTTCAAGTTGGAGGGGACGTAGAGCTTGCGCTCTGCGAAGCGCGCGAGCCTCGGGCACAGAGCAAAGCCCAGCAGTTTGGCCAAGCCCATCGCAAAGTCGGTGTAGCCGTGCGTGTCGACGGCCAGACGACCGATATCGGCCTCGGTCTGGCGCAAGGCCGCTTCAATCGCAGCGCCCGCCTGCCGCTCGTTCAGGATGATCGGGGTGTCATAGAGCACGCTCCAAAAGTCGGAGACGAGTGTGTAGGTTCCGACCGACTGAAGCTTGCGCCGGTAGTCGGCGCGCGCCAGCCAGATGTGCTTGGACACATCCAGGCTCATCATGTCGGCCGAGGCGAGCGAGCCGTCTCCCCACGCGGCACAGATCGGTAGCCGCTTTTGGAAACTCACGACGGCATCGTTTGCGGCGCGCAGCGCGGCCGTGTTCTCGAACAGCGTCATGCCGCGCAGCACGGCGGATGCCGCCAACTGCGGGATGCTGTGGCTAACCTGCGAGGCATCCAGTGCACAGCCGTGGGCAATCATGCCTGCATAGACCGCCAGCAATTCATCCACGTCACGCGCCACACGACCCAGCAAGATCTTGCTGAAGCCCGTTCGACTGTCCATTTCCAAGATCAGGTCAGGGAACTGGACAACACCGATCTTGTTGATGAGATCGTTGCGGTTCTGCGCAACCTCCTGCGACTCCACCACAGGCTTGAAGCGGGCCACATGGAACCGGCCGTCCTCTGTTTGTAGCTTTCCAGCCTCGACCGCTGCGCCCAATTCACGAAGCTTGAGTTCCAGATCTCGGGTGAGTACTTCAAGGAACTCCGTACCGTCGGCCGGCAGGCTGAGCTGCTGATAGCGTACGACCCGGTCCCGGGTCCAGTCCTCATCGCTGATGAGTAACTGCGCACGGCCGCGGAAACTGTCGCTATGAGCGACGTAGACAGCACCACTGCGCAGACCCTTGCGCAATCCGATCAAGGTACACGCTTCAAGCGCCCGCATCGCGCGTTCGCGGTCTTCGCCCTCGATCAACTCGCGCCAGGTGCGAGGGACTCGAACCGGCGGCTGCTCGGGTAGCGCGCCTTGTTTGGCGACGTAAAGGGTGTGCAGGTACTGCGCCATCTTGACGACCTCTGCATCGGGCTCACCCTGGAGGTCGAGTTTGCGCAGCTCTGAAAGCAGAGTTCGAACTTCGGGGTTCGGTTCACTGAGAAGCCACCTTGCTGCGGCCGCGCGTGACGGGAACTTGGGCGGGGTGTATTGCTCGCTGAGTTCGCGAACGAACCCGCGGAACTGCTCGTCGCTAACCGATTCATCATTGACTCGGGCAAAGATTTCAACCAAAGCTTGGTGGTGTGGTTTTGAGGCCTTGGCCTCAAGGCTTTCGGCATGCTTGTAGGCGTCGCTGATCAGTTTGGTCACCCGGCGCGCGCCCAGCATGATGGCCGCATCGGTGGAGGCCAGCAGCGTCCATCGCAGAAAGCTGATCAGGCGCAGCGTACGCGTGGGCTCCTTGAGCTCGCGGAACTTAACCGGGCGCATGTTGCGCAATTCAGCGGCGTAGGCCTTGATCTTCTCGAAATAGATCGCGTCGACGTCGACCTGATGGACCCCAAGCTTCTTCAGGAAGTCGATGCGCGCCGTTCGTTCGCGGATCGCGTTGACCGACTTGCGCCTTGGCGGCTGCTGGAGCCATTCGAGGGTTGTGCGGCCTGTCTCAGGGTGCGTGGCTAGGACCTGATTCACCCATTCGTTGATGTCGGCGGGGCGTACCTGCTCATGGATCAGCCGAAGCAAGCTGGTCTCCGCGCTGGCCATGGCCTGAACGGCCAGCGCGCGCAACTCTCGGGTTGGCATCGCGATGAGGCTGTGCTGGTACAGCCATGCGCGGGCGCGATCCGCTAGTGCGTCGGTCGTAGGCGCCGTCGAGGCCTCCTGATTCAAGTAGGCGGCGAGTGCCTTGAGGCCTGCAGCATCGATCTTGCTGAAGCCCAACAACTCCATGGCCCACCACTGGTGCTCGTAGCGCGTCTTCCCGCGCTCGTAGAGGCTGCGCAGCGTCGCGATGGCGACGGGCGGGACACCCAGCTCACTGGCCACGTGGCGCAGAAGGCGCAAGGGGATGGCCTCCAAGTCGGGTAGGGGACAGCCGGTCATCTTCAGAAATCCCAGCTGGATCGCGGCGGCAAGCTTCAGCGCGTCTTTGCGCTTGCTCTGCAGGGCTTCAAGCTCGATGGGGCTGAAGGAGAAGAACTCTTGGAGTTCGACGACCGAAAGGCTTTTCGGAACTTCGGAGGTGCCGATGTACTGGTGTTGCCAGCGATGAATGTTGCGCATGTGATCCCCACGCATCGATTGTCGGAATCAGCGTACCGATGGATCAATCGGGGGTCATCAGCGGTCAACTCGCTCATGGCCGGGCAGGCGGATCGAATTCAAGTGGAATTATTCGACCGGGATAAAGATGACTCTATATCAACCATTGTGCGCTAGTCGGGCGCTGCAAAGCACCCGCGCCAATTCCGTACCGCCAAAATCGACATCAAAAGTACGGGAACCCTGTCTCGAAGATCGGGGTGGCACAGACAAACTCGCCACCCGCGCGTGCGCGCCAGACGACGATATTCAGGCGGAAGTGGCGTCCGGCGGTCACAGGGTCCGTGTGCGGCGGGATTTCGCTTCCGGTTGGAAAGCGCAGCAGATAGCAGTCGAACGGCAGCGGCCAGAGCCCGGTGAGCAGGAGCATCTTGTCGTAGCCGCTGGCCTGTCGGCCGCGCTGCCAGCGAAACGCCGTGCGCAGATCGCCGATCTTGGTGGGCCGGGTGCTCATGGGCGAGATTGTGAACGCGTGCGGGGAGAAGTTCGGCCGAACTTGTTGCTTCAACGGTCTGGTTTCGAACCTAGATCACGCTGGAGCGCGGAGCAGTCAGCGATCGCAGTCGGAGGGCTGTCGCTACAGTTCTCAATTCCGAATTTTAGTTTACATAACACAAATATGCGCAATCAAAATCCATGCGTTTGTGTCAGGAGCATCAGTCTTCAAAAAACTCGACGCCGTCCAAAGTTCGGCTACTCCTGTGTGTGCGCCACGTCTCCCCGCGGCGTTCGGAATAATCCAAGGCGCAGAGGCAAAACCCATCCATTCATGTTCATTCTCGGTCGACCGGCGCTAGCCCGACGCAAGATTGCCTTGGCGGTCATGGTGCCTGCGGCCTTGTTAGTTGCCGCAGTCGTTATGGCCGCCTGGTACTTCGCCGGCGTGATTGCCCAACCTTCGTGGCGCAAACCGGACGCGCAGCAGCACGCGACGTCACTCGCCGAACTGATGGCGCGTAGCAATGGCGCGCCCTTTGAAGTCCGCACCACCGACGGTCTACGGCTGACAGGCCTGCACCTGCCGGCTCGAACACAGAACAACCAGGCGGTGATCATGGTGCACGGCTATGGGGGCAACCTGCTCGAGTACGCCACGCAATTCAAACCCTGGCACGACCTGGGATTTGACGTGTTTCTCTACGATCAGCGCGCCAGCGGCGCCAGTGAAGGCGACGTCCTGACCGCCGGAATCCGCGAATCCGATGACCTGAAACAGGCAGTGATCGCAGCCCGAGCCCAGATGCCAGCCGGAGCCGCAATCGGGGTGTACGGCCGCTCGGGTGGCGGCGCCACGGCGGTCTTGTTCGCGGGTCAAGGGGGCTCTGCTGACTTCCTCGTCGTCGATTGCGCCTACAGCGATTTCATCGACGTGTTGCGCTTCCGCCTAGATCACGATTACGCCGGCGTTCCTGCGGTGCTTCGACCCGCGCTGTTGCAGGCAACCGTTGCACTCGTGAAGCTCAGGTTCAACGTGGATCTGGAGCAGGCCAGGCCGCTCGTTGCGGCACCCGCCATCCGTACTCCGGTGATGTTCATCAATACAGCAATTGACACCGCCGTGCCGCCCAGCATGACGCTTGCCCTGCACGCCGCCGTGACTGCGCCCAAACGCCTGCACACCTACCCGCTGGGCGGCCATGGAGAGGCCTACATGCGGCAGCCGGAACAGTTCACTGAAGATCTGCGGCAGTATCTCGCAGACACACTCGGATCACGTTCAGCCACCGGCACGATAAGCAGCCGGCCCTGATCGACTCAGCCGGCGACCACCCACCGCCCGTCCGTGTTCTTGCACACCGTGAACGGCGTGGCGTAGCCCTTGCGCTTCTTGCTGAACGACAACGTGCTCAGGCGCTTGCAAGCGCCGTAGCCCTTGAGCTTGGGCTGACCGATGACGCTGATCTTGGAGCCGGCGCCGGTGGCGTCGTTGCGCCATTCAACGACCGCCTTGGGGTCGTCGCTGTCCAGCGCCTTGCGGATGGCGGCCAGGTGCTGGCTGATGTCTTCGTCCGTGAAATCGCGCAGTGGCGCATCGCGCAGCGCTGCGCCCCAGCCGGCGGCGTTCGCCTGCGGGATCGCCAGGCAGGCGGCAGACAGCAGCAGGCCCACAGCCAGGTGTCTTGCGAGGGTCGATGTGTTCATGGGCGCTCCTTCAAACGAATCTTCTGGCAGACATTCAACCGGATCTTCAACGGACTTGTTGCCGTGAACCGAGTTCGTCACGACCACCGCCGCGACCAGGATCACGCCTGCGGATCAACCGCAGGCATCACGGCAGCTCCAGCGGCAGTTTGCCTGCGCGCGCCTGCTCGGCCCAGCGCGGGATGGCATCCGCCAGCTCGGGGTGATTGTTGCGTCTGGCAAAGGCCACGACGTCCAGATCGGCGTCCGTCCGGGCACGGGTGTCCGCTCCTGCGCGCAGCAGGCGGCGCACCAGGCGGTCATGTCCACCGCGGGCAGCCAGCATGATCGGCGTGGCGCCGTTGGGGGCTGTGGCATTCACGGGTGCCGCCGCGGCCAGCAGGCGCTCGGCAATCGCGTCGTGCCCACCCAGAGCGGCGTAGTGCAGCGGCGTCCAGAGGCCTTTGCCGTCAGCGGCACCGGCCGGTCGGGCGCCGCGCTTGAGCAGCAGATCAACCATGGCGCCCTGCCCTTTGAGTGCGGCGATCATCAACGGCGTGTCCCCCACGCTGCTCGCGGCATTGATCTGGACCTTGGAGTGGTTGGCGAGCGCCTCGGCCGCCTTCAGCGAGCCCTCCATCAGCGCCAGATGCAGCGGCGGCAGGCCTTCGTGCACGGGCATGTTGACGTCCGCGCCGCTGTCGATCAGGCGCCGCACGCTCGCGGGGTCATCAATCTGAACGGCCCGGCGCATGATCTCTGCTGGCGTCATGGCGCCAGATTGGGCGGCGGCGGGTTGGGCGAGCGCCGCGCCGGCCGCGCACATCAGGGCCAGCAGTCTCCGACGGGACAGATTGAGACATGAATGCATGCTGCCAGAGCTCACGAAACACATTCCATGGTGAGATGAATCGACATTGCGGCGCTTGCCAGGTCAGGCAGCCAGCTTGAACATCCGCCGCGCGTTCTCGCGCGTCAGCTCGGCCACGGCCTCCTGCGTCATGCCGCGCAACTCGGCAATCTGCCGCGCCACGTGCGGCACGAAGCTGGGCTCGTTGGTCTTGCCCCGGTGTGGCACGGGCGCCAGATAGGGCGCGTCGGTCTCGATCAGCAGTCGGTCCAGCGGCACGCGGGCGGCCACATCGCGCAACTCGGCGGCGTTCTTGAAGGTGACGATGCCGGAAAACGAGATGAAGAATCCCATGTCCAGCGCGCCCTGCGCCACCGCCCAGGTCTCGGTGAAGCAGTGCATCACACCCCCTGCCCCCTCGGCGCCCTCCTCGCGCATCAGGCGCAGGGTGTCGTCGGAGGCGCTGCGGGTGTGGATGATGAGCGGCTTGCCGCAGGCGCGGGCGGCCCGGATGTGCACGCGAAAGCGCTCGCGCTGCCAGTCAAGCGAACCGGGCCGCTCTTCCTTGTGCCAGTAGTAGTCCAAGCCGGTCTCGCCGATCGCCACCACCTTGGGGTCCGCGGCCAGCCCGAGCAGGCGCTCGACGGTGGGCTCTTCCATGCCCTCGTTCTTGCTCTCGTGATAGTCCGGGTGGACGCCGGCAGAGCACCACCACTGGGCGTCCATGCCGGCCACTTCACGCACCTGGGGGAATTCTTCCAGCGTGGTGCAGACCACCACCGCCTCACTCACGCCGGCAGCCTGCATGCGGCTGCGGATCTCGGGCAGCTGGCCGCGCAGTTCAGGAAAGTTCAGGTGGCAGTGGGAATCAAAGTACACGGCGCAAATACACAGCAGAGGCAGAAGATCGCACGCACTTGTACGACCGAAATTGAACGCTACTGATTGACCAGAAAGTGGCTTTCCGCTTGCCTGGTGCGCGGAAAGCGCCTCATTGATAATTCTTAAATTTCCGGCCGAAACTGATGCAATCAAGCATGGGCGAGGCGCTCCGGGCATCCTTCATTCGCCCGGCAGAAAAACACTGCCCGCGTGCGCCGGCTCAGAGCGTATGGGTCTGCCGCGTGGAGCCCAGGGCAGCGCCCAGAATTTCCTCGATCCGGGCCTTGGCGTTGGCGCCGGTGTCGTCCGCCGGGAACTGTACGCCGATGCCCTGGGTGCGGTTGCCGGTGCCGCCGCGCGGCGTGATCCAGGCCACCTTGCCGGCGATCGGCAGCTTGTTGGGGTCGTCCATCAGCGCAAGGATCACGTACACCGCATCACCCAGCTTGTACTCCTTGGCCGTGGGCACAAAGATGCCGCCGTTCTTCAGAAAGGGCATGTACGCGGCGTAGAGCGCAGCCTTTTCCTTGATGGCGAGCTGGATGATGCTGGGGCGGGCGGTCGTCGGGGCGGCTTGGGTCATTCGGTGTGGATCAATTCAGCGGGGCCATCAGCGGCGGCCGACGCTGTGGTGGGCACTGCGGTCGGGCTGGGTGCCCTGCTCCGCGGCGAGCAAGTCCGAATAATGCACGAGCAGGCTGTCAGTGACCAGCGCAGGTGCCAGGGGGTGCTCCGCCGCACGCAGCGAGCGAGTGATGGCGGCAAGCAGCTTGTGCCAGCCGGCCGGCGACAGGCGCTGCGCGGCAGCCTGCCACTGCGCGGCGCTTACACCCATCCAGGCGGTGACCTTCGTGCCACCCGCGGCCAACTCGGCACAGTGGGCGGCAAAGCGGTAGTACCACTCCAGCCAGGCACGGATCTCGCCCTTCTTGAGGTTGCCGCTGCCCCAGAAGCGGCTGTCCTCCGGGGTGCACCAGGCAGCCAGGCGCTCGGTGATGCCCAGGGTCTCGGCCTGCGCCGCCAGATTGAGCGCGGCATAGGGTGCGCCGCGGGCCAGCGCAAGCCACGCCGCGGCATCCTGAACGCCCTGCCCGGCCAGCCAGGCCAGTACGTCCGGGGCGTTCGCAGCCGGCGTGGGCACATTCACCACCTGGCAGCGCGAGCGGATGGTGGGCAGCAGGCGCCCGGGTTCGCTGGTGGCCAGCAGGAGCAGCATGCCCGGCGGGGGCTCCTCGAGGGTCTTGAGCAGGGCGTTGGCGGAGACGGCATTCAGCGCCTCAGCCGGGTACAGCACCACCACCCGGCGCCCACCGCGCGTGGTACCGAGCGTGCTGGCAGAAATCAGCTGCCGGATGGATTCCACCTTGATCTCGCCACGCGCCGTGATCTCCGGCGTATGGCTGCTGGGCCACACGACTTCTGACGCAGCGCCTTCTTCGGCCGGGCTTGCCGCGTCGTCACTGTCCTTCACGCTGGGCACGATGATGTGAAGATCAGGGTGATTGCCGGAAGCAAACAAATGGCAGGAATCGCACACCCCACTGGCGCCCGCGGCGCTGGGTCGTTCACACAGCAGAGTCTGCGCCAAACCAAGGGCGAGCTCCGGCAAACCCACACCCTTGCCACCTTGCAGCAGCAGCGCATGGTGCAGACGCTGGCCTTGGGCAAGCACTTGATCGTGGGCCGATTGAAGCCAAGAAAGCGATTTGAAATCAGTAGCTTGCATCGCTTATCTAAACAGCTACTTGAGCGTGGAACAGGGCTAAATCGGTCTCGATCTGCGCCTGAATAGTTGCCGGTGGCAAACCGGCGTCCAGCACCATGAAGCGCCCGGGCTCGGCCGCGGCCAGAGCCTGAAATCCCAGCCGCACGCGCTCCTGAAAGCTGGCCCCTGCCCGTTCGAACTTATCGGACTCCGCCTGTTCGCGCCCGGCGGCGCGGCGTGCGGCGGCGTCCGATACGCTCAGATCAAACAGATAGGTACGGCGCGGCAGGGTGCTGCCGACGACATCCCGCTGCAGGCGGCGCAGTTGCGCCAGGTCCCCGCCCTTGGCGTAGCCCTGATAGGCCAGGGTACTGTCGGCAAAACGGTCGCACAGCACCCAGGCGCCGCGCTCAAGCGCCGGGCGAATGACCGTGGCCAGGTGCTCGGCCCGGGCGGCGTTGATCAGCAGCGCTTCGGTGTCCGGCGCCATGGACTGCTGCAGGATCAGCTCGCGCAGGCGTTCACCCAGGGGCGTGCCGCCGGGTTCGCGCGTGGCCACCACCTCGAAGCCGCGGCATTCCAGCCAGACGCGCGCAGCCGCAATCTGCGTGGACTTGCCCGCACCATCGATACCCTCAAAGCTGATGAAGCGCAGAGTCACAGTTTGTGCTTCAGGTTGGAAGAACGAAATCGGCCAAAAGGACTCGCACCAGAAAATGCGCCAAGAATGGCTTCTGAAATGCGGAAAGTGGCATTTTGTCTCTCAATAAAATGCTGTTTTCGGCCATCTTTACTGCCCCCGCTGATAGCGATTCACGGCGCGATTGTGATCGGCCAGATTGGTCGAGAACTCGCTCGTGCCGTCGCCGCGCGCTACAAAGTACAGCGCCTGCGAGGCCGCCGGCTGCACCGCGGCCATGAGCGAGGCCGCGGAAGGCAGCGCAATCGGCGTGGGCGGCAGTCCGCCACGGGTGTAGCTGTTCCAGGGGGTGTCGGTCGTCAGATCGACCTTGCGCAGATTGCCGTCGAAGCGCTCGCCCAAGCCATAGATGACGGTGGGGTCCGTCTGCAGGCGCATGCCGATGCGCAGGCGATTGTTGAACACGGCGGATACCAGCGGGCGCTCGGCGTCGCGCCCGGTTTCCTTCTCGATGATGCTCGCCAGGATCAGCGCCTCGCGCGGCGACTTCACAGCCGCATCCGGCGCGCGCTGTGCCCAGATGCCGGCCAGGCGCTCGTCCATCGCCCGGCGCGCCATGCGCAACACGTCGGACTCCTTGGCGCCGGGGTTCAGCAGATAGGTGTCCGGGAAGTACAGGCCTTCCAGATCGCTCGCGCTGGCAGCACCGAGCAGCTTGGCGGCTTCGGCCGGCTTGAGCGCGGACAGGTCTCTGACCAGATACGGCGACTTGGCCAGCCAGCCCAGCAGATCGCGGAAGGTGGCGCCTTCCGGCAGCCGGGCGCTGACCAGCCGCGGCTTGCCGCTGGTGAAGCTGCGCAGCACGGTCAGTGCCGACGCGCCGGCTGGCAGGTCATACAGACCGGCACGCACCGGCCGGTCCGTCCATTGGGTGGCCCACTTCAGCCCTTGCACCAGCAGGTCCTCGTTCATCTCCACGCCGGCTTCGCGGGCCTGGCGAGCGATGGCGCGCAGGCCGGAACCCTGCATGACGGCCACTTCCAGCGGCTTGGACGTCACCGGCGCCACCGCCACCCAGCCCACCAGGGCTGCAGCGCCGCCCAGGGCCAGGAGGATGAGCACAAGCAGGGTCTTGAGGAGTTTCAATTCGGTCCGGGGTGTAGGTAGCAGATCGGCTGGCGGAGCGCCGACCGAGATCGACGGAGGAAAGACGAAAAGCCCTGTTTCGGCGTGGTGTGTCTGTGGGGTCTGTCAGTGCAGTGCCGGCCGCACCGCACCGCCCCTGCCAGAGCGCTTCGTATGATAGCCAGCGACGTTTTCGGGCTCGGCGCATCGAGCCCGCCAAAGTGCATCAGCCTGCATCCCTCTGCATCATGAAGTGGTTCGAACTGACTGACACCGGACTCATCAGCGTTGAAGGCGCCGATTCGGCCGGCTTCCTCCAAGGCCAGCTGACTCAGGACGTCGCCGGCATGGCGCCGGGCAGCATGCGCCTGGCGGGCTACTGCAACCCCAAGGGCCGCCTGTTTGCCACCTTCGGCGTGGCGCGGCCGGCGGCTGATCGCTATGTGTTCGTGCTGCCGCGCAACAACGCCGGCTTTCTGGCCAAGCGCCTGTCCATGTTCGTGCTGCGCGCCAAGGCCAAGGTGGTAGACGAGTCGGCCAGCTGGGTGCTGTTTGGCCTGCAGTTCGCAGGTGCTGCGCCTACGCAGATCGCCGGCCTCGCCGTGCCGGCCGCAGGCCACGCCAGCGCCTCGGACGCCGGTCTGGCCATTAGCCGCGCCGTGGGCGATCTCACACAAGTCACGCTGGCTGCGCCCGCAAGCAGCGCTGAGGCCCTGCGCGCGGAACTCGCAGCGCAGTTCGGCCCGGCCGCGTCCCTGCAGGAATGGCACGCCAGCCGCATCGCCGCAGCCCAGGCGATGGTGGATGAGCGCACCCGGGAAGCCTTTGTGCCGCAGATGATCAATTTCGAGCTGGTCGGCGGCGTGAACTTCAAGAAGGGCTGCTACCCCGGCCAGGAGGTCGTGGCGCGCAGCCAGTACCTGGGCAAGCTCAAGCGGCGCATGGGTCTGGCAAAAGTGGCGGCGGGCGCAGACGTCGCGCCGCTTTCGGATGTGCTGGTCGATGTGCCGGCTCAGGCTGCTGCGGAGCCCGTGGGTACGGTGGTCGAAGCCGCGAGCATGGCAGACGGCAGCTGGCTCGTTCTGTTCGAAGCACCACTGGCGGCGCAGGAAGCCGGTAATCTCAAGCTCGCTGACGGCCGCAGTCTGAGCCCGCAGCCCCTGCCCTACGAGATCATCGACATCACCGCCTGAAGTACGCCTGTCCGACATGTGCATCGCAACGATCGCCTGGCAATGGAACGCCGACCGGCCGCTGGTGATCGCCGCCAATCGTGACGAGTTCTATCACCGCCCGGCGGCCGCTCTGCAGTTCTGGCCGGGCGACGAGGTGCTGGCCGGGCGCGATCTCGCCGTGGAGACACCGAGCACCTGGATAGGCATCAACCGCCGCGGGCGCTTCGCGCTGATTACCAACGTGCGTGCACCGAGCGAGGCCCGGCCCGACGCCCCGTCGCGCGGGCCGCTGGTGGCGGCGTTCCTCGAGGGCGACATGAGCCCGTCGCGCTACATCTTCGACGTGGCCAGCCGCCGCAGCCGCTACAACGGCTTCAACCTCATCGTCGGCAGTGTGGCCTTCGATGCGCAGGAATGCTGGTTCCTGCACAGCAAGGATTTCGGCCCGCGACGGCTGACGCCGGGCATCTACGGCCTCTCAAACGCCACGCTGGACACACCCTGGCCCAAGGTGCAGCGCGCGGTCGGCCGCTTCACGATGGACCTGCTGATGCGGCCGGGCCACGACGCCATGCTGGACGGCCTACGCGACCCGGTGATGGCGCATGATGCGTCCCTGCCTCAAACGGGCGTAGCCCTGGACTGGGAGCGCCGACTGTCCTCGGTCTTCATCGCCACCGACACGTACGGCACCCGCGCCAGCACGGTGCTGGAAGTGGTCCGGCAGGACGTGACCGTAACCGAGCGCCGCTATCCGCCGGATGTATCGAACGGCGCGCCCCACGAGCAAAGCACGCACCAATTCACCGTCCGCCGCAGCGCCCAGAAGGCGCAGCCGGCCTCTTCATCCTCAGAACCATAAACACGCTTCATGCCCGCCAACGCACAGCTTCCGCGCCCCGATTTCTCCGTCTTCCCCCGCTACGAACGTCTGACCGAACTGCTGCGCGGCTACTGCGCCGCCCGGCCGGAGATCTTTTCGCTCAGCTCGATCGGCAAGAGCCATGAAGGGCGTGACATCTGGTGCGTGACGGTCACAAATTCGGCCACGGGCGCGCACATCGACAAGCCTGCCTTCTGGATCGACGGCAACATCCACGCCGCCGAACTGTCCGCGGCGAACGCCTGCCTGTACTACATCAACCATCTGGCGACGCACTACGGTACCGATCCGAAGATCACGCACCTGCTGGACACCCGTACCTTCTACATCGTGCCGCGCCTGAACCCGGACGGCGCCGAGCTGGCGCTGGCCGACAAACCGCGCCACATCCGGTCCAGCACGCGCCCCTACCCCTTCGACGAGCCGACGGTCGAGGGCCTGACCATCGAGGATGTGGACGGCGACGGCCGCATGCTCTCGATGCGGATCGAAGACCCGAACGGCACCTACAAGAAGCACCCGGAGCACCCGCGCCTGTTGGTGCCGCGCCAGCCCGACGACCTGCCGCCACCGCTGGGCGGCCCGTACTACCGCCTGGTGCCCGAAGGCACGATTGCCGGCTATGACGGCATCAACTTCAGCGTCAACAAGGACAAGGAAGGCCTGGACCTGAACCGCAACTTCCCCGCCTCCTGGCGCCAGGAGTTCGAGCAGTGGGGCGCCGGCCCCTACCCCACCAGCGAGCCGGAAGTGCGCGCCATGGTGCAGTTCGTTGTCGATCACCCGAACATCGGCGCCGGCATGAGCTTCCATACCCACAGCGGCGTGATCCTGCGCCCGATGGGCACCGAATCCGACAAGGACATGATCCCCGAGGATCTGTGGGCCTTCCAGAAGTTCAGCGAGGTCGGCGCCCAGACCACGGGTTACCCAGCTATTTCGATCTACGAGGAATTCCGCTACCACCCCAAGGAAGTCATCACCGGCACCCAGGACTGGATCTACGAGCACCTGGGCAGCCTGTTCTGGGTGGTGGAGATCTGGTCGCCCAACAAGGAAGCCGGCATCGAGGGCTACAAGTGGATCGACTGGTTCCGTGACCACCCGGTGGAGGACGACATCAAGCTGCTGCAGTGGAGCGACCGTGACTGCGGTGGCAAGGCCTTCGTGGACTGGTACGCGTTCGACCACCCGCAGCTGGGCAAGGTGGAGATCGGTGGCTGGGACAAGATGAACTTCTGGCGCAACCCGCCGCCGCACCTGCGCGAGCGCGAGGCCGCCCGCTTCCCGGCCTGGCTGACCTACATCGGCCTGGCCTTGCCCAAGCTGGAGGTGTTCAAGACCGAAGCCGAGCGCCTCGGGCCGGATACCTGGCGCGTGCGCTTTGCCGTGAGCAATGCAGGTTATCTGCCGAGCTACATCTCCAAACGCGCCTTGGCGCGCAAGGTAGTGCGTGGCTGCGTGTTCGAGATCGACACACCTGCTGGCGCCACGCTTGTGCAGGGGAAAGCGCGTGAGATTGCGGCGCATCTGGAGGGCTACGCCCAGAAGATGACCCAGCACGCCTTCCTGCCCAACCGCGAGGTCACGGGCGACCGCGTCAGTGTCGAGTGGATCGTGCGCGGTACGGCTGGGCAGACCGTGAAACTGCTTGCGCGGGCAGACCGCGCTGGCGCCGTTCGCGCCGAAGTCACCCTTGCCTGACCCCTCGGCACACAACCGAAAGAGCCGAGCCACCGGCAAACAGGAGCAACAATGAAGCACGTCCGCGTTTGGCTCGCTCTGGCAATGCTCGCCCTCTTGACGGCATGCGCCTCATTGGGTGTGGATCGGCTCCGGGTCAACGTTGCGGGGATCGACACCTTGCCCAGTGAAGGCCTGGAAGCGCGATTCGCGATCAAGCTGCGCGTGCAAAATCCCAATGACATGGCGCTGGATTACGACGGCATTGCGCTCGATCTGAGCTTGAACGGCAGCGCATTCGCCAGCGGCGTGAGCGACGCCAAGGGCACGATCCCCCGCTTTGGCGAGGCCGTGCTGACAGTGCCGGTGACGGTATCGGCCCTGTCCGTCGTACGCCAGGCCTTGAATTTCACCCGCAACCCGCCCAAGGAAGGCGTGCCCTATGAACTCAAGGGCAAGCTGGGCGGCACCGGCCTGGGGAGCCTGCGCTTCGAGTCCAGCGGTACGGTGCGCATGCCGGGCGCGGCGGATCCGGCGCCCGCCAAACCACCGGCAAACTGAGCCACCGGCGCAACTTGCCTGGCGCCGGCTTCAGCGGATCACTCCAAGCGTTCGCAGCGCCGCAGGCAGCAGGTCGTAGAGCGGGCTGGGTTCTCTGCCGAGCATGCCAGGGACGACGCTTCGGACCATCCCGCCCATGTCACGCTGGATGTCGACCAACGCAAGTTGCTGCATCCAGATCGGGGCGACGCTGCCATCGGGGCGTAGCCGCGAGACGATCAAGTTCAGCATCCGGCCAGCGGGCGCGCTGCCACGTGCCGCGGCCTGCCGATATAGCGTGAGCGCCTCTGCGTAGTTGATGGGTCGCGCGATGCCGCGGTGCGCCGCCTGAGCCCGCGCAAACAGCCGCTGCGCTTCTGCGGGGGTGCCTGCTGAAGCGAGCGCGCTGCTCGCTTCCTGCTCCGCGATCCGCTGCCGCACGAGCTCAAGGTTTCGACTCGCAGCCTGGCTGCCCTGCTGCGTGGCCAGCCGAAACAGTTCCGCAGAATCCGCGTAGCGATCCTCTTCGAAGCGCTGGACGCCTTGCTCGATCTGCGCATGCAGATCTCGCGCACGCACGGCGCGGTCGAGCAACTGGGCGCGCTGTCGATCACGCGAATCGCTTGTCAGCTGCCGGCCCAAGGCAAGCCATTCCAGATAGTCCATGCGTGCGGGCATGGCACCGCGGTTTCGTGCAATGTATGTGAGCGCGCCGCCCACATCCGGGCTGCGTACACACCCCTCAAGGAGGCACCAGGCGACTGCCGCTGCAGCACGGCGCTCGCCTTGCGTCACCGCGCGTTCAAACAGGGCCTGGGCGCTGCGCGCATCCTGCGGCACGCGCAGGCCATGCAGGTACAGCAGACCGAGCCGCAGGCTGGCCTCACCGCCCTTGGCCTGCTTCGACTCGGCCCGCAACTGCTCCAGCAGCTCGTCCCGGCCGCTGTCCACGATGTAGCTCTTGGCCGAGACTTCATCTGCCGGCGCCGGGGGCGGCGCCTCAGGTGGTGCGGGCTGAACAATGACCTTGGCCAAGGTGCCGTGCTCGGCGCCGGGCGCCAGCAGGGCCGCCCAGAGGCCCAGCACTGCAAGAGCGTGCCATGCAAGGGAACGGGCGGCATGCATTCAGGACCTACCTTTTGACCTGAACGGACGTGCGCGGCACGACACGCCAGCTCACGGTACCCACTGCAACCTCGCCTGCCTGCTTGAACAAGGTCACCAGCTGATCCGGCGTCTGAATCCCCTGGATCGGCGTGAACGGCGCAACGCGCAGCGGCTCCGGCAACTTGGGCGTGAGCTCGACATCACTGGCCAGGCATACAAAAGCCTCTGCACCGGGGTCGCTCGGTTCGATGATGAAGCCCGGATTCGGGCTCATCCAGTCCGGCATGCGCACGGCTTGCCGCGCAGGCACCATCACCGAGCGATGTTGATTGTTGGGCAGGACGCGCACCACGGTGCCGGTTGCATCCTGCAGGAAGCAGTACAGAAAGCCGGCGTGTGAGAGCGTGGCCGATAGAAATACCTGCTCACCCACCTCGAACTGACTGGTACCGCGCAGCACATTCTCGATCCGGACATCCACCTGCCGGGTCAATGGTGCGGCTGCCGTCGTGACTGCAGGCTCGACGGGCTTGCCGTCTACGCCGGAAGGCTGGCCGGGCAGTTCAGGCAGCGCGGGGGCTTCAGCGTTGGCGGGCTTGGCCATGTCGGTCTGGCCCAGTCCGGGTCGGCCCCAGCCCACACGAACCAGAAGCCCCTTGTCATCAAAGCTCACGTAGTTGCGCAGCGCGCGCTCCCAGGTCTCGAAATTCATGTCTCCGCTGGGCGTGATGCCGCGATCGACCTGGAATCGTGCAAGTGCCGTCTTGAGCACCGGGCTCATGCCTGTGGCAACAGGCGGCTGCAGATAGCCTTCGGCCACAAGGGCCCGCTGAACGAGTGCCAGCGACTCCTCGGGCTTCTGCTCGTCGAACCAGTCGCGCATCTGGCGCTGGAATTCCGGGTGTGCCTGATCCAGTGACAGGCATTGCCAGTACGGCACGCGGGCCCACTTGCCAAGCACCTCGATCAGGCCCAGCTCGACCAGGGTGCGGACGGCTGCGCCCGTACCCTGGGCATAGTCACGGCCGACGTTGAACTGCACGCCATAGCGACCGATGCGCCCAGCGACGTCGAGCCCCTCGTTCCCAGTGCCGATCACGACTTCATTGGCAGAGTCGATGCCCGGGATCAGAGTGCGTGAACGGAATTCGCCCAGGTGAAGCTCCAGCCCGACGAGCGATGCGCTGCGATTGCGGCTGTAACCCGTTTCCAGCCGTGACGCTGACGTTCCGACCTCGCCGCTGCGCGACGCCACGCTCTGGTCAAAGAACGAAATGGCGCCACTGACATAGAGCGCCGGCCGCTGCAGCTGGATCTGGTTGTTGTTCAGGAGCAGCGTGGTCAGGTTCTGGACCGTGTCCTGCTTCACGAGGTCGATCTCATAGTCGACGTAGCGGAATGCACCGCTCGTGCGAGAAAGCTGCGACAACGCCGTCACGATCATTTCCTTGGCAGCGACCGGCACCTTGCCCGACGCGTCCGGAATCTGCTTGCTGGCGATGAGTGTGGGCGGAACGCGTGCGTCCCGGAACATGCGGTCCATGCAGACCAGGGACTCGGAAAAGCTGGAGACCGAGCGCACGGGCCGAACGACCGGCCGGTTTTCCGTGGGTACGCTACTGAGAAGCGGAAGGTCACGCCGGGCGTCGAGATTGGCGCAACCAGTCAGCAGCGCGAGCGTGCTGCCGAGGACGAACACGAAGCGGCGCATTGCGGCTCCTGCGGGCTTTACTTGCACACGTTGACCAGATCGCCGCGCAGCACAACAACCTGCTGTCGGGCCTGCGGGCCGTAGCGCCCCGATGACAGCCCGGTATTGGCGGGCACGGTGTTGCTGCCGACTTCCTGGACGCACACCTTCTTCAGGCCGTCAGCCGACGCGCTGCGTACGACATCGTTGTCCGTATAGATGTCGTCGAGATCGTCACGAAAGGCTCGGGCCTGGTAGCGCGCCATCTTGGCCTTCATGCGCGCGGGCAGCAGTCGGCGCGCTGCATCGCTGCTGGATGGCGCCAGTCCGGGCTGGGCACTGCCCTGAGGCACGGCAGTGTTGTTGAGAATGATGGGGTCTTCACCGGGCGCCACGGCCCATGCACAGCACGAAGCAAGCGTGGTGGCGGTCAGCACAAGAGCGCGAAGTGTGCAGCAGCCGCGAGCGGATGAGCGAAGCAACATGGCGGATCCCGAAAGTCTGAATTGAAAGAACAAAAAGGTCGGGGCATTTCAACCCCGACCTTCAGGCGCGCGTGTTTACTTGCAGCCGGCGCAGCTGGTGTTCGTGGCGATGTTCTGGACGGCCTTGCTGTGCACGCCGTACGAGGCGTTCCACACCAGCGAACCCACCGCAGCGGTGTACTGGGTCGACAGGCCATTGACGGTGACCTTGCCGACGTTGCTCGACAGGTTCTGCATGGCAGTGCTCTTCATGCCGAGCGTCTCGTTCACGATGGCCGAGCCTGCTGCGACCGTGGTTTGTGCGGAGGCACCGTTGATCTTCACGTTGCCGGCATTCGTGGAAATGTTCTGCTGTGCCAGGGTGCGGGCAACGCCGCTCGCATTGACCACTTCGCTGCCTGCGAACGCGGCGGTCTGGGCAGACACGCCATTGACCTTCACTTCCGAGGCGCCGGCGAACGCAGCGGTGGAGACGAGACCAGCCAGGATGATGACAAGCTTCTTCATGATGTTCCTCACCAAAGATTGACGTAGGTTGTTGAATCGGCCCTGCAGAGCTGCGCATCTCTTGTGGCCTGATGCCCGATGTGTTGTTGAGCACCTGGCGGCATTCTTTGCTTCAGTTGACGGCGCAACAATCGCTCGGCGCGGCTAGCCCGTGTCACTCGTTGATCACCTGCCGCACTCACCCGTTCGGGTTAGCTCGCGCCCTCGTGGAGGCGCGACTGAGCTGCAGACGCGTACGTGTCCGCGCAAGCGCCTGCTCACATGTCGGGTCAGACGAAACTCGGGCGGCGCACTCGTTTGCGCCTGCCACATGCCGCAAACGCGGTAGAAGCCTCTCCCCACTTTGTCGAGATGCCACGGCCGGTCGATTGACCGCGCGCAGACCGCTCCATATCGTCCGCGCTCCGTTGTCGGATTCGCAACCCACTGAACGCGAGCGATTGGCAAAGGACATGATGCGACGGCCGGAGAACCCCCCAAGGCCGCGAACGAGGGAGCAAACCCATGACCGAGTTCACCGCGGTGGCGCCACCCGTCGCCGAGCAGCGCCTGCGCGCCCAAACCGAGTCGCAATGCCCGCGAGGCGGCATTCGCGTACTGATGGTGGACGACGACGTACACAGTCGTCAGCGGATCGCTCGCGCACTGCACGGAGACCCGCGA
Source organism: Piscinibacterium candidicorallinum (assembly GCF_047549485.1). Lineage (GTDB taxonomy): Bacteria > Pseudomonadota > Gammaproteobacteria > Burkholderiales > Burkholderiaceae_C > Piscinibacterium > Piscinibacterium candidicorallinum. Next base: position 1,834,248 of record NZ_CP180191.1, on the reverse strand, counting down.
GTCCATCTGGCTGGCCAGGCGGAGAGCCTCGCGCAAGCAAGGAAACTGCTGGGCAACGAGTCGTTCCAGGTGCTGCTCGTGGATCTGGAACTTGGCGACGGCTCCGGTCTCGACTTGATTGCGGAAGTCCGTGCTGCCGGCCGCGCGATCGAGATCATCGTGATTTCTGCGCTCGGCCACGACGAGGCAGTCATGCGGGCACTGTCTGCCGGTGCGGTCGGCTTCCTGTTCAAGGGCAGCGCAACCGACAACTATGCGCAGGCGATCGTGGAGGCTGTCAACGGCGGCTCGCCGATCACCCCGCTGATCGCACGCCGGCTTTTGAAGCACTTCCAGAACGCTGCGGCTTTGCCCCTGGGGCGCGCCATTGCGGCCGCCCGCCCCCTGGCCGCCGAGGTGCCCATTCCGCGCTTTGGTGCACCGCAGGCCCGCGAAGAACTCACCGAGCGCGAGCAGGGCATCATCCGCAAAGTCGCGCTGGGGTACACAAACACCGAAATTGCGACCCAGTTCGCCATCAGCGTGCATACCGTCAACACGCATGTGAAGAACGTCTATCGCAAGCTCCAGGTGCGTACGCGTGCCCAGGCGACCAAACAGCTGGCATTGCTGGGGCTTGTCTGAGCCGCGTTCGTGGCCCCCGCACCTCGGGGTATTGAAGTGAGCCGGGGCGTGGTGCGCGCTTTGATCAGTCTGGTCATCGCGGTCATCGCACTGCCGTGGGCGATCAGCGCGGCCGCTGCGCAGACCCCTGCGGAGGTCGAGGCGCCGGACGCTGCGCGGGCCGTGCTGCGCGTGTACCGGGCAGATCTGCATGCAGTTCAGCCGACGGGCGAGTTGCAGAGGATCGGGCGCGTCGCGCTCCCGCATGCCTGGGACGTGGCCAGCCCGCCCCTGCGCGGCACCTACGCATATCGCGCCTTCTTCACCGTCACGGACCCCGCAGTGCCATTGGCGATGTATCTGCCTCGCGCGGGCAACGTGCTCACGGTGCTCGTCAATGGACGATTGGCGGCGGAGGTCGGCACGTTCGGACACACCCTGCCCAACTACAACCTCACCCCGCACTGGATCACACTTCCGGCGCAGCTCACCACCGGTGCGAACCAGCTCGATGTCGTCATCACGGGTGCCCCGCTTGGCGCAGCCGGCCTTGCCGACTTCTATATCGGACCGCAGGCTGAGCTGCGGCCCCTGTACGAGCGGCGCTGGGTCTGGCAGAACGGTGCGATCACTGCCCTGTTCTCACTCATGCTGATCATGAGCCTCGTCGCGGCGCTGCTCTGGTGGCACACCAAGACCGCCGCGGATCTCTGGTTCGCCGCAGCGTCTCTGGCCTGGGCGGGCTACCTGCTGTTTGAGCTGTTTGTCGATGCACCCTTGCCGGCCATGGCCTGGTACCTGGTCCACGCGCTGAGCTTTCACCTATTCCTGTGGCTGCTGTGCGGCTTCCTCGCACGCCTCGCCGCGCTCAGAACCGTCTTGCTCGACGCATCGCGCACCGTGCACACCCTGTGCATGTCAGCTGGCGTGCTCTTGGAGGTTGTTCTCGTTGGACAGCCTGGTGTTGGGCTCGTCAAGCTGCTCAGCATCGCGCCGGCTGCGCTGACGGGTCTGGGCATGCTGCTCGCGTGGCGCCAGGAGCGCTCAACCATTCTGCTGGCGGGCGGTCTGTCGACGGTCATTCTGGTCAGCAGCGCGCTCTGGGACCTGCTGAATGTGCAACTCAGTCACGAGGGCTACGGCGCCCTCAGCCTGAGCCCGTTTGTCTACCCCGCACTGATCGTCGTGATGGCGCTGACCATGGTCGGGCGCCTTGCGAGTCTGTCGCAGCGGCTGATGGAAACCAACCGACAACTGGAGATCGAACTGCACCATCGCACCCAGGAGCTGCGTGGCGTTCTGGAAAACCTGCACTCTCGTGACAAGCATGCTGCGCTGACGCAGGAGCGCGAGCGCATTGCCCAGGAAATGCACGACGGACCCGGTTCCGAACTGGTTTCCGCGCTGGCCTTGCTCGATCGCGATCAGCCCCATCACCGCCTGATCGCCGATGCCATCGAACGCTGCCTGCTTGAGATGAAGTCCACGGTCGATCTGCTGGCACTGGAGGATGCGTCGCTGAGTGACCTCCTGGCCGCGATGCGCTACCGGCTTCAGCCCGCGCTTGAACGTCTGGGCATCGACTTGCGCTGGCACATGGCGGACACCGTGGCCGAGATTGAGCTGGAGGCCAACGTCAATCGGCATCTCGCGCGCGTGGTGCAGGAGGCATTGAGCAACGTGATCCAGCACTCGAACGCGACCTCGGCGAAGTTCAGCTGCGACATTGACTCCCGACGCCAGCAGCTGGTGATCGAGATTCTCGACAACGGCGACGGCCTGCCCGCCAGCGGCCGCAGCGGGCGGGGCTTACAGGGCATGAAGCAGCGCGCCCGGCAGATTGGTGCTGCGCTGGAGCTGGGTGCCAGCCAGCTCGGCGGTGCGTGCGTGCGACTGACCTACCCGCTCCCGGCCGCCTGAAACGGCCGTGGCCGCGGCGTCTGTACTACGCGGCGGCCACGTGGAGCACGGGTTTGATCAGCTCTGGGCGGACTGCAGCGCCTTGATGCGCTCCTCGATCGGCGGGTGACTGGAAAACAGCGACCCCATCTTGCCGCCGATACCCATGGTGGCCACGGTCTTGGGCAGTTCGCCTGGTGCCATTCCGCCCAGCCGAGCCAGCGCGTTGATCATCGGCTGCTTGCGGCCCATGAGCTGAGCGGCACCTGCATCGGCGCGAAACTCGCGCTGGCGGCTGAACCAGGCCACGATGATGGCGGCGAGCACACCCAGCAGGATGTCCATCACGATCACGGTGATCATGTAGCCGATGCCGACCCCGTCGCTCTGGTTGCGCAGGACAACCTTGTCCACGAAGTAGCCCACCACGCGGCTGATGAAGATGACAAATGTGTTCATCACGCCCTGGATCAGCGTCATGGTGACCATATCGCCATTGGCCACGTGCGCTACCTCGTGGCCGATCACGGCTTCGACTTCTTCCTTGCTCATGCTGTCGAGCAGGCCCGTGGACACCGCCACCAGCGCGCTGTTCTTGAACGCGCCGGTTGCAAACGCATTCGGGGCGCCCTCGTAGATGCCGACTTCAGGCATGCCGATGCCCGCCTTCTGGGCGAAGTTCTGCACGGTCTGAACGATCCAGGCTTCCTGCGCGGTCTGCGGCTGGTTGATGATCCGCGCGCCGGTACTCCATTTGGCAATCGGCTTGCTCATCAGCAGCGAGATGAAGGCGCCGCCGAAGCCCATCACCAGCGCAAAGCCGGCCAGCATCGTCAGGTTCAGGCCATTGGCGGTCAGGAAGCGGTTGACCCCCAGAAGGCTTGTGACGACCATCAACACACCGACGACGGCCAGGTTGGTCAGGACAAAAAGAAAGATGCGTTTCATGTCAGTGGCGCAGCGCGAGCTGCTTGAGTGGTTTGCAGAGAATGATATGGGCAGCAGCCGCAGCTTCAACCGGGCTTCGCGCCGCGTTTACCCGCATTCGTCGCACCCGCCACCCGTTTGTGCGGCGCGACAGCCTATCTCTGACAAATCGACATGCAAGCGGTTCAAACGTGGCCCCCGCTTGCCGTCGATTCTGCGGTGTGAACTTGATCGCAACGGGGAACCCCACGCATTTTCTGCTTGCATGTGCGCTGACATGCGCTAATTTCAAACGCATGCGGGTTGACCCTGTTGCTCCCGCGGATTTGCGCAGCACGGCTTTCTTTTCTGGAGGGCCAATGAAGCACACCGAGCCGATCAGCTTGCCTGAGGCGGACACCGCGCCCGCGGTGGAGCTGGCCTGTGCCCATTTCGCGCTCGACGCCGTCTGCCGCTACGGCACCCGGTTTGCGTTACGTACGCATATCAACGATGTGCTGATGGTGGCGGCCCCGCTGCTGGTCTGGCCGGAAGCCGTGCTCGCGCGCTTGCAACGTTTTTTGTCCAGCCGCTGCGCCGACTACGAGCCCTGGCGGGGTTGCGGCAAGCTCAGTCCCGGCGCCTTCATGGAGCGTCATGGCGCCTGGAGCGGAACCGTCTCCAACGACACCACCATCTATTACTACCTTGACGAGTACGTCAAGCAGCACGGCAAGGACCTCATGGCCGTGTTCGGCATCACGCGCGACCACCTTGCTGCACGGCTGGCGGGCAATCCGGTACGCCTGCTCGAAAACACGACGCTCCTGGCCCACGTGCTGGGGCTGACGCCGGCCGAACGCTGGCTGATGCACGCCGGCGCACTGACCAAGTTCAAGCGTGACGTGCGCAGCGTGCTGGTGGATTGCAAGGTCACCCATGCCCAGGAGGCCTATGCCTTCATGGCGCAATGGGGCGGTGTGCCGCCCGCTGATGTGGCCGCCGCGCTCAAGCCGGGCGCCCGCCTTGAAGCATTGGGTCTGATCGACAGCCCGATTCCTGAAGCCTCCATCACCGATCTGGGCGATCTGGTGCGCATGAGCGACCGGCTTTTGGCGCCCTTGCTGGCTGAATACCAGGAAGAAAGCGAGCTGATGGCGGTGTTCACCAAGCCCGCCGCCGCACCGAAGCTCAAGCTGGCCGACTACATGCATCTGGAAGACGACGCCCGCTACCTGCGTGCCCTGCTCGCCGCCAGCGCCAAGCGTGGCGAGGCCGGCGTGAACGTGCTGCTCTATGGACCGCCGGGCACGGGCAAGACCGAACTGGCCAAGTTGCTCGCCTCCGAGGCGGGCTGCGAACTCTATGAGGTGGAAAGCACGGACGCCGCCGGTGGCGGGCTGACGGGCCGTGACCGCTATCGCTCGATGCAGATTGCCCAGGCCTTCCTGAAGGGCCGGCGCAATACCGTGCTGCTGTTTGACGAGGTGGAAGATGTCTTTCCGTCCACCCCGCGCGAGATTCTGGGTCTGTTCGGAGCGAGCGCCGAAACGCAGAGCATGGCCGTGAACGGCAAGGCCTGGGTCAATCAGACCCTGGAATCCAATCAGGTGCCGACCATCTGGATTTCCAACAACATCCGCCAGATCGACCCTGCCTATCTGCGCCGCTTCCAGTACCACCTGGAGCTGAAGAACCCGCCGGCCAATGTGCGCGAGAACATCGTGCGCAAGCACCTGCAGGGCCTGGACATTTCCGAGGCCTTCGTCGCCAAGCTTGCTGGCCGCCCCACCCTCACCCCGGCCCAGATTGAATCGGCCGCGCGCTTCGTTCGCCTCACCTGCGACGTGCTGGATGAGTCGGTCGAGACCCTGATCGAGCGGCAGATCAAGCTGTCCGACGCCGCCATGGGCGTCAAGCAGGCCGCCAGCGGCCGCCCGGTAGTGACCCACTACGACCTGAGCCTGCTGAACATCGAGAGCCAGTTTCCGGTCGAGCGCATCATCCAGAGCCTGCAGGCCAAGAAGGCCGGCACGCTGTGCTTCTACGGGCTGCCCGGCAGCGGCAAGACAGCCCTGGCCGAGCACATTGCGCAGTCCATCGATCGCCCCCTGATGCTCAAGCGCGCCAGTGATCTGGTGAGCAAGTTCGTCGGCGAGACCGAGCAGAACATGGCCCGCATGTTCGAGGAAGCGCAAAGCGAAGGCGCGGTGCTCCTACTCGACGAGGCCGACAGCTTCCTGCAGAACCGCCAGATGGCGCAGCGCAACTATGAGATCTCCGAGGTCAACGAGATGCTCGCCGGCATGGAGCGCTTTGCCGGCGTATTCATCTGCACCACCAATCTCATGGAGCGCATTGACGAAGCCGCCCTGCGCCGTTTCTCGTTCAAGATCAGGTTCCTGCCGCTCACACCGGAACAGCGCGAGCGCATGTTCATCACCGAGGCGCTGGGCGGTGATCCCACGCGCCTGACGGAGGACCAGCGGCAGCGGCTGCGCTTGCTGCGTCTGCTCGCACCGGGCGACTTTGCCACGGTCAAGCGCCAGTGGCTGCTGTTTGATGAACCGATAGTGGCCGAACAGTTTCTGGCCCAGCTTGAACGTGAACACGGTGTGAAGCCCGACGTTCGCTACGAGCGCCCCATGGGCTTCACCGGCGCTCTGAAGTAAGCCCGAAGGCGCCATTCCCTGCTGTCTGCCCGGCGCACTGCTGCCGCGGCACGATCAGCCCCCACCCCGCCCGCAGGCACTGCTCGCCCGGCTGCTCCGGGCCCGCTTGTGAACGTCGTTAAACTGGGCGTTTCCCGACATTTCCGGCGGCCCGCTGTTGGTTTCCGCGGCCGCGTTGCAGGAGTAGCTAGTGTTCTTGTCCGTGAAGCGCGTGCTTGTGGGTCTGGCGGCCGGTCTGGTCATGATGGTTGCCGGTTGCGGTGGTGCGGATTCGCCGACGACGGCGCCGCAGGGCGTGACGGCGGTAGCCGGTGACAGCACGGTCACCGTGAGCTGGACCACGGAAACCGGCCTGAACTACTGGATCGTCATGGCCCAGGCCAGCGCGATCACCTTTGACAACTACGCCCAGTTCCCGGACGCCCGCATCATCCAGGTACCCAGCGGCCTGAGCAGCATCAGCATCGGCGGGCTGACCAATGGCAAGCCCTACGCCTTTGTCCTGCTGTCCACGCGCAGCGGCAGCCCGGCCGGCCCCGGCGCACCCTCGGTCAGCGCCACCCCGCGCCTGGCCGGCATCAACTGGACGACGGCCACGCCCATCGGCACGGCCGATCTGAACGGCCTGAGCGGCGTGATCAGCGCCTTCGGATCGCGGTATGTGGTCGCCGGCAATGGCGGCTTCCTGAGCACCAGCACGGACGCCACGACCTGGACCACCATCACCACCAACACCACGACCAACCTCACAGCCGTGAGCGCCTCGGGCATTCCGGCCGCGGTGGGTGACGCCGGCACGGTCGTCAGCAGCAGCGACTACACCACCTGGGCGGTCAACCAGGTGGGCGGCAGCAACCCGAATCTGCGCGGCATCGACGCCAACTTCGGCGGTACCGCCAACTTCACAGCCGTGGGCGACGGCGGTGCGATCTTCACCGCACCCACCAGCAACCGCGCTACCTGGACCCAGCGCACCAGCGGCACCACGCAGAACCTCAACGCCGTGCGGTACTCGCTGCTGCAGAACATCTTCATCGCCGTGGGCGATGGCGGCACCATCCTGACCAGCACCGACGCCATCACCTGGACTGCGCGCACCAGCAACACCACGGCCAACCTGCGCGGCATCGTGGTGCTGCCGCAGATCTTCCCGGTGCCCACGGGCACGGCCCGCATCGTGGCTGTGGGTGACGGCGGCACGATCGTGACCTCCGAGGACGGCATCACCTGGACGGCCCGCACCTCCACGGTGACAGCCAACCTGCGCGCCGGCGGCTACGCCTCGCAGTTTGTGGTGGTCGGCGCCAACGGCACCATCCTCAACAGCCTGGATGGCGTGACATGGAACACCGTCAACAGCGGCTCCACCGCCGAGCTGCGCGCCGTGCTGGCCGGCTTCGGCATCTATCTGGCCGTCGGCACGGGCGGGACCTACCTCACCTCGCGCTGAGCAGATCGTTGCCAGATCAGCCCCGGCAAGCCGGGGCCATGACGAGCAAAGCCCCGGCGTGCCGGGGCTTTGTCTTTTCCGCTTATCTTTTCCCTCAGGCCGCGCCTTCGTCTCAGTCGAGCCCTTCGATCGGCTGCCGCTCGATGCTTGCGAGCCGGGCCCGCCAATCTGCCGGCACCGGCTGCGGTGTGCTGGTGGCGCTGTCGGCATACACGTAAACCAGCTCGCCGGTGATCAGCAGCTCGGCCTCGCGAAAGATGGCCAGCACGAAGCGGATGGAGCTGTTGCCGATGCGCTGGCAGCGCACGCCGATCTCGATGAGGTCATCGAAGTGCGCCGGTGCGTGGTACTCGATGCCGGCCTTGCGGGCGTAGAGCTCGCGCCCCGCCGCGTGCTGCGCCAGCGGCCCCGGCAGACCGGTGCCGCGCCAGTATTCGGTGAAGGCCACGTCGAAATAGGTCAGGTAGTGGCCGTTGAACACCACCTTCTGCAGATCCACTTCGGCCCAGCGCACGCGCAGGGTGTGGAGGAAGGCAAAGTCGCTGCGTTTGATCATGGTTGCGTGCTCCGTGCGTTCGGTTCAGGCAGGGGTCTCGCTGTTCTGGCAAGCATCTTCAGGCCGCTTGGTCTGAAAAGGCGCATGAATGCTGGGTTCATCTTCACAGACCCAGCATTCATGCGGATCTTGAAGGCAAATTGGCCGGAAACGCTTGATGGACAAGCGAGAAGGCTCTTCACATGCTGCCGATCAGGGCCGGGGCGTCGGCCAAGCCAAAGGCCTCGCGCAGCGCGGCGGCAGCCTGTTCATGCGCCACGCGCGCCCGGTCCACCCAGCCCCCCATGTTGAAGAAACCATGCACCATGTCCGGAAAGTCCACCCAGTACGCGGACACGCCCTGCGCCTGCAGCTTCTCGGCATACCGGCGGCCTTCGTCGCACAGCGGGTCGAAGCCGGCGGTGAGCACCCAGGCCGGCGCCACGCCGGCCAGCGGCGGCGCGTTGGGTGCGTCCAGCGGGGCGAAGCGCCAGTCATTGCGGTCTGTGGGGCTGCGCAGGTAGTGGCCGAAGAACCAGTCGATGTCCTCGCGGTCCAGCAAGTAACCGTGAGTCAGACGCTTGTGGCTTGGCGTGTTCTGGTGGCCCGCCGTGCCGGGGTAGATGAGCAGCTGCAAAGCCAGCGGCAGGTTGTGATCCCGCGCATGGATCGCCGTGACAGCAGCGAGTGTGCCGCCGGCGCTGTCTCCACCCACGGCGATCCGGCCCGTATCCAGCGCGTGGCCGGCGCCATGCACCTCCAGCCAGCGCAGCGCCGCCCAGGCGTCGTGCACCGCAGACGGGAACTTGTGCTCCGGCGCCAGGCGGTAATCCACGCTGAGCACCGCGCAGGGCACGTTGGCGGCAAGCCAGCGACAAATGCGGTCGTGCGTGTTGATCGAACCGATGGTGAAGCCGCCGCCATGAAAGAACAGCAGCACCGGCTGTGGCAGCCAGGGGTTGGGCTCGGCGCCGTAATACAGCCGCGCCGCCACGCTGGCACCGCCGCCAAAGCTTGCCAAAGGCAGGTGAAGCTCATCAATCCGCGGCAGCGCCACGGGCTTGATGTCGACGATCGGGGCCTGCTTTTCGTAGAGCTTGCGCGCCTCGGCCGGCGGCAGGTCGCGGTAGTGCGGCGTGCGGCGCTTGGCGGCTTGGGCGCGCAGCGCGGCAACCTGTGCGTCCAGCGCAGATGTGCTCATGCTGCCTCACCAACCGAAAAGCCAAAGAGACTTTCCGCTTGTCCCACGGACTTCTTCAGCCCTTTTGGCCTGAAAACCCGCACCCAGAGCCGATCTTGCATGCGCTTTCCGGGCGTCATGCCTGCTTGGTGAGCCACGCGTCGATGGCTGCGTTGATGCGTTCCGGCTGCTCGTGCACCACCCAGTGGCCGCCATCCGGAATGCGCTCGATGGTCAGCGGGCTCACCAGCGCGTCCAGACCGTCGAGCAGCGTGGCGGGCAGCGCCAGGTCCCGCTCACCCCAGATCACCAGCGTGGGCCGCTTGACGAGCCAGTCCTGCGGCTGAAGGTTCAGCGCCGCCGGGCCGGGATCGGCGGGCGTGGGCGGATGCAGGGGGCTGGCGCGGTAGTAGTTCACCCCGCCCGTCAGCGAATGGCTGCCGTTCTCCCCGGGTACGGACCACATGGCCTGGTAGCGCTCGCGCAGCGGCTCGAACCACGGCGCCGGGGGCTGGCCCATGCCGTTGAAGAAGCCTTCCAGCGCCGCAAAGCCATGCTTGGCCAGACCGAGCTCGCTGCCCGGCGTGCGCAGCCAGTTCATGTAGGCGCTGGCGGCCTGCTGAGCTGGGTCGGTGGCCAGGGCGCGCATGAAGGCATAAGGGTGCGGCGAGTTGATGATGATGAGCTGCCTGACCCACTGCGGCTGCTGGATGGCGAGGTTCCAGGCCAGCGCCCCGCCCCAGTCATGCGCCACGACGACGGCACTGTCGTAACCCAGATGCCTGATCAGCCCGGTCAGGTCGCCGATCAGCGTCTTGGGCCGGTAGGCGGCCACCTCGGGCGGCTTGCTGGACCGATTGAAGCCGCGCAGGTCCGGCGCCACCGCAAACCAGCGCTGGCCGAAGTGCGCCAGTTGCGCCTCCCATTCGAACCAGGCTTCGGGAAAGCCATGCACAAAGACCATGAGCGGCGCACCCGGGGTGCCGGCCGTGGCGTAGTGCAGTTTGGTGCCGAGCTGCACCTCGGCAAACTGGCCGTCCTGGATCGGGGCGGCCATGGCTCAGGCCTCGGCGCGCAGTTGCATGCGCAGCTTTTCGCCCAGGTCCGGGCGGTCCTTGAAGGGGTCGGTGGGGTTCCGGCCCTGCGCGACGTCTTCGAGGCGCGTCTGCACCATGCCCAAGGCCTGAGGGTGGCTGTAGATGTAGAACTGCCGGGCCTCGATCGCGGCAAAGGTCTTGGCGGCCACTTCCGCGGCGGACACCTTGCCTGAGGTCACGGCCTTTTCGCTCATGGCCTGCGCAATCATCTGGCTCTTGGTCGGGCGCGCGCCCTTGAGCTCGGCCGGGCGATTGCGATGGCTCTGGTGGATGCCGGTGGGCACGAAGTACGGGCAGAGCACGCTGGCGCCGACCTGATCCGTCACCAGCGCCAGATCCTGATACAAGGTTTCGGACAGGCTCACCACCGCATGCTTGGTGACGTTGTAGACGCCCATGTTCGGCGCATTGAGCAGCCCGGCCATGCTGGCGGTGTTGATGATGTGGCCCTCGTAGGCCGGGTCCTGCTGCGCGGCAGCGATCATGTGCGGCACGAACAGGCGCACGCCATGGGCCACGCCCCAGAGGTTGACGTTGATCACCCACTCCCAGTCGGTCTGGGTGTGCTCCCAGATCAGGCCGCCAAAGGCTACGCCGGCGTTGTTGAAGACCAGATGCGGCACGCCAAAGCGCGCCATGGCCGCGGTGGCAAAGGCCTCCATGGCGGCGGCGCTGCCCACATCCACCTTCTGCGCCAGCACCTGCGCGCCCTGCCCCTGCAGCTCGGCCACGGCGGCGGCCAGCGCGTCGTCCTGCACATCGGCCAGCACCAGGTTCATGCTGCGGCGAGCGGCTTCCCGCGCAAACTCAAGACCGAAACCCGAACCCGCGCCGGTGATCACGGCCGTGCGGCCGGCAAACTGCTTCATGCTGCCTCCAGAATCATTTCTATGTGGGGGATGTCGTCTTCGATGTAGGGCTCGGAGATCGTGCGAAAGCCCAGGTCCATGTAGAAGCGCTCAAGCCGAGCCTGCGCGCCGATGCGGTTCTTCTGCCCCGGCCAGGTGGCGTGGTGTCGGGCAATGCCCTCGGCCACCAGCACGCGGCCCATGCCCGTGCCGCGCACCGCGGGCGAGCTGATGACGCGGCCGATCGAGGGTTCCGGGTACTTCACGCCCGGATCGACCAGACGCAGATAGGCCAGAAGCTTGCCTTGGTCATCCTTCGCACGCCCAAGCAGGTGCCAGCACTGCTGATCGACGTAGTCCGGGTCCTGGAAGACACACTGCTGCTCGACCACGAAGACCTCGCTGCGCAGGGCCAGCAAGTCGTACACATCGAAGGGACTGAGATCGGCAAATCGGGCCCAGGTCCAGGCCAGAGCGGGTGTGGAGGCAGAAGTGCTCATGCAGTCGATTGTGGGTGGAATGACCCGCCAGACGGCCGCGCGACTTGGCGCAGAGCCAATCCGCGACAAGGCAGTCCCATGAACGGTGATGGATGGCCGGGTGGTCGCAGCAGGCTAGGTCTGCTGCCGCGGCCCTCTGAGCGCGGGTATGGCCGGGATCCCGAGTGAGCGACGCCAGTCGAAACGCCCGGGCGCGCCCAGCTCAGAACCGGTCCGGATCGCGCGGGCGTGCGCTGGGCGCAGCCACCAGCGAGGTAACGGTCTGGTACCAGGGCTTCACGTAGGCGATCAGCACGCCGTTCTTCACGGCCGGGTCCTTGGAGGCGAACTCCATGGCGTCCTCCTCCGTGACCCCTTCGGCACAGATCATCAAACCGCCGGAGTGATCCATGAAGTGGCCGCCATCGAGCAGCAGCCCTTTGTTGAGCCACTTGGCCCAGTGGGCGAGGTGCTCGACATGGAAGCGCTGGCTGCGCAGGGGTTGACCAGCTTGCCATTGGGGTCCGGCGCGGAGAATGACGACGTGCTTGAGTGACATGCCCTCGATATGGGTTCAGATCAGCTTGACCAGCTGCTTGCCGAAGTTGGCGCCCTTGAGCAGGCCCATGAAGGCCTCCGGCGCGCTGGCCAGACCCTGGGAGACGGTCTCGCGATACTTCAGCTTACCCGTCGCCACCAGGGTGCCCAGCTCCTTGAGCGCCTCGGGCCACTTCTCCATGTGTTCGCTCACGATAAAGCCCTGCATCTTCAGGCGACTCACCAGAATGAGTGCCGGGTTGGCCATGGGCAGGGGCTCGCCGTTGTAGCCGGCGATCATGCCGCACACCGCGATCCGACCGAAGGCGTTCATGCGCAGCAGCACGGTGTCCATGATCCAGCCGCCCACGTTCTCGAAATAGCAGTCGATGCCGTTGGGCGCGGCTTCCTTGAGCGCCTTGTTCAGGGCCTTGCCGTCGCTGTGGGTCTTGTAGTCGATGCAGGCATCAAAGCCGAGCTCCTCAACCACATAGCGGCACTTGTCCGGGCCGCCGGCAATGCCCACGGCACGGCAGCCGCGCGCTTTGGCGAGCTGCCCCACGGCACCGCCCACCGCGCCGGAGGCAGCAGACACCACCACGGTTTCACCCGCCTTGGGCTCGCAGATCTGCGTCAGGCCGTACCAGCCGGTCACGCCGGGCATGCCCACGGCACCGAGGTAGGCACTGAGCGGTATGTGGGTGGTATCCACCTTCTGCAGCACGCCGCGCTGGCTGGCATCGACGACGGCATATTCTGCCCAGCCGCCCATGCCCACAACCTTGTCGCCTGCCTTGAAGTGGCTGTTGCGGCTCTCCACCACCTCGCCCACCGTGCCGCCGATCATGGTTTCATCCAGCGGCTGCGGCTGGGCATAGCTGCGGCTGTCATTCATGCGGCCGCGCATGTACGGGTCCAGGCTCAGGTAGTGGTGGCGCACCAGCACCTGGCCATCGGCCAGGTCCGGGGCCGTGACGCTTTCCAGCCGGAAGTTGTCCGGCGTGACCGGGCCCGTGGGGCGGGATGCGAGGACGATGCGGTTGAATGTGGTGGCCATGATTCAGTCTCCTTTGAGAATGGTGGTGGGTGCCATGCCCAATTTGGCAGCGGCTTCCCACGACTTGAGGAACTTGAAGGTGCCGCTGGCCTTGGCGCAGACCTGCCCTTCGCTGTCGATCAGTTCGCCTTCACAGAAGGCCATGCTCGTGCTTGTGTGAAAACAGGTGCCGCGTGCCGTGAGCCGCGGCCCCTTGGCTCCGCGCACAAAGGTGGTCTTCATCTCCACCGTGACATTGCCGCCCTGCTGCGAGGCCTGCACCGAGCGCCCCGCCATCGCCATGGCCACATCCAGCATGGTCATCACGACGCCGCCATGCACCACGCCCCAGCTGTTGGTGTGGCGGCGATCCACGTCCAAGTAGCACTCGGCACGGCCGCCCTCGACCGGGCCGTAGTCGAGACCGAGGTCGTCATGGAAGGGGATTTCGATGCCGCGGGCGGCGAGGGATTTGCTCATTGATCGCTCCGACCCGGATGCGACTCGACGATGGATCGCCGGTGCCTCCAGCCAAATGAGGCGGCAAGTGCAATCCATAGCAACGCAGGCACCGCGCTCCAGGCAGGCCATGGAATGCCACCGGCTTCACCAAGCCCAAGCAGGTTCAACAGAATGATCAGCGAGAGAAACACCCCAAGAATCAGAACTAGGGCGAGGATCTGACCCAAAAGAAGTCGAAAATGCGTCATACCGCACTCACCCCGCCATCCACCGCCAGCACCTGCCCGGTGATGTGCCGGCCGGCGTTGCTGGCAAACAGGAGCGCAGCGCCCTTCAGATCCTCCGGCCCGCCGATGCGCTGCAAGGGCGCACCCATCGCAAGCCGGTCTTCGCCCATGGCGGCGAGCACGCCCTTGGTCATCTTGCTCGGGAAGAAGCCGGGGGCCAGCGCATTGACCGTGATGCCGTGGCGGCCCCACTCGCCCGCCAGGGTACGAGTGAAGTTGATGACCGCGCCCTTGCTGGTGTTGTAGGCAATGGTCTGCATGGTGCCCGGCGGGTTGCCGGCCAGGCCGGCGATGCTGGCCACGTTAATGATGCGGCCGTACCTGCGCGGGATCATGCTGCGCTTGCCGATGGCCTGCGTGAGCAGGAACAGGCCGCGGATGTTCAGATCCATGACCTTGTCCCAGGCCTCGAGCGGGTAGTCCTCGGCCGGGGCGCCCCAGGTGGCACCAGCGTTGTTCACCAGGATGTCCACGTGGCCGAGCACGGCGATGCTCTCGTGCGCCAAGCTGTCGATCGAGCCTTCGTCGCTGCCGTCGGCCACCACGTAGCCGGCACGGATGCCCTGGGCTGCGAGGTGCGCCACCGCCTCGCGCAGCTCGTCTTCCTTGCGGGCCGACAGCATGAGCTGCGCGCCCATTTCACCCAGCGCCTCGGCAATCTGCAGGCCCAGCCCGCGCGAACCGCCGGTGATGAGCGCGGTGCGCCCGGACAGGTCAAGCAGCTGCTTGATGCTCATGGTGTCCTCGATCTGAAAACGTAGAAGTCCATTCGGCGCGGCTCTTCAGGCCAAAATGGCTGGAAAGCCGCGCCAGACAAGCGGAACTGCATTCCGAATCGGATTTCCGGTCTCATTCCACTCGCCAATCCAGCACGCTGCGCGTCTCGCGCATGGCGCCCAGGGTCTGGCCCACCGCCTTGTGGTGGGGGTGGCTCTGGTAGGCGGCCAGCGCAGCTTCGTCTGCAAAGTCGCTGATGAGAATGACGTCTGCGTTGGCTTCCAGCCCCGGCGTGGCCATGGCCACCTCAAAGCGCAGGATGCCCGGCACCACGGCGGCGCAGCTGTCCAGCAAGCGCTTGAACTCAGGTGCATCGGCCGGGTTCTTGAGCTTCCACATCACCACATGGCGGATCACTTGATGCCATCCTCCGGCAGGTTCATGCGGGAGCGCTTCACGATCATGGCCACGCCGATGACCAGCGCCAGCACGCCGGCGCTCAGCACAAAGGGCATCACGTCAGGCGCCAGGTCGTTGAACAGCATGTACAGCCCGCCGGCGGTGACGATCATGCCGCCATAGATGAGGATCCAGATGATCCCTTCGAAGCGGTTGTTGAAGATGCCCATCCAGCTCATTTCACATCCCTCAGAACCATGCATCCTGCATGTCCAGGGTGGTGGTGTCCAGCGACTCCAGCAACGCCAGTTGCGCATCCACCTTGGGCAGTTCATACACATAGAAATAGCGGCAGGCCTGCCACTTGCCATGCAGGAAGTCGCTTCGGCTCTCGTCCCACGCCGCAGACGCTGCGAGCGACAGGTCCAGCCAGATCCAGGCCATGACCAAATGGCCGAATGCCTCCAGGTAGGCCGTGGCATTGGCCAGGGTCTTCTGCGGATCGCCTGCGCCCCAGAGCGTTTGCGTCACGGCAGCCAGACGCATGACCCGTTCGCCGAGCATCTGTGCCCAGCGCCGCGTGTCGGCACTCTTGCTCTGCACGGCCCGGCCGATGGTGGCCTTGACGCGCTCGCCCAGCAGCTTGAAGGCCGCACCCTCGGCCATGACCACCTTGCGGCCCAGCAGATCCAGCCCCTGGATACCGTGCGTGCCTTCGTGGATGGGGTTGAGGCGGTTGTCGCGGTAGTACTGCTCGACCGGATAGTCCCGGGTGTAGCCGTAGCCGCCATGGACCTGGATGGCCAGGGCATTGGCCTCGAGGCACCACTGGCTGGGCCAGCTCTTGGCGATCGGTGTCAGGATGTCGAGCAGCAGGGTCGCGTCCTTGCGCGCCTGCTCGGTCTCGCCGGTCTTTTCCTCGTCCACGAGGCGGGCGCAGAACAGGTTCAGGGCCAGCGCGCCTTCGGCATAGGCCTTCTGGGCGAGCAGCATGCGCTTGACGTCGGCATGCTGGATGATGGGGATCTGCGGGCTCGCCGGGTCCTTGCCGGCGGCAGTCATCGGGCGGCCCTGGGGCCGGCCGCGGGCGTACTCCAGGCTGGCCGCATACCCCGCCCAGCCGAGCATGGTGGCGCCCAGCCCCACGCCAATACGCGCCTCGTTCATCATGTGGAACATGGCGTTCAGGCCGCGGCCCGGCTCACCCACCAGGTAGCCGATCGCGCCCGCCTTCGCCTCAGCACTCGCGCCCACCGGTTTGAACTTGCCTTCGCCAAAGTTCAGCAGCGTGTTCACCGTGCCGCGGTAGCCCATCTTGTGGTTCAGGCCCGCGAGCACCACATCATTGCGCTCGCCCACCGTCACGTGCGCGCTGTCACCCTGCCCGGCCACGCTCACCAGCCGCTTGGGCACGGCAAAGAGTGAAATGCCCTTGGTGCCGGGAATCAGCTTGCCGTCCGGCCCGGGGATCTTGGCCAGCACCAGATGCACGATGTTCTCGGTGAGTTCATGGTCACCGCCCGAGATCCACATCTTGTTGCCGCGCAGCCGGTACTGCGGGCCGAGCGGCGAGTCGCCCTCGAATTCGGCGCGCGTGCTGATGTCCGACAGGCTGGAGCCCGCCTGGGGTTCGGACAGACACATGGTGCCGAAGAAGCGGCCGGCCAGCTCAGGCCGCACAAAGGCGTCGATCTGCGCCGGGCTGCCGTAGGCCAGCAGCAGGTTGGCATTGCCGATCGTCAGGAAGGGGTAGCCCGCTGTGGCCACATTGGCCGCCATCACGTGGGCCATGCAGGCCTTGGCCACCACCTGCGGCAGTTGCATGCCGCCAAACTCGTAGTCGTGCTCGGCCGCGATCAGCCCCGACGCAATGAAGGCGTCGAGTGCGGCCTTCACCTCCGGAATCAGATGCACCCGCTCGCCATCAAAACGCGGCTCGTTCTCGTCGGCCTTGCGGTTGTGCGGCGCGAAGTGCTCGCGCGCCAGCCTTTCAGCGAGGTCGAGGGCGGCCTGAAAGGTTTCGGCGGAGTGATCCGAGTATCGCGGACGCTGGGTCAGCGCCTCAGCACTCAGCCAATGGCTGAGCAGAAAGTAGAGTTCGTAGGAAAGACTCATGGCCTCAGGGCGTGCCGATTTTGAATGCGAACGGAATTTCCACGATGCCAAGCGGCGAGCGTGGCGGCTGCACCCGGCTCAGGGCATCACGCAGGATCATCATCGTCCAGCTGGTCAATACCTCGACATTTTTCCCTTGCACACGGACAACCTGGGCATCGCTAGCATCCGGAGCAATCCGGATAACAATCTCACCTGTTGCATCGGCAAGGATTGCATCTTCCGGGTAGCCCATGGCGACGGCAATCAGTGCAGACAAGCCGTTGGAGAACCGGCAGTGTTGCAACAGCTTGCTGTCCCACTGTCCCAGTTCTCTGACGAAGGCCTCTGGATCGTCGGTTGCTGGTGGCAAGCAGTTGCTTGCCAGCTGATTCCCTGATTTCTCTGACCATCGCGCAGAGCGCCGCATCCACCAGAACAGTTCGCCCGTGGCCTCTGGCGACGAATCGGTGGCCGCTAGCGCTGCCAGACGAATCGCTGCGTCGGAATTCGAATTGCGAGCGAACGCCTTAAGGTACAGATCTTTCGCTTTGGCGCGATCTTGCGCAACACAGATGGCGCGCTCCCGCATGTAGCCCAGAGTGAGCAGCCCCGCTGTCGGGTCACGCGCCTGCAGCAGATCGTTGACGACCTCCACAGCGAACTTGCAGTCCTTGCGCCGAATCGCTTCAACAAACATTTTCGGAACCTTGTAGGGTTCACTGCGTGCACGATTCGACTGCGCTTGCAGTGCGGCAGGCAGTCCAAGCACGCTAAGCAGGAGGAGGACGAGCCAGGCCCTCACAGCTAGACGACCTCAAAGAGTCCCGCGGCCCCCATGCCGCCACCAATGCACATCGTCACGACCACGTACTTCACACCGCGGCGCTTGCCTTCGATGAGCGCGTGGCCCACGAGGCGCTGGCCGCTCATGCCGTAGGGGTGGCCCACGGCGATGGCGCCGCCGTTGACGTTCAGGCGGTCGGCCGGAATGCCGAGCTTGTCGCGGCAGTACAGCACCTGCACGGCAAAGGCCTCGTTCAGTTCCCACAGGCCGACGTCATCGATCTTGAGACCCGTGCGGGCCAGCAGCTTGGGCACGGCAAACACGGGGCCGATACCCATTTCGTCGGGCTCGCAGCCCGCCACGGCAAAGCCGCGGAAGATACCCAGGGGCTTCAGGCCCTTCTGCTCGGCGTACTTGGCAGACGTCACGACGCAGGCGCCGGCGCCATCCGAGAACTGGCTGGCATTGCCTGCAGCCACCACGCCGCCGGGCACGGCCGGCTTGATGTTGCCCAGGGCCTCCTTGGTGGTGCCTTCGCGCAGGCCTTCGTCCACCGAGACAGTCACTTCCTTGGTGCGCATGCCCATGACGGGGTCGGCCACGCCGGCGGTGACGGTGATGGGTACCACTTCATCGGCAAACTTGCCGGCCGCCCAGGCGGCGCAGGCGCGCTGCTGGGAGAGCGCGCCGTATTCATCCTGCACGTCGCGGCCAATGCCGTAGCGCTTGGCCACGGTCTCGGCCGTCTGCAGCATGGGCCAGTAGATGGCGGGGATGTTCGCATCTAGCCAGCTCTCCTTGAGCATGTGCGTATTCATCTCGTTCTGCACACAGGAGATGGCTTCCAAGCCGCCTGCCACATAGACATCACCCTCACCCGCAATCACGCGTTGGGCGGCCATGGCGATGGTCTGCAGCCCGCTGGAGCAGAAGCGGTTGACGGTGGCGCCAGCCACGCTGACAGGCAGGCCGGCACGCAGGGCGATCTGGCGGGCAATGTTGCTACCCGTGGCGCCTTCCGGGAAGGCGTTGCCCATGAGCACGTCTTCCACCGCGCCACCGTCGATGCCGGCGCGCTCGATCGCGGCCTTGACCACGTGGGCGCCCAGTGTGGCGCCGTGGGTCATGTTGAAGGCGCCCTTCCAGCTCTTGGCCAGGGGCGTGCGGGCGGTGGAAACAATGACTGCGTCTTGCATGTGAATTCTCCGTGGGTTTCGTGCTGCGGCGAGAGCGTCGGGCGAGGCTTCAGTCGTGCCCGAGGGCGTCGTCAAGGCGCGCAGCGCAAGATCATTTCGCCATCCAGCTCAAACAAGCGGCTTGCCTTCGGCCAACAGCTTCAGCAGCAGCGGCGCCGGCGTCCAGAAGGCGGCATCTGCACCCGGCTGCGAACCAAAGCGCTTCATGTCCGTGACCACGTTGTGAAGGCCCATGGTGTCGGCGTAGCACAGGGGGCCGCCGCGCCAGAGCGGAAAGCCGTAGCCGGTCAGGTAGACCATGTCGATGTCGCTGGCCTTGCTGGCAATGCCTTCCTCCAGGATGTGCGCAGCTTCGTTCACCAGCGCATACACCAGGCGGCCGACGATTTCGTCGTTGCCGATCTTGCGCGGCGTAATGCCTGCGTCCTTGCGGTGCTTCTCGACAAGTTCCTTGACCACGGGCGACGGCAGCGCATCGCGCTTGCCCGGCTGGTAGTCGTACCAGCCGGCACCGGTCTTCTGGCCAAAGCGGCCGAGCTCGCAAAGCTTGTCGCCGACCTTGCTGTATTTGAGTTCGGGCTGCTCGACATAGCGGCGCTTGCGGATGGCCCAGCCGATGTCGTTGCCTGCCAGATCACTCATGCGGAATGGGCCCATGGCGAAGCCAAACTTCTCGATGGCGCGGTCCACTTGCTCGGGGCTGGCGCCCTCTTCCACCATCTGCAGCGCCTGGCGGCTGTACTGCTCGATCATGCGGTTGCCGATGAAGCCGTCGCACACGCCGCTGACCACTGCCGTCTTGCGGATGGTCTTGGCCACCTTCATGACCGTGGTAAGCAGATCCTTGGCCGTGGCGGCGCCGCGCACCACCTCCAGCAGCTTCATGACGTTGGCCGGGCTGAAGAAGTGCATGCCGACCACGTCCTGCGGCCGCTGGGTGAAGCCGGCAATCTTGTTGACGTCCAGCGTGGAGGTGTTGGACGCCAGGATCGCACCGGGCTTCATGACGGCATCCAGGTGCTTGAAGACCTTCTCCTTGACGCCCATGTCCTCGAACACGGCTTCGATGACGAGATCCGCATCCTTGATGTCCTCGTAGCTCGTGGTGGTGCTCAGCAGGGCCATGCGCTGTTCGAGCTTCTCCTGCTTGAGCTTGCCTTTCTTGACTTGCCCCTCGTAGTTCTTGCGCATGATGCCGGTGCCACGCTCAAGCGCCTCGGCACTCATCTCCAGAATGGTGACGGGGATGCCGGCATTCAGGAAGTTCATGGAGATGCCGCCTCCCATGGTCCCGGCGCCAATGACGGCGACCTTCCTGATCTCGCGCACCGGCGTGCTCTCCGGCACGTCCGGAATCTTGCTGGCAGCACGCTCGCCAAAGAAGGCATGGCGCAGGGCCTTGCTCTCGGGCGTCATCATCAGCGCGATGAACTGCTCCTTCTCGAAGTTCAGGCCGTCATCAAACGGCTTCTTGACGGCGGCTTCCACGCAATCCACACACTTGACCGGCGCCGGGAAGTTTTTCGCGACGGCCCGTACCGTGTTGCGGGCGAACTGGAAGTAGCCGTCGGCCTCGGCATGCGTGGCGGGCAGATTGCGCACCAGCGGCAGAGGACGCTTGTCTGCAACCTCATTGGCGAAGGCCAGCGCTTCTTCAGCCAGCGTCTCGACACTCTTGCTGAGCTTGTCGAACAGCTTCTGGCCGGGCGCCATGGCGAGCAGCTCGCTCTTGACCGGCTCGCCGCTGACGATCATGTTCAGTGCGTTTTCCACGCCGAGCGCGCGCGGCAGGCGCTGCGTTCCGCCTGCCCCGGGCAGCAGGCCCAGCTTCACTTCGGGCAGCGCAATCTGCGCGCCGGGTGCGGCAATCCGGTAGTGGCAGCCCAGCGAAAGCTCTAGCCCACCGCCCATGCACACCGTGTGGATGGCGGCGATCACCGGCTTGGCGCTGAGCTCCACGGTACGGATGCAGGCGTGCAGATCGGGCTGCAGCGCCATCTTGGGGGTGTTGAATTCGCGAATATCGGCGCCGCCTGAGAAGGCCTTGCCTGCGCCCGTGATGATGATGGCCGTGACTGCGGCATCCGCATTGGCGCGCTCGATGCCTTCGCACAGCGATTTGCGGGTCTCGTAGCCCAGGCCGTTGACCGGCGGGTTGTCGAGCGTGATGAAGGCAACTGCGCCGTGAAGAGCGTATCTGGCGGTCATGAAGTCTCCTGGGAGGATGAGCAGCGCTCGCTTTTCAGTCCGGTCACGGCGCCGCTTCGATTGGGGCAGCGTACCTCAAAAAGCACGATCGTTCGGTTTCGGCGTGGCAGCTGCCAGGCCAAAGCAATTCAGCGGAAACAAGCGACGAATTCGGTCATCAAAATAGAAAGCCGAAAATCACCCTAAAGGCGCTTTGAATATGCGGAAAGTCGTCTATGCGGTGACTAAATTAAAACAATAACGGTCAGCAAGACGCTGAACATCAAACCTCCAGCCACTCCTTGCGTACCTTCTCGTTGGCCTTCAGATCAGCTGGCGTACCCTCAAACACGACATTGCCGTGGCCCATCACGTAGACGCGGTTGGAGATGTCCAGCGCGATGGCCAGCTTCTGCTCGATGAGCAGCACGGACAGTCCGCGGCGCTTGAGTTCCTGCAGGTACTGCGCCACCAGCTCGACGATCTTGGGTGCAAGGCCCTCGGTCGGCTCATCGATGATGATGAGCTGCGGGTCACCCATGAGCGTGCGGCACAGGGTCAGCATCTGCTGCTCGCCCCCGGACAGCACGCCCGCCTGTGTGTGCTGGCGCTCCTTCAGGCGCGGGAACATGCGGTACATGTCCTCGTAACTCCACTGCCCGGGTTTGGTGCCCTTCAGACCGAGTGTGAGGTTCTGCTCGACGGTCAGCGTCGGAAAGATGTCGCGATTCTCCGGCACATAGCCGATGCCCAGGTGCGCAATCTCATAGGCCTTCTTGCCCACCAACTCCGTCCCCTTGAATCGCACGGAGCCAGTGGCATCCACCAGCCCCATGATGGCCTTGGCAGTGGTGGAGCGCCCCACCCCGTTGCGACCCAGCAGGCTGACGATCTCGCCCTTGCCCACCTGCATGTCCACGCCGTGCAGCACATGGCTCTTGCCATACCAGCCATGCAGGTTCTTGATCGAGAGAAAGTCTTCAGCCATGGGCAGGCTCCGTCTCTTCTTCGGCGCCATGCCCGCCGAGGTAGGCCTCCTGCACCGCTGCGTTCTCACGAATTGCCTGCGGCGTGTCGCTGGCAATCACCTCGCCGTACACCAGCACGCTGATGCGATCAGCCAGCCCGAACACCACGCTCATGTCGTGCTCGACCATCACTAGGGTCTTGCCCTCGGTCACTTCGCGAATCAGCTGCACCGCACGGTCGCTCTCGCTTCTGGACATGCCCGCGGTCGGTTCGTCGAGGAGGATCACGTCTGCGCCACCGGCGATGGTGATGCCGATCTCCAGGGCACGCTGTTCGGCATAGGTGAGCAGGCTCGCCTTGGTGTCGCGCCGCCGGTTCAGACCGATGCGCTCCATCACCTGCTCCGCGCGCTCCCTGGCATCCTTGAGCTGGCTGAGCTTGTGCCAGAACGAGTACTTGTAGCCCAGGCTCCAGAGCACCGCGCAGCGCAGGTTCTCGAACACGCTCAGGTTGCCGAACAGGTTGTTGATCTGGAAGCTGCGCGCCAGCCCCATGCGGTTGATCTCGAAGGGCTTCTTGCGCGTGACATCTGCGCCATTGAGTTCGATGCGGCCGCTGCTCACGCCGAAGCGCCCGCTGATGAGGTTGAACAGCGTGGACTTGCCCGCGCCGTTGGGGCCGATGATGGCGTGTCGTTCCCCTGCGGCAATCGACAGGTTCACACCTCGGATGATCTCGGTTTTGCCGAAGGACTTGCGGACGTCCGCCAGATGGAGTGCTGCAGGCTTCATAGGACGAGCTTCTTCTGTTCTTCGTCTTCGATCTCTTCGGCAATCGCGTCCCACTCCGCCTTGAAACGGCGCCGCATCGGCTCGAAGATCAGCGTGCCGCCCACGAGCAGTGAACCCGCGATGATCCACGCGGTGCCGCCCGCGGTATCCATCTGGAAGCCGAAGATGCTGCGCACGGTGCCATTGGCGGCCTCGAGCGTGAGGTGATAGGTCATCTCGATGACCATGATCACGCCCAAGGTCAGCAGCAGGCTGCCTGCGAACACACCCAGGTAGGGGTCGAGCAGGCGCTTGAACTTGCCGTAGCCCACCACGCGCAGGTTCATGAGGATCAGGCTGGACAACCCGCCCGGCGCGTACATCACCATCAGAACGAACACCACACCCAGGTACAGCTGCCAGGCCTTGGTGAACTCGCTCATCGAGATGGCAAAGATCACGAACACGATCGCACCGAGAATCGGGCCGAAGAAGAACAGTGCCCCACCCAGGAACACAGCCAGCAGCACACCACCCGAGCGGATGGCGCTCAGTGATTCGGCGCCCACGATCTCGAAATTGATCGCAGTCAGGCCGCCGGAGACGCCGGCAAAGAAGCTCGAGGCGATCAGCACGAACCAGCGCACCCGCTGGGTGTTGTAGCCAATGAACTCGACGCGCTCCGGGTTGTCGCGCACCGCATTGGCCATGCGTCCCAGGGGCGTCTGGGTGAAGGCGAACATCATCACCATGCACACCAGGGTCCACACGGCGATCAGGTAATAGACCTGGATGGCCGGGCCGTAGGTCAGGCCGAAGAAGGGCTCGCCCACTACGCGGTTGCCGGTAATGCCGCCCTCGCCGCCAAAGAATCCGGGGAACATCAGCGAGCAGGCAAAGACCATTTCGCCGATACCCAGGGTGATCATCGCGAAGGGCGTGCCGGCCTTCTTGGTCGTGACGTAGCCGAAGATCACACCGAAGAACGCACCGGCCAAGCCACCCACCAGCGGCAGCAGGCTCACCGGCAGATGCAGCTTGCCGGCGGCGATCCAGTTCAACGCGTGGATGGCGAAGAACGCCCCCAGGCCCGAATACACCGCGTGGCCAAAGCTCAGCATGCCCGTCTGCCCGAGCAGCATGTTGTAGGACAGCGCGAAGATGATCATGATGCCCATTTGCGAGAGCAGCGTGATCGCAAAGCCACTGTCGAACACCAGCGGCGCACCGATGAACAGCAGCGTGGTGAAGCCCCAGATGAACCAGCGGCCGAAGTTGATCGGCTTGAAGCGGAAGGTCGAATTGGCCATGCCGTTCACCCTTCTCTCGTCCCAAGGAGCCCCTTGGGTCTGAAGATGAGGATCAGCACCAGCAACAGGTAGGGCAGCACGGGAGCCACCTGCGCCACAGACAGCTTCCACACTGCGTAGCCAAAGGTCTGCTCAGTCACGGTCATGCCTAAAGCCTGCAGCACGTCAGCGCCGCTCGAGTCGACCTTCACGGCGAGGTTCTGCAGCAAGCCGATGAGGATCGAGGCGACGAACGCCCCAGCCAGAGAGCCCATGCCACCGACAACCACAACCACGAAAATGATCGAGCCCAGGGCCGCGGCCATCGCCGGCTCGGTCACGAATGCGGGCCCGCCGATCACGCCCGCGAGCCCCGCCAGTGCGCACCCCCCGCCGAACACCAGCATGAACACCCGCGGAACGTTGTGGCCCAGCGCCTCCACCGTCTCGGGGTGCGTGAGGGCTGCCTGGATCACCAGCCCCGTGCGGGTCTTGGCAAGCACCAGCCAAAGCGCCGCGAGCATGGCGACCGCCACGCCCATGAGGAACAGGCGGTACTCAGGGAACGTCAGCCCCATGCTCTGTTGCAGCCAGTCGATCGGCCCGGTCAGCATCTCCGGTACGCGATAAGGCACCGCCGCGCGCCCCCAGATCACCTGCACCAGCTCCACGATGATGTAGGACAGCCCGAAGGTGAACAGCAGCTCAGGCACATGCCCGAACTTGTGCACGCGTCTCAATCCGTATCGCTCGATCAGCGCACCCAACGCACCGACAACCAGTGGCGCCAGGATCAGCGCCAGCACAAAGCCCGCGTTGCCACCCAGCGCCTTGGTGCTGAGCACCGTGATCTGGTAGGCGACGTAGGCGCCAATCATGTAGAAGCTGGCGTGAGCGAAGTTCAAGACGCCCATCATCGAGAAGATGAGCGTCAACCCCGAAGACAGCATGAACAGCAGCAGACCGTAGGCCAGGCCGTTCAGGATGGAGGTGATCCAGGTGGAATCCATGCAGGCTCAGTAGAAAAGCGGCCGTTGGCCCGCGCCGCTGTGTAGCAATGGAGAATGCGAACGATCGTTAGATTTTCAGCCAAACAAAAGCCGCGGAAGACCTCTTCCGCGGCTTGAGCATGAGCATCCCTTACTTGGGCTGCGCGGGACGCTTCATCTGGCACGACGAAGGCTGCACACCCACAAAGGCCGGCTGTACGGACTCCGTGCGCCAGCCGAAGCCAGTGTTCTCCTGATCGATCTTCACCGTCTTGCCGTCCACCTTGGCCCACGTGGCGATCACCAGCGGCTGCTGGAGCTGATGATCCATGGCACGCATTTCCACCTCGCCATTCAGACTCTGACTCTTGCGGCCGGCCATGGCAAAGGCCACCCGAACTGGATCGGCGCTCTTTGCGGCATTGATGCTGTCGGCCATCATGCGGATGGCGCTGAAGGTCGCCATGGAGTAGTAGTCATCCTTGAACTTGTCCTTCATTCGCTTGACGACGTCCTGACCTCTGAAGGTGGCTTCGTTCGGATGCCAGTAGGCCACCATGCGCACACGTTCAGCGCCAGTGGCACCCATAGCCGTGGGCACACCAGTGGTACCGGCGTAGTACGTGTAGAAGTTGGCCTTCAGGCCTGCATCATTGGCCGCCTTGATCAGCAGGGCGAGGTCGGTCCCCCAGTTTCCGGTGATCACGGTATCCGCACCGCTTTGCTGGATCTTGGCGATGTAAGGCGAAAAGTCGCGCACCTGACCCAGCGGGTGTAGATCCTCACCAGCAATCTTCACATCCGGTCGCTTGCGGCTAAGCATTTCCTTGGCAGAGCGCGCCACCTGCTGACCGAATGAGTAGTTCTGGTTGATCAGGTAGACGCTCTTGATCTCCTTGCGACTTTGCATGTAGGTCGTGAGCGCTTCCATCTTCTGTTCGACATTCGCGTCGAAGCGGAAGTGCCAGAAGCTGCACTGGGCATTCGTCAGCACGGGGTCGATGGCGGCGTAGTTCAGGAACACCAGCTCCTTGCCCGGGTTGCGCTCGTTGTGCTTGCTGATCGCATCAGACAGTGCGATCGCAACGCTGGAGCCGTTGCCTTGGGCCACGTAACGGAAACCCTGGTCGATCGCGGTGCGCAGAACAGTCAGGCTTTCCTGCGGGCTGGTCTTGTTGTCGAAGCCAACGACTTCGAATTCATAACCCGGCGCCCACTTCTGCTGGTTGGCGAGTTCGGCCACGGTCTGCCAACTCTTGAGCTGGTTCTGACCCACCGGCGCGAAAGGGCCGGAGAGCGGGTCAATGAACGCAATCCGGACCTTGGTCTGGGCGAAGGCACTGCCCGCAAGCATCGAACCCGTGACCAGCGTGACTGCAGCCAGCGTCTTCAAGCGCAGATTGCGCATACATGTCTCCTCGTTGTGATTTCTAGCCCCGTACTCCGGGGCAACCCTTGGGTACCGCCGAATGTAGGTAAACCGCAGCGCAGCATTCAATCCAAGCCGATGTCGGGGTTTCCCTAAAGCGGGGTGGAAACAACAGTTGCCCCGCCCAAGCCGCGTTCATGCGGGCAGCGGCGTACTGCCGTACTGCTCGCGCAGCCTGGTCTTGAGCATCTTCCCGGTCGCGCCCAAGGGGATGGCGTCGATGAACAGCACCTCGTCGGGCATCCACCACTTGGCGATCTTGCCTTCGAAATGTGCGAGCAAATCGGCTTTGCTCAGCTCTTGACCCGGCCGCTTGACGACCAGCAGCAACGGGCGCTCGTCCCACTTCGGGTGCGGCACGCCAATGCAGGCTGCCATGGCCACGGCCGGGTGGCTCATGGCGATGTTTTCCAGATCGATGGAGCTGATCCACTCGCCGCCGCTTTTGATCACATCCTTGCTGCGGTCGGTGATCTGCATGTAGCCCTCGGCGTCGATCGTGGCCACATCACCGGTGGGAAACCAGCCGTCCGGCGTGAGCGGATCGCCGCCCTCATTCTTGAAGTAGCTCTTGAGCACCCAGGGGCCGCGCACCTGCAGGTGCCCGCTGGTCTTGCCGTCCCAGGGCAGGGAATCGCCGGCATCGTTGACGATGCGCAGGTCCACGCCGAAGACGGTTCGCCCCTGCTTGAACTGCACTGCAAACTGCGCCTCGCGGTCCTGAGCCATGTGCTGGCGCTTGAGCGTGCAGCTCGTGCCCAGCGGGCTCATCTCCGTCATGCCCCAGGCATGCAGCACCTGCACGCCGTAATCCAGCTCGAAGCTGCGCAGCATCGCAGGCGGGCAGGTCGAGCCGCCGATGACCGTGCGCTTCATGGCCGAGAACTTCAGGCTCTGCTCGCGCATGAAATTCAGCAGTCCGAGCCAGACCGTGGGCACGCCCGCAGAGATGGTCACGCCTTCAGCCTCGAACAGTTCGTGCAGGCTCTTGCCATCCAGCCCCGGCCCTGGCATCACCAGCTTGCAGCCGGTGGCCGCCGCCGCGTAGGGCAGCCCCCAGGCGTTCACATGGAACATGGGCACCACAGGCAGCAGACTGTCCCGGGCGCTGATGTTCAGGGAGTCCGGCATGCACACCCCATAGGTGTGCAGCAACGTGGACCGATGGCTGTACAGCACGCCCTTGGGGTTGCCGGTCGTGCCGCTCGTGTAGCACATGCTGGATGCCGCCTGCTCGTCGATCGCCGGCCAGTCAAACACCTCGGAGGCTGCGCCCAGCAGGGCTTCGTAGCACTGGAGATCCAGGGCGCTGTCGGCCGGCATGTGCTCAGTGTCGGTCAGCATGACGAGGTGGCGCAGGCTCTTGGCGTGCGGTGCCATGGCCGTGACGATCGGCAGGAAGGTGCTGTCGAAAAACAGCACGGTGTCTTCAGCGTGGTTGGCGATCCACGCGATCTGCTCGGGGTGCAGGCGCGGGTTGATGGTGTGCAGCACCGCGCCCATGCCAGAGACGCCGAAATACAGCTCCAGATGCCGATCGGTGTTCCAAGCGAGGGTCGCCACGCGATCGCCCTGCTTCACGCCCATCTGCGTGAGCACGTTGGCCACCTGCTTGGCGCGGCTGCGGATCTGCGCCCAGGTCTTGCGGCGGATTACGCCTTCTGTCCCGCGTGACACGATTTCGCCTTCGCCATGGTGCCTTGCGGCATGCTCGATCAGGCTTGAAATCGTCAGGGGCGCGTCCATCATCAGCCCGTGCAGCATCGTTCAGTCTCCTTGGTTTTTGTGGGGTCTTGCGCGCAGTACCCTGATCTTCGGCGGGAGCGCAGCCACCTAGAATCCAACCGAAAATAGCCCATATGAATGCTCCCCTCCAATCTGCGCTGCAACGTGGCGCGCCCGCCGGCAGCCTGCCCGAACTCGACACCGGCCTGCCATTCACCAACCGCTTTGCGGCTCTGGGCGAGGCGTTCTTCACCCGCCTGCAGCCGCAGCCGCTTGCGCAGCCGGCGCGCTGGGTTGGCTTCTCCGATTCCGTAGCGCAAATGCTGGATCCAGCATCCATGGGCCTTTCCAAGGCAAATTGGCTGGAGATCCTTGCTGGACGCGCGGTACCGGTCTCCGGCGCCCCGCTGGCCACCGTGTACTCGGGTCATCAGTTCGGTGTCTGGGCGGGCCAATTGGGGGACGGCCGCGCGCTGATGCTGGGCGAGGTGCGCGGTGCGGATGGTCAGCATTACGAACTGCAGCTCAAGGGCTCGGGCAAGACACCCTACTCCCGCATGGGGGACGGCCGCGCCGTGCTGCGCAGTTCGATCCGCGAGTTTCTGTGCAGCGAAGCCATGGCTGGCCTGGGCATTCCCACAACTCGCGCACTGGGCGTGGTCGGAACGGACGATCCGGTCATCCGAGAGACAGTTGAAACCGCCGCTGTGGTGCTGCGTGTGGCACCCAGCTTCATCCGCTTCGGCCACTTCGAGCACTTTTCGAGCCGCAACCAGAAGGACGCGCTCAAGGCCCTGGCGGACTTCACGATCGACACCTATCGCCCGGAGCTACGGCATGCAGCCAACCCATACGCCGCGCTGCTCATGGACGTGGCGGGCCGAACAGCGGACATGATCGCGCAGTGGCAGGCCGTGGGCTTCATGCACGGTGTGATGAACACCGACAACATGAGCATCCTCGGGCTGACGCTGGACTACGGCCCCTTTGGTTTCATGGACGGCTTTGACGCCGGACACATCTGCAATCACAGCGATCACCAGGGTCGCTATGCGTATCACAACCAGCCCGCCATCGGACACTGGAACATCGCCGCGCTGGCGGAGGCCCTTCTACCGCTCATTGGCGACGTGGACGAAGCCAAGGCTGCTGTGCAGCACTATGTGGATCGCTTCGAGGCGGCTTTCAGCACGGCCTTTCAGCACAAGCTGGGACTAAAGATCTGGGCAGAGGCCGATGCCCAACTGCTGACTGGTCTGCTGGAGCTAATGCACCGCAACCACCCGGACTTCACGATCTTCTTCCGCCGGCTTGCGGATCTGAAACTGGACGACCAGTCGGCCGACGCGCCCATCCGCGATCTGTTCATCGACCGCGCAGCATTCGATGCGTGGGCCGCAACCTACCGCGAACGCCTGCGCAGCGAGGCCAGCGTTGATGCCGAACGGTCGGCCGCGATGAAGCGCGTGAATCCAAAGTTTGTGCTGCGCAACCACCTCGCAGAGACTGCGATCCGCAAGAGCACCGATGAACACGACGACAGCGAAGTCGCACGCCTGCTGAAAGTTTTGGCCGCCCCGTACGACGAACAGCCTGAACATGAGGCCTACGCAGCACTGCCGCCGGATTGGGCCGGCTCGCTGGAAGTGAGCTGTTCGTCGTAGTGTCATTTTTCGGAGCCAAAGATGAAAAAAGTGACCAAAACCGAAGCCGAATGGCGTGCCCTGCTCTCGCCGATCGAATACGCCATCACGCGCGAAGCCGCAACGGAACGCGCCTTCACAGGCCGATTCTGGAACAGCCACGAACACGGCGTGTACGACTGCGTGTGCTGCGGCACGGCGCTGTTTGCCAGCGACACCAAGTTCGATTCCGGCTGCGGTTGGCCCAGCTACTTCAAGGCACTCAACCCCGAGAACGTTCGCGAGATCGCCGATCACTCCCATGGCATGGTGCGCACGGAGATCCGTTGCAATGTCTGCGACGCGCACTTGGGCCATGTCTTTGAGGATGGCCCGCCGCCCACCGGTCTGCGCTACTGCATCAACGGCTACGCTCTCACTTTCCGCGCCGGCGCAACCGAGTAGGCGCGCCTTCATGCGCCACCCGGGCGCCGCTGCGGCTCCCATCGCCACGAAAGTCAGCTCTTGAAAGCTCTGATCGATTTCCTGCCTGCTATCGCCTTCTTTGTGGGCTTCAAGCTGGGTGACATCTACTTTGCCACCAAGCTGGGCATTGCCGTCACGGCACTGGTGGTGCTTTACATGAAGCTCACCCGGCAGAAGATTCAGCCTTTGCTCTGGCTCTCACTGATCGTGATCGTGCTCTTCGGTGGCCTGACCATCGCGCTGCATGATGAGCGCTTCATCAAGTGGAAGCCCACGGTGCTGTATCTGCTCGCAGCCAGTGCGCTGGTGATCGGCCAATACGGCTTCAGGCGCAACCTGCTGAAGTGGTTGCTGGGTGCGCAGTTGGAGCTGGCCGATGCCGTGTGGCTGCGCCTGCTGCAGATGTGGTGCGTCTTCTTCTCGGGGCTGGCCGCCGCCAATGCCTACGTCGCGCTCAACTATCCGACCGAAACCTGGGTCTATTGGCGCACCTGGGGCATCACCGGCGCGATCATTGCGTTCACCGTCGTGGTGGCGATCTACGTTAGTCGACATATCAAGCTCGATGAGCCGCCGCCCGCGCAATCCGAGGGCTCCTGATGAGCGAGCTTCCTGAGCATCCGCTAACGGCACAGCTGCGCGATCGACTGACCGCCGCACTGGCGCCGATGGAACTTGTCATCAGCGATCAGAGTCATCTGCATGCTGGACATGCTGGCTCGCAAGGCGGCGCACGGCACTACCACGCGCGAGTTGTAGCGGCATGTTTCAGAGGGAAAACCCGCGTTCAGCAACATCGCCTTGTGTATGATGCCGTCGCCGATCTGATGCCTCATCCCATCCACGCGCTGGCCCTCGAAACCGCGGTGCCAGCCGAGTAGGCAGAACGAAGCAAGGCGGCCCAGATCGGACGCCTGATCCGGCGCTGTGTGGTTCACGCCGATCAACATTTCACGAGGGACTCCATGAAGAAAGTGTTCGCCGCGGCTCTGGTCGCTGGTTTCAGCTTTGCCGCTTTTGCCCAAAACGCGGCCATTGTCAACGGCAAGCCCATCCCCTCCTCGCGCGTCGACGCGATGATGAAGCAGGTCACGTCGCAAGGTCAGAAGGACACTCCTGAGCTGCGCAGCATGGTTCGTCAGGAACTGGTGAACCGCGAGATCCTGTCCCAGGAAGCCGAACGCCGTGGCCTGACCGATACGCCGGACTTCAAGCTGCAGATGGAAACCATGCGCCAGCAGCTGCTGATTCGCGCGCTCGTGCAAGACGTGGTGAAGTCCAACCCGCCGACCGACGCGGAAATTCAGGCCGCCTACGACGAGCAGAAGAAGCAGGCCAGTGGCACCGAGTACCGCGCCCGCCACATCCTGGTCGAAAAGGAAGAGCAGGCCAAAAAAATCATCGCCGACCTCGCCAAGGGCCAGAAATTTGAAGCCCTAGCGAAGCAAAGCAAGGATCCGGGCTCCGCAGCCAATGGCGGCGATCTGGATTGGGCCCCGGCCGATGCCTATGTGCCCGAGTTCAGCAAGGCGATGAAGGCCCTCAAGAAGGGCGAAACCACGAAGACTCCCGTTAAGACGCAGTTCGGCTGGCATGTGATCCGGCTCGATGACACCCGTCAGGCCCAGTTCCCGCCGCTGGATCAAGTGCGCCCGCAGCTCACCGAGATGGTTCAGCAGCAGAAGCTGCGCGCCTTCCAGGAAGACCTGACCAAGAAGGCCAAGGTCGAGTAAGGCGGGTTGCTGGCCACGCGCCGCGACGGGTTCACCGGCCACAGCGCTCGCAGCACAATCAAGGGCACCTCCGGGTGCCCTTGTTCATTTGGGCACCCTCCCAGCTGACCACGGAGACCCCATGCCCGAGATCCGCTACATCACCCGCGTGCAGTTTGACTTTGGCAGCCTGTCGCTGCTGCCCGGCGAGCTGGTTGCCGCAGGCGTCACCAAGCCGTTCGTCGTGACGGATGCAGGCCTTCGCGCAGCGGGCCTGCTGGATCGGTTGATCGCCACGCTGGGCGCCCTGCCCCACGCCGTGTTCGACCAGACACCTGGCAACCCCACCGAAGCTGCGGTGATGGCGGCCACGGCGCTCTACCGGCAGCAAGCCTGCGACGGGTTGATCGCCTTCGGCGGTGGATCGAGCATCGATTGCGCCAAGGGTGTGGCCATCATGGCCACGCACCCGGGGCGGCTGGTGGATTACGCGACCATCGAAGGTGGCAGCTCGAAGATCACCGCACGGGCTGCGCCGCTGTTCGCCATTCCGACCACAGCCGGTACGGGCAGCGAGGTCGCACGCGGCAGCATCCTGATCGTCGCCGACGGTCGCAAGCTGGGTTTTCACAGCTGGCACCTCGTTCCCCGACTGGCCATCCTGGACCCGGAACTCACGCTCGGCCTGCCAGCCGGGCTGACGGCCGCCACCGGCATGGACGCCATCGCCCACTGTGTGGAGACCTATCTCGCACCGGCCTTCAACCCGCCGGCCGAAGGCATTGCGCTTGACGGCTTGGCGCGAGGCCTGGCGCACATCGAGCGTGCCTTCAAGGACGGCAGCGATCGTGAAGCGCGCCGGCAGATGATGAGCGCCAGCATGCAGGGCGCCATGGCCTTCCAGAAGGGACTGGGCTGCGTGCATTCGCTCTCGCACGCGCTGGGCGGCCTGCCAGGCCGCCATCTGCACCACGGTACGCTCAATGCCCTGCTACTGCCCACCGTGCTGCGCTTCAACGCGCCGGCCGTGGGCTCCAAGATGGACCGGCTGGCCCGCGAGATCGGTGCGCCGTCGGCCGCGGCGGTGCCGCAGGCCTTTGCCGATCTGAATGCGGCGCTTTGCATGCCCGCCGGGCTGGATGCAATCGGCGTGGAGCGCAGCGACTTCGATGGCGTGATCTCCAACGCCCTGCGTGACCACTGCCATGCAACGAACCCGCGCCTTGCCTCAGCCGAGGACTATCGCCTCATGCTCGAAGAGGCGTTCTAGTCGCGCACGCGTGCATCCAGCTCCGCAACCCAGATCCGACCGCTCTGTCCGTACAGGGCCGCGCCCAGAATGACGCCCGCAGCCTCAAGCGGCACGGTGAACTCGAGCTCGTGCTGCCTCCATTGCTTGGGTGGGCCCTTGGACAGTGCGTAGGTATTCGCATAGGCGAGCGACTTGCCGTCTGCGCCGAATGCCCTGATCCACACGCCGGCTTCGGGATCATCCGTCTCGCGCATGATCCAGCCGGTCACCACCAGCGTGCGCCCGCGAACCGCGTCGAGGTTGACGAGGCGCTGCGCCACGCCGGCATAGGGGTTGCCGTTCTGGAACTCGATGCGTGCTGTTGCACGCTCCGAGCGCCGGACCGCAGCATCCGACGCCACGACGGCGCCCTTGCCGTCAACGCGCCAGCCGCTGATGCTGTCTGATGCACCGTCCTCAGCTTGTAGCCCGGGATTG
Source organism: Piscinibacterium candidicorallinum (assembly GCF_047549485.1). GTDB lineage: Bacteria > Pseudomonadota > Gammaproteobacteria > Burkholderiales > Burkholderiaceae_C > Piscinibacterium > Piscinibacterium candidicorallinum. The sequence continues at coordinate 1,800,157 of NZ_CP180191.1, read as the reverse complement.
CTGACGATCCGTACCTCACCGGCTTTTACGGCAGTACCCAGCGGCAGCAGCAATGCGCACCACAGGGCGATGCAGAGGCGTCGAAAGTTGCGATGCATGGGGGGCTTCTCCTTCAGAATCCGGGTATGGGGCCTGCCGCTACTCCGCGTCACATGTGCTTGAAGACATGCAGGTAACTGCGGCTGATGCGCAGCACGTCGTCGCGCCCTCGAAGCTTCAGTTCCCAGTAGTCGCTGGACGTGCGCTGTACATGGTCGATGCACTGCAGATTGACCAGACTCGCACGATGGATCTGCACGAACTGCCTCGGATCGAGTTCATCCAGCAGCTCCTTGATGCTCTTGCGGATCAGCAGCTCGGAGTGCGGCAGCACAACCCTCGTGTACTTGTCGTCCGCCTGAAAGAACTGCACCTCCTGAACCGGCACAAGACGTACCTGGGTACCGACGGACGCACGAATCCACTGAAGATAGCTGCCGCTTGGATTCACCTGCCGTGCGAACTCGGCCAACCACGCGCTCAAGTCCGGCGCAGGCGCCTGTACGCGCTCGCGCAGGCGATGCACGGTCTGCACGATGCGCTCACGATCGAAGGGCTTGACCAGATAGTCGACTGCGCCCGCTTCAAAGGCCTTGACGGCGTACTCCTCGAAGGCTGTGGCGAACACGATATGCACGTTGCGGCCGGCGCACTGCTGAGCCACCTCCAGACCAGTCATGCCCGGCATGCGGATGTCGAGAAAGGCGATACGTGGACGGCTCTCGTTCAGAGCAGCGAGTGCCTCGCGCCCGTTGCGTGCCATGGCGACGATCTCCAGTTCAGGCCAGGCCTCCGCGAGCAGCTGGACAAGTCGCTCGCGCAACAGGGGCTCGTCATCGGCGATGAGCGCGGTGGGGGTCATGCCGTCTGCCCGAGCGCGGCAGGAAGCCAGATGCTGGCAATCACACCTTGAGGACTGTTCTCGCTCAGCTCAAGCCGCGCGGCGCTGCCGAAATGGCCCTCCAGCCGCTCGCGCAGTGTCGCGAGGCCCGTTCCGCTGCCTGAGGATCCGGGAGCGGATGGCGACGGCTGCAGCCCCCGCCCGGTGTCGCTCACCTGAACATGGATGCCACGCGCCTCGGCACGTGTGCACAGTTGAATCTCACCACCTTCCTCGCTGGGGTCAAGGCCGTGCCGTACCGCGTTTTCCACCAGGGTCAGCACTGCAAGAGGCGGAATCGGCGTCGCTGCCAGTTCGGGGGGCAGATCAATGGCGAAGCGCAATCGGTCCGGCATGCGCATCCTCATGATGTCTAGGTAGTGCTGGACCAGCTCCATTTCGCGACCCAGCGTACTCATGTCATCGCGACTCTCACGCACGGTGAGCTTGAGGTACTGGATCAGTGTGCGTAACAGCGGCGCTGCACGCTCGGAACGCATTTCCACAAGCTGCTGCACGTTGGCCAGGGTGTTGAACAGGAAGTGCGGCTCGACCTGCGCCTGCAGCACCTTCAACCGCGCGTTCAACGCATCCTTCTCCAGCGTCCGGCGCTCCAGAGCAAAGCGCAAGGCTTCATCGCGCGCTTCTCTGTCCCGCTCGAGGTAGATGTAGATCAAGGTGGCCACCAGGCTGATGCCAACCGCCACGCCGGTCATGCGGATCCAGCCGCTGATGACGCCCCAGTTGTCACAACACAGGTCTTCAAAGCCGCCTGGAATCGTCAGCGCGTACGCGCCAAGCAAGGCCAATGGCGAGGCCACTGCAATCGCGAGGAAGCGCGCCGCGTGACGCGGCAGGCGCGGGATCTGGACGTTGCTGGCCAGAGTAAATGCAAGCAGCACGACGACGGCGGTGCTGGTTGACCGCATCAGCAGGACGGCCGTGGATGTGTTGAACACGAAGAAAACGCGGATGATCAGCACCATCAGCACGCCAAGCGCAAGCGCTGCAAGAAGCTGATAGAACGATAGGCCGCGAAACGGACCACGAACGATGCGCAGATTGGGGATCACGGCGGCAAATTGCATGCACGCAACCCTAACCGCTCAGCGCACCGCATACCAGCACGCCGCCAAGCAGAAGTGACGAAACGCGGTGCGCAGTGCGCAAAGCGCGGCACCGATCACCACCGGAGCGCCGTTACGCTTGTCTGGTGCGGCTTTCCGGCCATTTTGGTCTGAAGAACCGCATGAAATGGACGTCTGTCTCCTGCGTCCACAGTCGGCAAGCCGGTGGTGGGTGGACTCACTGGCCCTTGAATAGCCCCTGAAACTGGCGGGAAACCGGCAGCTTCTCGCTACGGCTCTTGAGCGTGATGTGCATGGTGTTTTCGTCCACGCGAACGGCACTGGCGATGCTGTGGCAGTTCACGATCACGCTTCGATGGATCTGCCAGAAGCGATCGGAGTCCAGCGCTGCCAGCAGCTCCTTGAGCGGCGTGCGGATCAGCGCCTCGCCGGGTTGGGTGCCGCCGTAGACCACGCGCGTGTAGCGGCTATCCGCCTCGAAGAAGATCACATCTTCCGGGGCGATCATCCGGACCTCCTTGCCGACACTGGCCTGAATGAACTTGGGTGGGGCCGGACGGCGTCCACCGAGCGCATCGAGGCTGCCCGAGGTCATCAGCTGCCCGAGCAGCTTCTGCAGATCGGCAGGCGGCGCGACCATACGGCTCTTCACCCGGGCAATCGCTTGAGACAGGCGGGCATCGTCGACAGGTTTCATGACGTAGTCCACCGCCCCGGCCTCAAAGGCGGCCAGCGCGTGATCGTCGAAGGCCGTGACGAACACCACCTGCGCCTTGTGCTCCGTGGCGGCGATGCGCCGCGCCACATCGATACCGGTCAGGCCAGGCATGCGGATATCCAGGAAGCACACGGCGGGTTCGTGCTCGAGGTAGCTGTCCCAGGCGTCCACGCCGTTTTCTGCCTTGGCGACGATCTGCGCCTCGGGCCAGAGGCGGGCGATGGCAGTGGCCAGCGCTTCGCGGGGAGCTTCTTCGTCGTCGGCAATCAGCAGGGTGGTCATCTTCGCGGTCAAACGTGGGATGGAAAAAGTGGAGTGAAGAGCAGAAAGCGTGCGAGTGTGCAGTGCCGGGCAGCTCAGGTCTATACCGCCGGCACGGGTGTGTTCAGGGCAGGCGCTGCGGGGGCTGAGAACGCCGGGCCTGCGGGCAGGCTCAAGCGCGCAAGGCATCCTTGCCCGGCCGGGTTGTCGAGAATTTCCAGCTGCGCCGCATCGCCGTAAGCCTGAGCCAGACGCAGACGCGAGTTGGCCAGCCCGACGCCACCCTTGCCGCCCTGCTTGCCTGCCGGTTGTGCATCCGACGTAACGCCTGGCACACCGCCCGGCGGCAGGCCAACGCCCGTGTCGGCCAACTCGATCAGGATCCGGTCGCCAGCAACGTGAGCCGACAGGCTGATGCAGCCACCGCGCAGCGCCGGGGTGATGCCGTGCTCCACCGCGTTCTCGGTCAAGGTGAGGAGAATGCCGGGTGGAAGCAAGACGGACTCCAGCGCCTGCGGCACAGACAGCTCGAACTGCAGGCGCTCGCCCAGGCGGGCACGCATCACCTCGAGGTAGCTGCGCACCGCTGCGGCTTCCTCGCCCATGGCAATGCTGCTCTTCTGGAACATGGGCAAGGTGGCACGCAGGTAAGCCGTCAGGCTTTCGAGCAGCGGAGCGGCACGGTCGTCCTTGGTGTTGACCCATTGCTGCAGGCTGGCCAGACTGTTGAACAGAAAGTGCGGCTGGATCTGCGCGGCAAGCATCTGGCGCTGCATTTCGAGACGCTTGTCGGTTTCGGCCAGCTCACGCAAGCGGCCTTCCACCATCACGGTGCGCGCAATGCTGAACACCAGCATCAAGGACAGAACCATCGTCCATGAGGTCATCATCCGGTTCGCTTCGGACTCCGTGAGCGTCTTTGCCGGTGGCAACCCGGCCATCGAGAACAGGAATCCCATGCCAAGCGCAACGATGAAGATCAACACGAAGATGATCCCGAGATTGGTGGCCCCCGTCAGGATCACGGGCTTGCGCCACACGCGATGGACCACCCAGATCACCGCGCTCGCGATGACCAGATCGCTCGCCAGGCGGATCACGAATGCCGGTCCAGTCAGTTTTGTCCCGATGTAGTCAAGCCCGAACACGAAGATCGAATACGCAACCATGTAGATGAGCCAGACGCGAGGCATCGGCTCGGCGGACGCCCGCGCGAGCTCTTCGCGGGTGAAGTTGCGATACGTTCCAAAGAAGAACAGCGCCAAGAACCGCCAGATGCTCACTGCGAGGCTCCTTGAAGGCAGATGCGTGCAATGGTTCGTCCGTCCTCAGCGGATCCCAGCCAGAACGATGCTGTCCCGCCAAACCGCCGCTCTAGGCGCTCCCTGGTGTTCGCAAGTCCGGTTCCGTCGTGCACCTGAGCAGGCAGCGGCATACCAGTGTTGCTGACCTCGACCACCGTTGCACCTCCCTGCTGTGCAGACGACACCACAACCGAGCCGCCGCTCAACGCGCCGGTAATCCCATGCTCCACAGCGTTTTCCACAAGAGTCAGCAGAATGCCCGGTGGGATCCGCACGGCGCCTGAACACTCATCGACATTGACCTCGAACTGCAGTCGATTACCCATGCGCGCCTGCATGATGGTCAGGTAGCGCTGCGCCAAGGTCGCTTCCTCGACGAGGCTCACGTCTTCGCGGCCGAGCAGTTGCGTGCTGGCGCGCAAAAACTGCGTCAGTTCGCGCAGCAAGGGCCCGGCTCGCTTGTCCCCCGCGTCGACCCAGTGTTGCAGTGCAGCCAACGTATTGAACAGAAAGTGCGGCTGGATCTGCGCCTGCAGCACCTTCAGGCGTGCCTCGGCCGCGGCGCGTGCAGCGGCGTCGCGCTGCGCGGCAAGCTCGGCCTCCCGCAACTGGCCCTGCAGGCGTTGCTGCAACTGACGCCGGCGGATCCAGCTCACAAGCAGTGCCACACCCACCACGGTCGCAATGCCGGCGATGGCCACCGGAATGGTCTGGATCACCGCATCCCGAGCAAGCACGATCATCGAACTGATCGACCAATCGTCGTCCCGCAATGTCTTGGCAAGCGTGTAGCCCGCAATGCCGCCGAGATAGCCGCTCAAAATGAAGCGCAGCGCCCGATCCCATGCTGGCCGACGGACGCGTGATGGCATCGGGCTCCAAGCCTTGGGACCGGTATCGGACAGCCCATCCGGCGCAAACCAGGCCGTCATGACAGTGACGATCAGCACTGTCCAGAGCACCAGACTGGACAACACCGCCAATACGGGATGCACACCGTTGAAGATCAGGCCCAGCGCGATGCCGGCCATCGAGGCCACCAGGCCGAACAGCGCTCCGAGAGAGCGACGCGAGTACAGCCAAAGGTCGAACGCCATTAAGTCGGCGCGCTGCTCCGGGCTGAACATGCAGTACTTGGGGAGCGCCCAAGCGAAATACTTGCGCTGGAGCCAGTTCATGCCGCTGGTATCGACTTCCGGCAGCGGCGCGGCGCTCGCCCCGCCGTCTGATCCGGGTACCGCCGTCCGACCGGGCGCTGGGGCTTGCGTCGCAGGTGAAGGCCGATCGAGTTCTTGTGTGGGTGACTGCATGGGCGCAGTGTATGGGCGGCCTCTCCGGCGAGCGTGAACGCGGGGCGGATCGCCGGTTCCCGCGCATCACTGGCAGGGAAAGCGACATGAACAGCGGGTGTGTTGGCAGATGCCGGGCAGAGTTCAGGGGCATTGCTTGCCCCCGATCCGCCGGTGGGTGGGCGCGTTGCCTACACTTGCTGCGCCCGGAGGCGGCCGCCTCCCGCTCCAACCAGAATTGCAAGGACCCTCCTCATGCCTACGCTCTACGCCCAGACCGCGCCGACCTTTGTTCGCCAGCTCACGAACCTGTCCAGCATCCTGGACAAGGCGCAGCACCACGCAGACTCAATGAAGTTTGACAGTAGCAACTATCTGCAGCTGCGTCTGATTGCCGACATGCTGAGCTTCACCCGCCAGGTGCAGATCGCCTGCGACTTTGCCAAGGGCGCCATGTCGCGTCTGGCGAGCGTGGAGGTGCCCAAGTGGGAAGACAACGAGGCGAGTCTGGCCGACCTGAAGGCCCGCATCGCCAAGACGATCGACTACGTGCAGAGCTTCAAGCCCGAGCAGCTGGACGGGCCGGAGTCCCGAACGATCAGCATCAAGATCGGCGGCCAGGACAAGCAGTTCGATGCACCCACCTACGTGAGCTACATCGTCATGCCCAACTTCTACTTCCACCTCACCACCGCGTACGCCATCCTGCGCAGCAACGGCGTTCCGCTGGGCAAGGGTGATTTCATCGGCAACGTCTGAGCGTTCAGCACGGCAGCGCCAAAGCAAAAAGGGCAGCCCGTGGCTGCCCTTTGCTTTGTTCAATAGACGCCTACGCCGTAACTTGCACGGCGTAGCCGCGCACCACATCGTCCATCAGTTCCACGATGCGCTCGCTGGCGCTGACCGCGGCTACGGAGAACTTGGCGGCATCCACGTTGCGCTGATCCACCGCCGTAGCCAGGTAGCCGAACTGGATCTTCACTGCGTCGAGCTGCGCACGGATCGCCGGCGTGGTCTCCGCGGCTTTCTCCAGCGAGGTATGGGCGGCGTCGAAGCTCGTCCGTGCGATGCGCACGCCCTGCCCCACGTCCACACCAGCTTGCTGCAGCAGGTAGCCGCGTGCAATTTGCATGACGCGGGTGCGCTGCATCGCAGCCGTGCTGGTGAGCGCCGCCGCCGGCTGGCGCGAGGATTCTGTCAGCGCACGGGTCAGGCCGGCGGCACTTTCGGAAAATCGCTCGGACGCCACGTACATGGCATACAGGCCACCGCGCGTGGGCTGGCGCAGGAAGTGGCGCTTGACCTCGGCCCAGTCGTCGGCCGCGAGCTTGAGCGACTGCCGAAGCGGTCCGGTAGCCGGGACGGCCAGCTCAATCGTCTGGAATGAGGCGTCCACATTCCGGGTGGATTCGGTGATCGCCCGCAGGCCGACATCAGGCTCCACACCCAGCAGAACCTGCGCATAGCTGCGCGCCATGCGGTTACCGTCGGTCTGGCTGCGGCCCGCGCGGTCGATGTTGGTTCCCGGCGTGTTGCGCGGCGCAGCGGCCGCAGGCTTGCGCGTTTGCGCGGAAACGGAAGTGCTGGTTACGAACCCGATAGCGCTCAGGGCGCCGAAGACGAGCACTTCGCGACGATTGAGTGAACTGGACATTCCTGACCCCCACAGCTGGAACGTTTTGTTACACGCATCCTATGAGCGACTTCGTCGTTGCACGAAGCCCGTAGATCCTCAAACCTGGGGAGAGTTATGTGCAACTGGCCTCAAGTTTCTTTCGCTGACACAGTCAAGTCGAGCAGTCACCCGTGCCGTGCCCTGATTGCCCACGCTCCCTTCGCTTGGTACGCAGCGTGAGCCACAATGCAACCGAAAATGACCGAATTTGATCCGAATTGAATCTGTTCAACGGCACTTTCCGCTTGTCCAATGGACTTCCTCAGATAATTCATTGGAGCAGTATAAATGGCCGAAATTGACTCTCAAATGTCCGCAGCACTCCTGGTGATCGACGCCCAGGCCTCATTTCCAGCGCGGCCCTATTGGCAGGACACGGACGTTCCGGGCTGGCTGGACGCACAGAACCGACTGATTGACGCATTTGCAAAGCAAGGCAAACCCGTCGTGCGCGTGTTGCATGTTGAAGACACCGGACCATTCAGCCTGGAAAGTGGCCTCGTGCGGCCAATCGACGGCCTGCGCGCATTCGATGCCGCACTGACGATTCATAAGCACGCGCACTCTGCGTTTGCCGGCACGCCGCTGGCCGCGTGGCTGCTGCAGCGCCGCATCGGCCGCATCGTGATCAGCGGCATCCGCACCGAACAATGCTGCGAGACCACCACGCGCGACGCGTCTGACCGCGGATTTCAGGTGGACTACGTTACTGAAGCCACCCTCACCTTCCCAATGCGCCACGCCAACGGACGCCTGTTCAGCTCGGCAGAGATCAAGGAACGTACAGAACTGGTGCTGGCCGGGCGCTTTGCGAGGATATGCACAGTGGACACACTCGCGGCCGCTTGAGCCTGAACGCCACAGCTGATCCGCGTCTACCCGCCACCTGACCCACAGAACGGTCCATTCGTGCACTGTGAGCGCCGGCGGCACTGCCCTACGGTATTCTGCGGCCGCTCTCAGGCAGCGTGCGTCCCTTATCCCGGAACGCACGCCCGGGATCTGACCAGGAGAAGCCGATGTTCAAACAGTTCACTGCGGCGTGCTTGTTCGCCGCCGCAGGTGCCGCGCTGGCCCAAACCGGGCAAGGCGCTGCGCCAAACAACCTCACCAGAGTGGAAGTTCAGGGGACGAAGGCCAGTCTGGTCAGCGTCGAGGACTTCGTCCGCCAGCCAGCGCTCACGCAGCCCATCATGTCGCGGTCCGGGCGCTACTTCGCCTCCACGGCCCCCTCCCGTGGCCGCATGAATCTGGTAGTGATGGACCTTCAGACGCGCCAGGGCTCGCTGCTCAGCTCGCTGTCCGACTTTGACGTCATCGGCATCAACTGGGTCGGTGAAGATCACCTTGTGTTCTCGCTGGGCCAACAGAACTCTCCCACCGGCCCGGGGCAGTTTGACGGCGGCGGCCTGTTCGCGGTGAGTCGAGACGGCAAGTACCAGCGCCGCATCTCGCCCACCATCCGCGAAGTGCGTGCGCAGAACCAGTTTGTGTACCGCGGCCTGTCCTACTTTCGGTCCATTCCGGGCAGCGACACGGAGTTTCTGGCCACCGGCAACCTGACCTCGGCCGAATCGACCGACGTATATCGCGTGGACGTGCGCACGGGTCGTTCTACGCTGATCACCCAGGGTCGCCCGCCGGGCATCGCCACACGCTGGGTGCTCGACAGCAAGCTGGTGCCCCGCGTGGTTGAAATGGTTCGCCGTGATGAACTGATCACTACGGTCCACTATCGCAAGGATGCGGACTCGCCCTGGCAGGAAATCGCCCGTTATGACCCGACAAAGGGTCCGGTCTTCAAGCCGCTGGCCTTCGAGTCAGACGACAAGATCCTGCAGGTCGCCTACAACGGCGAGCGCCAGAATATGGCCGTGTTCCGCTATGACCCGGAAGCCAAGAAGATGATCGAGGTCGCGGCCCAGCATCCGCGCTTTGATATGGGTGCAGACGCTCAGGGCCAGATCGTTCCCGGTGTCATCACGGAACCGGGTACCGGCAAGATCATTGGCTACGCCGTTGCTGCCGACAAGCCGCAGACGGTGTGGATCGACGAAACCTACCAGCGCTTCCAGCGCATGATCGACGGCGCATTGCCCAACACGGTCAACACCTTCCGTCGCACGCCGGACGGCAAGCAGTTCCTCGTAACGGCCGTGTCGGACCGCAGCTCACCGCGCTGGTATCTCATGCACGAAGAAAAGAAGACGCTTGAGGAGATTGGTGCCGGCCGCCCCTGGCTGAACGCCGACAAGCTGGCTGAAGTGCGCCCCTTCCTGCTCAAGACCCGCGACGGTCTGGAAATCCCCTCGTACTACATCCTGCCGCGTGACTACGTGCCGGGCACCAAGGTCCCCACGGTGCTTCACATCCACGGTGGTCCGTTTGCACGTGCTGACCTCTGGGGCCAATTCAGCTTCGGCATCATGGAAGGCCAGATCCTCGCTTCGCGCGGCTACGCCGTCGTGATCCCGAACTTCCGCGTCACACCGGGCCTGGGTAACGACATCTACTACAAGGGCTTCGGCGCCTATGGCCGCCAGATGTCCGAAGACCACGAAGACGCCGCACGCTGGGCCATCGCTCAGGGCTTCGCTGACCCGAAGCGCATGTGCATCTCCGGCGCCAGCTACGGCGGCTATGCCGTGATGCGGGCCCTGCAAAAGTCGCCTGATCTCTTCAAGTGTGGGGTGGCCGGCCTGATGGTCGTGGACATGAAGCGTCAGCTCACCTCGCGCTTCGGCGACACCGCCGGCAACGATGCAGGTGTCGAGTACTGGCGCCGTGTGCTGGGCGTGCCCAACCTGGATGACCCGATCGTGCGACAGATCTCGCCCAACTTCTGGGCCGATCAGATCAAGCAGCCGGTGTTCATCTATGCCGGTCGCGACGATATCCGTACGCCGCTTGAACAGACGCGCTTGATGATCGACGCGCTCACGCGTGCCGGCAACCCGCCAAAGGATGTGATGATTGCGGACAATGAAGGCCATGGCTTCGGCCGCGTCGAGAACAACAAGGAACTCTACGAGCGCATGCTCAAGTTCCTGGCTGAACACCTCGAAAAGTAAGCCGCCTTCCAACCCGGGCTTCATGTCCGGTGCTGAGAAAAACGGGCCGCAGTTGCGGCCCGTTTCATTTGGTGGGTCTCAGGAGCGAATCACCCCAGCGCATTGCGCGCATTGCGCCACATGCGCATCCAGGGCCCGTCTTCGCCCCACCCTTGCGGTGCCCAGGAGTGCAGCACGGTACGGAAGATGCGCTCAGGGTGCGGCATCATGATCGTGGCGCGGCCGTCCGTGCTCGTCACGGCGGTGATGCCGGCGGGCGCGCCGTTCGGGTTGAGCGGGTAGACCTCGGTGCCCTGACCGGTGCCGTCCACAAAGCGGGCTGCAACCAGCGTGGCAGCCATGTTGCCGGTCTGGCTGTAGTCCGCGTAGCCCTCGCCATGGCAGACGACGATCGGCGCACGGGTCCCTGCCATGCTCTCGAAGAACTTGGAAGGGCTGGCTTCCACGCCCATCATCACCGTGCGGGCCTCGTACTGCTCGCTCGTGTTGCGGGTGAACTTGGGCCAGGCGTCGGCACCCGGGATGAGCGGCTTGAGGTTGGCCATCATCTGGCAGCCGTTGCAGACGCCCAGGCTAAGCGTGTCGGGGCGGCGGAAGAATTCCGCAAATTGCTCGGTGAGCTGCGCGTTGAACAGGATCGTCTTGGCCCAGCCTTCGCCTGCGCCCAGTACGTCGCCGTAGCTGAAGCCGCCCACGGCCACCAGCGCCTGGAAGTCGGCCAGCTTCGCGCGGCCGGCAATCAGGTCGCTCATGTGCACATCGATGGCCTCGAAGCCCGCCTTGTGGAAGGTGTAGGCCATTTCCACCTGACTGTTGCAGCCCTGCTCGCGCAGCACGGCCACCTTCGGCTTGGCGCCCTTGCCGATGAAGGGGGCTGCAATGTCCTCGGCCGGATCGAAGCTCAGCTCAGCGTAGAGACCGCGGTGCGTCTCATCGGCGATCAGCGCGAATTCGCTGTCGGCGCCGGCCGGGTTGTCGCGGCCCTTCTGTATCTCGAAGCTGACGCGGCTCCATTCCTGCTGCAGCTCGCTGCGCGAGACAGACAGGATGCACTTGGCGTCGCGATAGACCTCGATCTTGCCGCCCTGCATGGGCTTGCCGATCAGGTGCGAATGCGCACCGAGGCCGGCGGCGCGCAGCACGTCCATCACCGGCGTCAGGTCGTCCTTGCGAATCTGGATGACGGCACCGAGTTCTTCGTTGAACAGGGCCTTGAAGGTCAGCTCGTTGCGCTGGACCATGACCTGCTCGGGGCGGATCTTGAAGTCGCCCCAGTCCTTGGCATGCGGATCGATCGTCAGCAGATCGATGTTCAGATACACGCCGCAGCGGCCGGCAAAAGCCATCTCGGCCACGGTGGCAAACAGGCCGCCGTCGCTCTTGTCGTGGTAGGCCAGGATGGCGCCCTCTGCATTGAGCGTCTGGATGCTCGCAAAGAAGGCGAGCAGGCGGTCGGCGTCGTCCACGTCGGGCGCGTCATTGCCGATCTGCTGCGTGACCTGCGCAAAGATGCTCGCGCCCATGCGCTGCTTGCCGAAGCCGAGGTCGATGAACAGCAGCGCGGTCTCGCCTGCATCCGTACGCAGCTGCGGCGTCAGGCTCATGCGCACATCGGGCACGGGTGCGAAGGCGCTGATGATCAGCGAGACCGGGGCCTGCACTTTCTTGGCCTGGTCATCATCGGTCCATGTGGTCTTCATGGACAGGCTGTCCTTGCCCACCGGGATGCTGATGCCCAGCGCCGGGCACAGCTCCATGCCCACGGCGTGCACGGCATCGAACAGGGCCGCGTCCTGCCCCGCCTCGCCGCAGGCGGCCATCCAGTTGGCGGAAAGCTTCAGGTGCTCGATGCGTTCGATCGGCGCAGAGGCGATGTTTGTGATCGCCTCGCCCACCGCCATGCGAGCGGCGGCCTTGGGGTCGAAGACGGCTAGCGGCGTACGTTCGCCCATGGCCATCGCCTCGCCCCGGTAGCCGCTGTAGTCCATCAGGCTGATCGCGCAGTCCGCCACCGGCACCTGCCAGGGGCCGACCATCTGGTCGCGGTGCGTCAGGCCGCCCACCATGCGGTCGCCGATCGTGATCAGAAAGCTCTTGTTGGCGACCGTGGGATGACGCAGCACCGCTTTGGTCAGGTCCTCCAGCTTCCAGGGCTGGGCGCAGTCGATCGCCGGCAGGGTGGGCAACGCGCGCTGGACGTTGCGGTGCATCTTGGGCGGCTTGCCCAGCAGCACCTGCAGCGGCATGTCCACGGGCGCCATGCCGGAATCCGCCGCCACGGTGAGCTGGCGCACTTCAGTCACCTGGCCGAGCACGGCATAGGGGCAGCGCTCGCGCTGGCAGACAAAGTCGAAGAGTTCCAGGCTCTCGGGGCCGATCGCCAGGACATAGCGCTCCTGGCTCTCGTTGCACCACATCTCCGCCGGAGACAGACCGCTCTCCTCGACCGGAATGTTCTTGAGCAGCAGGCTCGCGCCACGGCCGGCGTCGTTCACGATCTCCGGCGTCGCATTTGACAGACCACCCGCGCCCACGTCATGGATCGAGAGGATGGGGTTCTTGGCCTGCATGGACCAGCAGCGGTCAATGACCTCTTGGGCCCGGCGCTCGATTTCCGGATTGCCGCGCTGCACGCTGTCGAAATCCAGCTCGGCCGTATTGCTGCCCACACCCATGCTCGATGCCGCACCGCCGCCCATGCCGATCCGGAAACCCGGGCCGCCCAGCTGGATGATCAGTGCGCCTTCGGGCAGCGCATGCTTGCCCACGTTGGCCGCCGGAATGTTGCCCAGGCCGCCGGCGATCATGATGGGCTTGTGATAGCCGTAGCGCGTGCCGGCGACGTTCTGCTCGAACACGCGGAAGTAGCCGTTCAGGTTCGGCCGACCGAACTCGTTGTTGAAGGCGGCGCCACCCAGCGGGCCGTCGATCATGATCTGCAGCGCACTCGCAATGCGTTCAGGCTGGCCGTAGTCGGCCGCCTTGCCCATCGCCTCGCGCTCCCGGCCATCCACGCCGTAGGGCGCGGTCACGTCCTGATCGTCTTCCCAGGGCTCGGCCAGGTTCGGCAGGTGCAGGTGACTGACCGAGAAACCGGTCAGGCCGATCTTGGGCTTGGAGCCGCGGCCGGTGGCACCTTCATCGCGGATCTCACCGCCCGCGCCGGTGGAGGCGCCGGCAAAGGGCGAGATGGCCGTGGGGTGGTTGTGCGTCTCCACCTTCATCAGCGTGTGGGTCAGCTCGCGGCGCGGCGTCCACACCGTGCCAAAGGCCAGCTCCGGGTTGGGCGAGACGGGCACGAAGCGCTCGACCTCGGCACCTTCCATCACGGAGGCGTTGTCCGAGTAGGCCACTACCGTGCCCTGCGGGCTCACGGCGTGGGTATTGCGAATCATCTTGAACAGGGACAGCGGCTGCGCCACGCCGTCCACGGTCCAGTCCGCGTTGAAGATCTTGTGGCGGCAATGTTCGCTGTTGGCCTGCGCGAACATCATCAGCTCCACGTCCGTGGGGTTGCGCTTCAGTTCCTCGGTGAAGGCGCGAACGAGGTAGTCAATCTCATCCTCCGACAGCGCCAGACCTAGCGCGCTGTTGGCCGCCACCAGCGCGGCGCGGCCCTGCCCCAGCACATCCACGGTGGCCAGCGGCTTGCCTTCGCGCTGGGCAAACACCACCGCGGCATCGAATCCGGCGGGCATCACGGTTTCGGTCATGCGGTCATGCAGCAGCGCAGCCACGGCCTGCAGCTGTTCGGCACTCAACTTGGCTTCGCTACCCAGGCCCATCAGCGTGCGCTTGAGCGTCAGGCGGTAGGCCACGCCACGCTCCAGGCGCTTGACGCTGGCCAGTCCGCAGTTGTGGGCAATGTCCGTGGCCTTGCTGGCCCAGGGGCTCACCGTGCCAAGGCGCGGCACCACCACGAGGTGCTCGCCGGTTGCTGCATCCGCCGCCATGGGCACGCCGTAGTGCAACAGGCCGTTGAGGGTGTTGCGCACCGCCTCGGTAGGCGCCTCGGTCAGCCACACGTAGTGGACAAACCATCCCTCCACATCGGTGATGGCCTCCGACACCTCACGCAGGCTGGCCAGCAGCCGGGCACGACGAAAGTCAGACAGCGCCTGGGGGCCAGGCAGTGCGAGGGTGGTAGACGAGGCGGGAGACTGGACAGACTGCGCGGGGGATTGCGCTTGGGAGGGCGTCATGGCGGGCGGGTTGGCGCGTAAAAGCGGATTTTACGGCCCTTCTCACCGCCCTCGCGGGCCGTCCTGATGATGCGCCTAGAGCTCCAGCTCCTTGCGCTGGCGTACATGAACCGCCGCTTCAGTGCTGAAGTGCAGCATTCCGATGGCTGCGTGAGACATCGGAAGCCAAGCCGCGAGCGCAGTGGCAAACCGGGCTTCCAACTCATCATCGTTGAGACGGGCAGCGGCGATCGCCTCCGGCTGGGCCGAAACGACGAGGGCATGAACGCACAAGCGCCGATCCGCGCGCGACGCGCCCAGCACCAACTCCACGTCAACGCTCACCAGCCAGGCTGCGTCCAGCCCAGGCACGTCACTCAAGCCGTCACGAAGCTGACGCCGCACCTGCGGCGCAAAGCCCGAGGGGCGCCCCTCACCAGCCAAAATCCGGCCGCGAGCATGCTCCAGGGCCTCTGCCTCCGCCTTGCTCGCCTGCCGCAGCCAATCGCTCCATCGCGTTCGATCTGCCGCACTCCCATGCTGGTCAAGGAAGCGCAGCCCGCGCACGAATGCAGGGACGCGCCAGGCAACGGCCTCGCGCGCCAGAGCCTCCAGCAAGACGAGTCCTTCTCGGTCTGCGGCATCCAGAAGGGTGCGCGCCTGCAGGTAGCGTAGTTCGGCATGCTGCGGAACCTGCTGCGCAAGTTCATCGATCCGGGTAAGGCCGCGCTGTGGGTCGAGGCCGTAGATCGCGCGGGCAGCAATGAGCTGCTCGTCGATCGGCGCACCCGCTGAAAGTGCATCTGCCCAGGCGAAGCGCGCGTGCTCATTGCGCCAGTTTGCGAGCTCCGCGGCGTACCAGCGAGCGTTGAACGCCGCGGCTTTCGCGGTCCACGCGCCGCCCAACAACTGCGCCGCATTGCCTTCAGGCAACACGCAGGTGCCAACTGGCTGATTGAGCGCCGCCAGCCGGGCCGCGGTGCTTGGGTGCGTGTCAGATTCGTCAGGCGGATGGGACGCGACCTCGATCAACAGCTCGTCCAGCCGCTCGCCCGACCAGGATCTGAGTTGCGCGTCGAATTGATCGAGCAGGTCCGCCGGTGGGAGCGGCTCGGCGGCGCGCCGGTTCTTCAACAGGTCCGGAATATGTTCAGTCCACACCGAACCGAGCACGGCGACACGCCGCAGCGCCTGTGCGAATGACGCTGCACCGACGACAGACGCTGCATCGGCATCGGCCTCGAACTCACACCAGCGACAGTGCGCGAAGCTTGCCCGCTCGAAAGCCGGAAGAAACTGCGCCGCATACCAGGCTGCGGCACGATCCAGGATCGAGTCTGCTTCGCTCTGCAAGGCAGCAAACTGCCGCCAACCCGAGCGCGCCCGATAGATCCAGTGGCCCAGCCTGCCGTGGCGTCGAGAAAAGTGGCCGAACTCGTGGGCAAGAACCGCACGCAAGTCGTCTGCGTCCAGCGCGGCCAGAAGCGGGATGCCGAGTGTGAGTACGCGTTTTGTGCCGATTAGTCCGAACCAACCCCGCGACTCCCCTGCGCTGGCGTTGAACTCGTCGTTGAGACGGACCTCCAAGCGACCCGGCACGTCCAGCTTGGCCCGAACATCGTCGATGAGACTGAACAGCGCAGGTGCGTCATCCCGGGCAAGGACCTCGCCATCAAACTCCAGCTTGGGGCGTACCACCCACGCAAAGAAGGCCAGCGCAGCAGCACCCAGACACCAATACAGCAGCGGATAGCCTAGGGCGACGAGACCGAACGCCATCGGCAGGCCGATCGGCGCAAGCAGTGCCGCCATGAGCAGCGCATCAGCAAGAAAAGCCTGCACGCCTAGCCGTATGCGCCCGACTGAGGACGTGGGTGCATCAGCTGCACCCGTACTGGCAACAAGAGATCGGTCGGTCAAAGCCGGGTCCAGCTCACATGATGAAGACCGGACTATTGCACGCCGGCGAGGTGAGCCGGCGTGCTGAGGCCTTGGCGTTTACCCCGCGTCACACCACCTTGAAGTCGAACCCGTTGCCCATCTTCTCGATCCGCCCAAACGCCGGGAACGGGAAGTGGTAGCCGCCGACCATGACCTTGTCGGCTGCGGCGCGCTCCAGCACCTTGCGGCGGGTGGCGCGGGCGGCTTCGGCGTCCATGTCGAACTGGACGGCCCAATCCGGGTTGCGCACGAACAGCACGGGCACGTTCGAGAGGTCGCCCACGTAGAGGAACTTCTCCTTGCCATTGGTGACCTCGAACAGGGTGTGGCCGGGGGTGTGGCCGTAGGCTTCGATGGCCTTCACACCGGCGCCGAAGTCGTGGCCGGGCTTGAAGCGCTCCAGCTGGGCTGCCGGATAGTTGTTGAACACGCGGCGGCTGTTGTTGAAGCCGCCGCGCTGGGCCTCGGGCACGGCGTTCATCTTGGCGTCGTCCATCCAGTGGGCCCATTCCATCTCGGGCACCCAGACCTTGGCCTTGGGGAAGGCGAGCGAGCCGTCGCGATTGCGCAGGCCGTTGATGTGGTCGCCGTGGAAGTGGGTGATGACGACGGTGTCGATGTCATCAGCCTTGAAGCCGGCGGCCTCGAGGTTGGCGAGCATGCGGCCGGTGGTGGGGGCGCCGAACTGGCCGTTGCCGGTGTCCATCAGGATGCGCCGCTTGCCGTCCACGACCAGGAAGGCGGTGAAACCGATGTCCACGAACTCGGTGGGCAGGTTCGCAGCCTTGAGTGCCGCCCGCACGTCGGCCAGGGGCGCGTTGCGCACAAAGCCTTCGGCCAGCGGACGGCGGGCGACGCCGCAGTTCAGGGCGATGATCTCGGCGCTGCCGAGCTTCATGCGGCGAAAACCCGGTGCGGGCAGATTGGGCGTGCCGAAATTGGGTGCCGGGGCTGGGGCCGGCGCAGGCGCGGGGGCCGGTGCAGGCGCTGTCTGGGCCAGGGCCATCGGCACGGCCAGGCCGGTAGAGGCCACCGCCGTCGCCACGGCGCCGCCGACGCGCAGGAAGTCACGGCGGTTCTGGATCTTGGGAGAGGTCACGCTTCGCTCCTTGTGAGTCTGTAGGAGATGCCGCGCCTGTATGTGCCACTGAGGGGCAGGCGGACATCGGACTGACCGGCACATCATTACCGGCAAGTAGCGAATTATTTGTTCGAGTTGACGCTGAGTGGCACTGCCGGATACCCGTAACACCTGAAGATCCGCTTGGCACAAGCGGAAACAGCCCTCTGCGACTCGTTCAACGAATTTGAATGACTAAGTGTTTACCCGAACACACTGGACGTGCCGCGAACGCGTGGGGCCGCACAGTGCACCGCGGCGATCGGGTGCGCCGAGCCGCGCGATGCCCGCGCCTTGGCGCGCTGAAGGGACAGGCCGGCTCAATCACGCCGCCTGTCGTGCGCCTGCACCGGCGAGGCGGAACACACTGACGGCCTGCACCAAGTTGCCTGCCTGGGATCGCAGGTTCTCCGCGGCGGTGGCGCTTTGCTCCACCAGCGCTGCATTCTGCTGTGTCACGTGGTCCATCTGCGCCACGGTCTGGCCCACCTGCTGGACCCCTGCGCTCTGCTCCACCGAGGCCGAGCTGATCTGGCCGACGATGTCGCTGACGCGGCGGATCGAGCTGACCACCTCCTGCATGGTCTGGCCGGCCTGATCCACCAGTGCCGTGCCCTGCTCCACGCGGGCCACGCTGTTACCGATCAGATCCTTGATCTCGCGAGCGGCTTGCGCACTGCGCTGGGCGAGGTTGCGCACCTCGTCGGCCACCACGGCAAAGCCGCGGCCCTGCTCGCCGGCTCGGGCCGCCTCGACGCTGGCGTTCAGCGCGAGGATGTTGGTCTGGAACGCGATACCGTCGATGGTGCCGATGATGTCGACAATCCTGCGTGAGCTCTCGTTGATGTCACGCATGGTCCCGACCACACGGTCAACCGCGTCGCCGCCCTGTGTGGCGATGTCCGAAGCGCGCTGCGCAAGCTGGTTGGCCTGCAGGGCGTTGTCGGCGTTCTGGCGCACGGTCGTGCCTAGCTGCTCCATGGTTGCAGCGGTCACCTGCAGCGAACCGGACTGCTCCTCTGTGCGCTGCGTGAGGTCCTGATTGCCGCGGGCGATCTGCGTGGTCGCTTCAGCAACGCGCTCGGCGTTGGCGCGAACCTCGGCCACGATGGCTGCCAGGGCTGCCTGCATGTCGCCCATGGCGCCGATCAGTGGCGTGAATTCGTCTCGACGGGTGTCCTGCACGGTCTGCGTCAGGTCGCCGTCACGCACGCGCTCGGCTGTCTCGCGAAGCTCACGCACACGGGCGCGCAGCGCAAAGCCGATGTAGCCGGCCAGCACGATCAGCCCCAGGCTGATGGATACGACCAGCCCCATGAACACGTTTCTCGTGGAGGCAGCATCAGCGCGGATGGCCGCGATGTCAGCTCGCAGCATGTCTTCCTGGTACTTCACCGTATCAGCCACCTGGACCAGCAGCGCCTGACGTGCAGGGATGGTGCGCTCCACGAGAAAGGCCACCGCGTCCGCGGTGGAGCCCTCATTGATCTTGGCGAGGTTTTCACCGCCCACGGCCCAGAAATTGGCCAGTGCCGGCTTGAGCGCCTCGATGCGCTTACGGCCGCCCTCGGTGGACACATTCTTTTCGAACTCAGCCATCAGGCCATCAATGACGCCCTTGAGCCGTGCAATGTCGGCCAGCGTGGCGGCACGTTCCTCGGGCGTGCGCGACAGCATGGTGTGGCGAACCTGCAAGGACACCCGTGTGACGTTGAGTTCGAGCGCCGCCATGCGCTGCAGCTGCGGGACACGCAGCGCCTCGGTACGCGCAGCCCGCGTGTCAATCTCCTGCAGGCGTGAAGCGGTGTAGGCGGCGCAACCCACAAGCGCCAGGGTGATCGCAGCGACGGCCAGGTACAGCCGACTCGCCAGGCCCCATGAATTCCAGATTTGCATACGTGTATCCCGACTCGAATTGCCCAACGCGCCGCACTGTGCTTCTAGGGGCCGGGATGTCATCGTTCAGCGTCCGTGACTGCGAGGCGAACTTCCCCTTGTCCCGACGATGAGCGATGCACCGCAACCGATTGCAACGCACCGGGATGGAGCATGCCGCGCGCTCCATCATGGTGAATCGAGGATATGGGGAGCAAACACCCGCCAATTCGACCGCGCGCAGTCCGCGTTCACGGTGACCCGAAGCGCGCCACGCGTACGCGCACGCGCGCGCTCTCAGGGTGAAGGGACAAGGCGCAATGCGTGCCGGGTCGAGGCACTGAGCGCACCGTCGCTCATCCGCATGGGCACGCGCTCGCCGGCGGCCCACTTCGGGCCGTAGTCGCTGTACCCAGGCAGCATGAACAGGCCGTTCTGGCCGGTGCTGCTGATGAAGCTGCCGCCATCCGCATTGGCCATGTCGTAGATGGCGCGGTAGCCCGCGCCGTGCACGGTGGCAAATTGATCGGTCGGCCTGGCGCCACTGCTCAAGTCCGGGTCGCGCAGGCGAAAGCCGCTCTGGTTCACGCTGAAGGGATCGCTGGCTACCGGGAATCGCAGCTCGAACTGCCCCTGGAGCAGCCCCACGCGCGAGAACGGCCGGTGCTCCATGCGCACGCTGTGCAGCTGCGCCCAGTTCCAGCGGCTCATCTCCGCCGTGCCGCTGACCCGCTCGAGCAGGACCAGTGCGGAATCCAGCGCCTTCAGGCCGATCTCTTCACAACTCTCCCTGGCGGGCGTGCGGGTGTCGTCGCACCAGCGCGCCTGGTCCGGGTTGCCCTGGGTGGCGGCGAGCAACGCACGGTTGAGCTGGCTGTTGAAGGCATCCGGCCAGACGCCGGCCAGATCGTCCTCAAACGTCAGGCGCAGCATCTCGCGCCACCACGCCGCGATAATCGCGGCCTCGCTGCCGGCGTCCATCCGGCCGTTCCACACGGCCAGGCGCGTGAGCACATCCGTGACGCGGCCAGGCGAGGCCTTGCCGCTGTTGAACATCTTGCGCCAGAAGGGCTGGTACGCCTTCATGCCGCCGCTCAGGTTGTCCATGTGCATCGCGCCGAAGCTCTCGGGCGTGTGCTTGTCGGTGGCGCGCAGCAGCTCGCCGATGCGGTCTGTCCGGTAGGCGCTGGCCCACTCGGCGGTGATGAAGAAGGGATAGTCCGGCGTGACCACCTTGGCATTGGCTGAGAACAACGCGCCGGTGCTGGGATTCAGATTGCGCGGCAGGTTCTCGAAGGGCAGAAAGCCGTTCCAGTCGTACCTGGCGTCCCAGCCCGGTGCGGGCGCCAGACCCATGAGGTCGTTGTCGATGGCGCGCAGCGGGATGCGTCCAGGTGCCACGAAGCCGATGCGCCCGTCTGTGCTGGCAAACACCACGTTCTGCTGCGGCGCGTGGAAGTTTCGCAGCGCCTCCACAAAGGCGTCGAAATTGCCGGCCAGGTTCATGTCGAAGCTGGCGCGCATGGTCTGGTCGTCCGGCTCCAGCGCGGCCCAGCGCAGTGACACCACATACTTGTTCTGTGCGGCCAGGGCCTTGTTCAGGGCGCTGGATGCCTCGCTGATGACGGGGCCATGGCGGGTGCTGCGCACCGTGAGCTGAACATTTGCCTCGCCCTTGACCTTGATGGTTTCGGTGCGCGTGGTGAAGGGCGCAAAACCGTCCGGCGTGCGGTACTGGGCCGGGTTGGCGGCATCAATCTCCTCTATGTAGAGGTCCTGCGTGTCCGGCCCGGTGTTGGTGAAGCCCCAGGCCACCGCCTGATTGCGTCCCAGCACGATGGCTGGCAGCCCCGGCATGCTCGCGCCGATCACATCCAGCCCCGGTGCCTGCAGATGCGCCAGATACCAGAGCGAAGGCGCCGAGAAGCTCAGGTGCGGGTCATTGGCCAGCAGCGGCTTGCCCGTGGCGCTGCGGCTGCCGGCCACCACCCAGTTGTTGCTGCCGACGTTCTTCTCAGCCGCGGTCTGCGCCCTGCCCTCCAGGTCCAGCATGGGTGCAAGCTGGGCCAGCAGTTGGCGCTGCATCCAGCCCGGTTGAGCGGGCTGCGGTGCCTCGACCTTCGGGACCGGCGACACGCCGGGCGCCACGCCCAACTCCCGGTACAGCGCCACGTAGTCCCGCGTGGCCGCGGGCACCGGGTCGTTGAGCAGCAGGCTGTCGATGCCGGCCTTGTCGGTCAGCCCCGACAGGCGCAGGCGCAGCACCTCGTTGGTCCAGTTGGTGGAGAGATCCCAGGCCATCATGATCTGCCAGCCCAGGGAGTCCTCGATGCGCCAGGGCTCGATCGGACCGGCGCGCAGGATCAGGTGCTCCGGCGTGGTCTTGCCGCTGGCAATCACGGCGTTGATGCCGTCTGCATAGGCCTGCAGCAGCTCGCGGGTGCGATCGTCCAGCGCCTTGGCGCGCTCCGCGGCGGCCTGCGGGACCCCGAGGGTGCGGATGAACTTGTCGGTGGAGAGCGCGCCGGCGCCAAGGATTTCGGACAGGCGGCCGCTGGCGATGCGTCGGTGCGTCTCCAGTTGCCAGAGCCGCTCCTGCGCGTGCAGATTGCCCAGGGCAAAGACCGCGTCGCGCACCGAGGTGGCGCGAATATGCGCCACGCCATCCACATCGCGCAGGATGGTCGCGGGCTCGCGCAGGCCCTTGGCTGCCAGCTCGCCCTCCACCCGCGGCGAAAACGCCGCCTTGGCCACGAACCACAGCACCACGCCCACGGCGAGCAGAACAAGCGCCACGCCGATGACCCACTTCAGAATCCGAATTGCCCACGTCACCCTGTCCACCCTGTGCTGCGTCGATCAGTGCGGCGATGGTAGCGGCGGGGTGCGATGCGGCGCTGCGTACGGCACGCTGCTGTGGGTCTGCTGCGACGGGTGTGATGCGGGCTCAACAGGCGCAAGCGGCTGAAGTCCGAAGAGGCTTTCCGCTTGTCTGGTGCGGGTTTTGAGACATTTTGGGCTGGAAAGCGCCTCTGGGAGCGGATCTCAGCGAAAGCGCTTTGCTCGGCTTCGGGGTTGCTACCGATGGAGCGCGTGCAAGTTGCCGGCTTGAATCCGGCGCAGTTGGCTACTACCCCCAACTTCCAGAATGAAACTTCCAGCATTGAGCTTCGCGAACGGCGCGGGCATGCACATCAAGTACAGCTTGGCGTACTTCGCTTTGCCTGTGACATGCGCTCTATTGGGGGCGCTCGCTTTGGCGGGGCTAGCTGCTTGGCTGACTGGAACCTCATGGAACGGGAAGCTGCCAGACTGGCACGTCTTGGCCAAATTTGCGCTCGTTACAGGCCCCGTCGCGATCGGTCTCGCTATCGGGGTGTACTTGGGCGCCGGACTCAATCTACTGATTGCAACGCATGTACTCGGGTGGCCAAAGGACCGCATTGATCTGGTGTTCTGGACCGGGCGCGCCCCGGCCGATTGGCTGGACACAGATTGGCTCCCACCCAGCGGGCCTGCGTTGATTGCCGCCCAGGAAAAGTGGCAACGCGACCGCGAGATCGGGCCCCTGCGCTTCATCAGCAAGCACGGCCTAATCTGGGGCACCGGGATGTTCTGTGCAACCAGCCTGATCCCGCAATTTGTGAACTGGTCAGACCGTAGCCCAGAGATTCTCGCGATGGGTATGGCGATCTGGGTCGTTTGTGGTGTGTGGATTGGCTGGTGGCGCTACTACCGCGAGCCCATCCCCGAATAGCGCTTACGCCACCCTGTACCTCCCATCCCCCGGGGTCTCAATCACGAACACATCCCCCGGTGCCATCTCTGCGCTGACGATGTGCCCCAGAACCTCCACGCGGCCAGGTGCGAGCTCGAAGGGCGCACGGACGCTCAATCTCGCAAGAGAACGGCGATCCACGTGGCGCAGCAGCGGCACATTTTTCGTCATTGAGAACACAGACCGGGCAGAATCGGAGGATGAGTCGAGCCCTTGAAGTCCCCATGCGGTTCACAGATCATGGTGCCGAGTTGATCCAGCGCGCGTTCGACCAAACCGCCGCACTCGATCTCGTGAACCATCTGAACGAGCTGCCCGCGGGAGCAGCCGGAACCCGAAATCTGCTTTGCCACGGCTGGTGCGAGGAACTATTGGCTCGCCTTCGGGGGCACCCGAAAGTCGTTGCACTGCTCCCAGCCAATCATGCCGCTGTTCAGTGCACGTTGTTTGAGAAGTCCGTAGACCGCAATTGGCTCGTCCCGCTTCATCAAGATCTGTCGATCCCCGTCGCCAGCCGAGTCAGCGGCAAGCATTTGAACGGTTGGTCGAAGAAGGAAGGTGTCTGGTATGTGCAGGCGCCGCTTGACGTACTCGCACGTCTGGTCGCGCTGCGCATCCACGTCGATCCGTGCCCGGAAGACGCTGGGCCGCTCCGCGTCGTGCCAGGTTCCCACCACCTAGGGCGAATCGCCGAAGCGGATGCGGCTAAGGTCCGCGATCAGTTCGGCGAGCGGACCGTTACGGCCCAAGTTGGCGACGTCCTCGCGATCAGCCCGCTCGTGCTGCACGCTTCTTCCAAGGCGACTGGAAGCAGTCGACGCAGAGTGATCCATGTGCTGTTTGGCCCGAGGGACTTGCCACTCGGGCTGCAGTGGGCGAACGAGCACGCTTAGCCCGCGCTCCCGTACCCCCCACCCCCCGGCGTCTCGATCACGAACACATCCCCCGGCCCCATCTCTGCGCTGCCGATGTGCCCCAGAACCTCCACGCGGCCATCGGCGCGTTCCACTCGGTTGGCGCCCAGCGCGCCGGGCGCGCCGCCCGCCATGCCGAAGGGCGCGTGGATGCGGTTGTTGGAGAGGATGCTGGCCATCATCGCCTCTCTGAAGCGCACGCGTCGGGTCCCGCCGTCACCGCCCCGCCAGCGCCCTGCCCCGCCTGAGCCGCGGCGGATTTCGTAGCTCTCCAAGACCACCGGGAAGCGCGACTCCAGGACCTCGGGGTCGGTCAGGCGGCTGTTGGTCATGTGGGTTTGCACGACCGCCGTGCCCGGGTAGCCATCACCGGCGCCGGACCCGCCCGAGATGGTCTCGTAATACTGGTAGCGCTCGTTGCCAAAGGTGAAGTTGTTCATGGTCTGCTGGCTGCTGGCCATGACACCCAGCGCGCCGTAGAGGGCATTGGTCACGCAGCTAGAGGTCTCCACATTGCCCGAGACCACGCTGGCTGGCGGGTTCGGGTTGAGCATGGAGCCGGGCGGCACGATGACCTTCAGGGGCTTCAGGCAGCCGGCATTGAGTGGAATGTCGTCATCCACCAGGGTACGGAACACATACAGCACTGCGGCCATGGTGACGGCACGCGGGGCGTTGAAGTTGTTGTCCTGCTGCGGGCTGGTGCCGGTGAAGTCGATTACGGCTTCTCGTCGGGTGCTGTCCACAGTCACCTGCACCGCGATGACCGCGCCGTTGTCCAGTTCCAGGCGGTACTGGCCGTCCTTCAAGGACGTGATGACCTGCCGCACGGCTTCCTCGGCGTTGTCCTGCACGTGGCCCATGTAGGCCTGCACCACCGGCAGGCCGAACTGAGCGACCATCTTGCGCAGCTCCTCGGCGCCCTTCTGGTTGGCGGCGATCTGCGCACGCAGGTCGGCAATGTTCTGGCTGGGGTTACGCGCCGGGTACTTGGCGCCCGTGAGGAGTGCGAGCAACTCGGCCTCGCGGAAACGGCCTTCGTCCACCAGCTTGAAGTTGGTGAGCAGCACGCCTTCTTCCTCGATGGTGCGCGAGTCCGGCGGCATGGAGCCCGGCGTCAGGCCGCCGATATCTGCGTGGTGCCCCCGGGAGCCGACGTAGAACGCGGGCTGCAGCCCGTCCAGGAACACGGGCGTGATGACCGTGACGTCCGGCAGGTGCGTACCCCCGCGGTAAGGGTCATTCAGCACATACACATCGCCTGGCTTCATGCTGCCGGCGTTGTCGCGGATCACGGCCTGGATGCTCTCCCCCATGCTGCCGAGGTGCACGGGCATATGTGGCGCGTTGGCGATGAGTTCGCCCGCAGCGCTGAAGATGGCGCAGCTGAAATCCAGCCGCTCTTTGATGTTGACCGAGTGCGCGGTGTTCTGCAGGGCGTAGCCCATCTGCTCGGCGATGTTCATGAAGAGGTTGTTGAACACCTCGAGCATCACCGGGTCCACAGCCGTGCCAATTGCATGGCGCGCATCGCGCGCCACCACGCGGCGCAGCACGAGGTGGTCCAGATGCGTGAGTTCGGCCTGCCAGCCGGGCTCCACCACGGTGGTGGCGTTGGGCTCGGCAATGATGGCCGGGCCCTGCAGCACATCGCCCGGCCGCAGGTCTGCACGGCGGTGCAGCGGCGTGGCATGCCAGGCGCTGCCCGCATGCATCTGCACCGTCTCGGCGGCCACCAGCGGGCCGCTGCGCGGGCTGAACTGCGCCGCGCGCGCGCTGTCTTCGCCCGTGCCGCCCACGGCTTCGACCACCACACTGTCGATCACCAGCGGCCGGTCACTCATGAGGAAGGCAAAGCGCTGGCGATACGCTGCCTCGAAGGCGGCGCGCATGGCGGCGGGTGTGTCCCAGGCCACGGCGATGGTGCTGTCCGTGCCGCGGTACTTGATCTGGGCGCGGCGCAGCACCTGCAGGTGCTCGTGCAGGACGCCCTGAGCGAGCAGCGCATCACGGGCCTGCTCGGCCAGATCGTCCAGCACGCCATTCACGGTGGCGGCCTCGTCCAGCGCGGTTTCCACCGTGCGCTCACGCATGGCCACCTGCGGCGCCAGCCCCATGCCGTAGGCCGAGAGCACGCCAGCCAGCGGATGGGCAAATACCGTGCTCATGCCCAGCGCATCGGCCACGAGACATGCATGCTGCCCGCCCGCACCGCCGAAGGTGGTGAGCACATAGCGCGTGACGTCGTACCCACGCTGCACGCTGATCTTCTTGATGGCGTTGGCCATGTTTGCCACGGCAATCTGCAGAAAGCCTTCTGCGAGCTGCTCGGGCGTGGTGGGGCGGCCGGTGCTCATGCTCACGGCGTCGGCCAGACGCGTGAACTTCTCCACGACCACCTCCCGGTCCAGCGGCTGGTCTGCATTGGGGCCGAAGACCTTGGGAAACCAGGCCGGCTGGATCTTGCCGAGCATGACGTTGCAGTCCGTCACGGCCAGCGGGCCGCCGCGGCGGTAGCTGGCCGGGCCGGGGTTGGCGCCGGCGGAGTCCGGCCCCACGCGCAGACGGCTGCCGTCAAAGTGCAGGATGGACCCTCCGCCCGCGGCCACCGTATGAATACTCATCATCGGCGCGCGCAGGCGCACGCCCGCCACCTGGGTCTCGAACTCGCGCTCCAATTCGCCGGCGTAGTGCGACACGTCTGTGCTCGTGCCGCCCATGTCAAAGCCGATCACGTGGTCAAAGCCTGCACTCCGGCTGACCTGCGCCATCCCGACGATGCCGCCGGCCGGCCCGGAGAGCACGCTGTCCTTGCCCTGGAAGGCGCTCGCTGCCGCAAGGCCGCCATTGCTCTGCATGAACTGCAGATTCACCCCGGGTAGCTCGGCAGCGACCTGCTCAACGTAGCGCCGCAGGATGGGCGAGAGATAGGCGTCCACCACGGTGGTGTCGCCGCGCGCCACGAACTTGATCATCGGGCTGACCGCGTGGCTGGCGCTGATCTGCGTGAAGCCGATCTGCCGCGCGATCTCGGCCACTGCCTGCTCGTGCACCGGGTGCTTCCAGCCGTGCATGAAGACAATCGCCACAGAGCGGTACCGCTTGTCCCATGCGGCTTTCAGGGCATTTTCGGCCTGAGAGGCGCTCCAGGAGCCGCTCTCGCTACCGTCTTCGAGGACGCGGCAGTCCAGCTCGATGACCTCGCTGTACAGCAGCTCGGGCAGCAGGATGTGTCGATCGAACAGGCGCGGGCGGTTCTGGTAGGCAATGCGCAGGGCATCACGAAAGCCCCGGTTGGTCACGAGCACCGTGGGCTCGCCCTTGCGTTCGAGAAGCGCGTTGGTGGCCACCGTCGTGCCCATCTTCACGGCTTCAATCCGTTCGGCCGGCACGGGTTCGCCCGGCTGAAGCCCCAGCAGCTGGCGGATGCCGGCCACGGCCGCGTCGCGGTACTGCTCCGGGTTCTCGGAGAGCAGCTTGGCCGTGACGAGAGCGCCGTCCGGGCGGCGCGCGACGATGTCTGTGAAGGTGCCTCCACGATCGATCCAGAACTGCCAGCGGTCTTGGACTTTGGGATTCATGCGGTATCCGTGTTGGAGTTCAGGCGCAGTTCAGAGCGAGGTGGCTGCGCGGGCCGCCTGGTCATACAGGCCGCTGAGCGCACGCAACAGCGCCGCGAGCTGGCCGATCTCTTCGTTCTCGTCCGCAGAGATGGCTGAGATCAGGCAGGCCTCGCGCACCTCGCGGTAGCGCTGGGCGATGCGCTGGCCCACGGGGCTGGTGCGATAGAAGACTTCCTTGCCGATCTTCTCGCTCTCGACGGCACCGAGCGCCACCAGCTTCTTGAGCGAGTAGTTCACGACGTGCGTGTCTTCGTAGTTGAGCGTGAAGCAGATGTCAGCCAGCTTCTTGCTGCGCTCTCGGTGGTTGACGTGGTGCAGCACCAGCACGTCGGTCAGTGTGAGATCCGGCATGCCGGCAGCCGCCATGCAGCGCACGGCCCAGCGGGCAAAGGCATTGCCCGCGATGATCAGGCCGAACTCAAACTCTGACAGCTCGGTGGAGCGCTCCGACACCAAGTGCGCCGAGGAGACGATGGCGGCGCCCATGCTGGTTTCGGCTACGCGTGGGTAGGCCGGCGCGGCGGGCTGGGCAGGAGAACCTGCGGTCTTGCGTCGTGACATTTTTGTTGACACCGTGCAAAAACAACGTCAACAATTTATCGACGTTTTTTGAACGTTGCAATGACCCAAGCACCAAAACACCGGGTCGCCATCAGGAGGACACCCATGAAGCTCGTTGCTCGACTGCTCTCTCTGGCCGCACTCTCTGCCCTGCCCTTCATGGCGGGCGCACAAACCAAGTGGGATCTGCCCAGCGCCTATCCGGCCAGCAACTTCCACACCGAGAACCTCACGCAGTTTGCGGCCGATGTGAACAAGGCCACTGCCGGCAAACTGGTGATCACGGTGCACAACAACGCTTCCCTGTTCAAGGCACCCGAGATCAAGCGCGCTGTGCAGTCCGGCCAGGCCCAGGCGGGCGAAATTCTCATGGCCAACTTCCAGAACGAGTGGCAAGTCTGGGGCCTGGACGGCGTGCCTTTCCTCGCCGACAGCTATGACGAAGCCGCCAAACTCTGGCGTGTGCAAAAGCCCGCCATCGAGAAGAAGCTCGGCGAGCAAGGGATGATGCTGCTGTACTCGATCCCCTGGCCGCCTCAAGGCATTTACAGCAAGAAGCCGCTGAACTCAGCGGCGGATCTGAAGGGCATCAAGTGGCGCGCCTACAGCCCGGCCACAGCACGCATTGCCGAGCTCGTGGGTGCACAACCTGTGACCGTTCAGGCCGCAGAACTGTCCCAGGCCATGGCCACCGGCGTGGTGGAGAGCTACATGTCCTCCGGCGCCACGGGCTATGACACCAAGACCTTCGAGCACCTCAAGTTCTGGTACGACACCCAGGCCTGGCTGCCAAAGAACGCCGTCATCATGAACAAGAAGGCCTTTGATGCACTTGACAAGCCGACGCAGGCCGCCCTGCTGAAGGCTGCCGCCGACGCGGAGACCCGCGGCTGGGCCCTGTCCCGTCAGAAGAACGGCGAATACCTGGATCTGCTGCGCAAGGCCGGCATGACGATTGCCCCGCCGTCGGCTGCACTGAAGACCGACATGAAGAAGGTGGGCGACACCATGCTCAAGGAATGGATCGAGAAGGCCGGGCCCGAAGGCAAGGCACTCGTTGACGCATTCAACAAGTAAGCCATGCGCCGTCTGCTCGATGGCCTGTACACAGGCGCCGCGTGGCTCGCGGCCCTGTGCATGGTGGGCGTACTGGTGATGGTGCTTCTGTCCATCCTCGGCCGCCTGCTGCATTTCCATGTCCCGGGCACGGATGCCTATGCGGGCTACCTGATGGCCGGCGCGGGCTTTCTGGCGCTGGCACATACGCTCAAGCGCGGCGAGCACATCCGCGTCACCCTGGTGATCAACGCACTGAGTGGTGGCGCAAAACGCGCGGCCGAGATATGGGCACTGCTTGCAGCCACGGGCCTTGCCTGCGTGTTTGCGTTCTACAGCGCCCGTCTGGCCTGGCAGTCACGCGAGTTCAACGACATCTCCACCGCAAACGACGCCACACCGCTGTGGATTCCGCAGATCGGCATGGCGGTCGGTGCCATAGTGCTGGCCATCGCATTCGTAGACGAGCTGGTGCTGGAGCTGCGCGGCCGCCGTGCGCACGACACCCCTGCGGAAAGCCTGCGCAATGAGTGACCTGAGCATTTCGCTGCTGCTGATCGCCAGTCTGTTCCTGATACTCGCCTCCGGCATCTGGATCGGTCTGGCGCTGTCCGGCGTCGCGTGGATCGGCCTGGAGCTGTTCACCCAGCGGGCAGCCGGCGACGGCATGGCCGTGACGATCTGGAGTTCGTCGTCAAGTTGGACCCTGACTGCCCTTCCCCTGTTCGTCTGGATGGGCGAGATCCTGTTCCGCACGCGTTTGTCGCAGGATATGTTCAAAGGCCTCGCCCCGTGGATGAGCGCCTTGCCCGGCCGGCTGCTGCACACCAACGTGGCGGGATGTGCCATCTTTGCGGCGGTCTCCGGGTCGAGCGCTGCCACTTGCGCCACGATCGGCAAGATGACGCTTCCTGAGCTCGTCAAGCGAGGCTATCCGGAAGCGCAGGTGATCGGCACTTTGGCCGGCGCCGGAACCCTCGGCCTGCTGATTCCGCCGTCGATCATCATGATCGTCTACGGCGTCGCGGCCGATGTGTCGATCGCCAAACTGTTCATCGCGGGCGTAATCCCCGGCATCCTGCTGGCGCTGCTGTTCTCGGGCTACATCGCGGTCTGGGGGCTGATGAACCCGGACAAGGTGCCGCCGGTGGAACGCCAATTCACCTTCATCGAGAAGCTCAAGGAGTCGCGAAGCCTGATCCCGGTGGTGGTGCTGATTGCCGCCGTGCTGGGCAGCATCTACAGCGGCGTGGCCACGGCGACTGAGGCTGCCGCAGTGGGTGTGGTGGGCTCGCTCGTGCTGTCTGCCGTCCAGGGATCCCTGAACTGGCAAAGCTTCAAGGAGGCCCTGCTGGGCGCAACGCGGCTGTACTGCATGATCGCGCTGATCCTGGCTGGCGCCGCTTTCCTGACGCTGGCCATGGGCTACCTGGGCCTGCCGCGCCACCTTGCCGAGTGGATCGGTGGGCTGGGCTTGTCCCAGTTCGCGCTGCTGATGGCGCTGATGGTTTTCTTTATCGTGCTGGGCTGCTTTCTGGACGGCATTTCCATGGTGGTGCTGACCATGGGGGTGCTGATGCCCACGGTGCTCAAGGCCGGCATTGACCCCATCTGGTTCGGCATCTTCATCGTGCTCGTGGTCGAAATGGCGCAGATCACGCCGCCCGTCGGCTTCAACCTTTTCGTCCTGCAGGGCATGACCGGCAAGCAACTCACCTGGATCGCCCGCGTGACCTTGCCGATGTTCTTCCTGATGATCGCCGCCGTGCTGCTGATCTGGGTGTTCCCACAACTCGTAACATGGCTGCCTGCGAAGATGATGTAGATCAGGGATGAGCAAGAGAGTTGTGGTGATTGGCGGTGGCATCGTTGGCGTGACCACCGCCTTTTTCTTGCAGCGGGCCGGACGTCAGGTCACGCTGCTGGAGCGGCGCAGCGGGGTGGCGCAGGAGTGCAGCTTTGGAAATGCCGGTGTGGTTGCACCCGGCTACGTAGGCCCCTGGGCTGCGCCCGGCATGCCCGCCAGGGTGCTGGGCATGGCGTTCAAGACATACCGCCCGGTGCGCTGGCATCCGCGCCCGAGTACGGCGCAGTGGTCATGGCTCCGTGCATGGCTGCGCGAGTGCGGGAGTGATCGCTACGCCGCCAACCGTGAACGGATGCAGCGGCTTGCGCTCTACAGCCGCGATTTACTGCTGCAGACGGGTAAGTCGCTGCAGCTGGACTATGAGCAACGCACCGGCTACCTGCAGCTCTTGCGCACGCCTCGGGAATTGGCAGCAGCCCAAGCACACAGCAGCAAGCTGGCCGCCTTGGGCATCCGACACCAGGTGCTGGACGCCGCTCAAGCACGCACGCACGAGCCCAGCCTGAATCCGGACACCCCGCTGGCCGGCGCCCTCCATCTGCCGGACGATTTCACGGGCAACTGCGCCCTGTTCGCTCGACTGATCCGCGGTCAGGCCCAGGCACTTGGCTGCGAGATGCAGTTTGGAGCCTCGGTTCAGGCCATCGAAACCTCAGATTCGCGTGTCAGCGGGCTGCGCCTGCGCGATGTGCTGGGCAACGAGACTGTTCTGGACTGCGACGACCTCGTTGTCGCAGGCGGCCTGGGCTCGGTCGAGTTGCTGCGTCCGCTGGGTTTGCGCGTGCCGCTGCTGGCAGTGCGCGGCTATTCGGCCACCACGCTGATCCATGCGCCGGAACATGCGCCTCGCGAAAGCGTCATGGACGAGCACTACAAGGTCGCAATCACGCGCATGGGCAACCGCCTGCGCGTCGCCGGCACGGCGGAGATCGGTGCTCAAGGCGAGCAGCACAACCGCGCAGCGATCAACACGCTCCACAAGGTGTTGCAGGACTGGTTCCCGGCCGCTTCGCGAAGCAGTACGGCCACCTACTGGCAAGGTGACCGTCCGATGCTGCCGGACGGCGCACCGCTGCTTGGTGGCACGCCCGTGAGCGGCCTGTGGCTGAACCTGGGGCACGGTTCCAGCGGCTGGGCGATGGCCTGCGGCAGCGCGCAGATCACCGCGGACTTGATCTGCGACAAGCCCCCTGAAATCGGTCTGGACGGTCTGCGCTGGGATCGCTATCAATAGCGTTTCACAACAGCGTGTACGGAACCCCGGCCATGCCTGACCCAACCGTGAACCTGTATACAGTCCAAGAGATTCACGCCGCGGAGGCAGCAGCAGGCAGCGCGCTGCACGATGGCACGCTTGCACGGCGGGCTGCCCACGCGGTTGCGGAACTTGGCTGGGCCACCTGGCTGCGCGGCTTGGTCAATCCGTGCGTCGCTGTGCTGGCAGGCCCGGGCAACAACGGCGCGGACGCCCTGCTCACGGCAAATCTGCTGACAACTCGAGGCGTGCATGTCGTGCTGGTCGAGCCGCTCGCACCAGGCAAGAGCGCGCTACGGGCGCGCGCACGATCCGAACTGCCTGTAGATATCGAGTCACATGATCGCCTACCCACCCGACGACGGCCCTTCGATCTGATCATCGACGGGCTGTTGGGCATTGGCGCACGCCCGGTGAAGTATGGCCCCCTGGCGGCAGTGATTCACCAAGTGAACGCTGCCGGTGTTCCGGTCCTTTCGATTGACGTGCCCAGCGGCATGAATGCCGACACCGGCGCGCTGTCCGAAGGTGACATCTGCATCCAGGCGTCCAGGACGCTGACCCTGATCGGCCACAAACGCGGCTTGGCGACCTACCAAGGTGCCGCGGCAGCCGGTCAGATCAGTGTCACGTCGCTCGGAGTGCCAACGGATGCCACGGGCTGCGTGCTGGATGGCACGGCAAGCCTTGCCACCCTCTGCCCGCGCGAGGACGCCACGGTGCACAAGGGGCGGCGCGGTGATGCATGGATACTTGGCGGCGCCGCAGGCATGACCGGTGCCGCATGGATCGCGTCGACAGGAGCGCTGGCCACTGGAGCAGGCCGCGTCTTTGCGGCATTCGAGACTGCAGCGTCTGCAGCAGCTGGCGACCGATCGCCGCAGATTCAGACGCGAACCTGGGCAGCACCCGTGCCGGAACGTGCTGCGGTTGTCATCGGCTGCGGGCTGGGCCAGTCCGATGATGCCGTAGCTGCGCTCGAAACCGCAGTCTTGCACCCAGGCCCGCTGCTTCTGGATGCGGATGCACTGAACCTGCTGGCCCGATCAAGCACTGCAGCGGCGGCGTTGGCTAACCGTCACGCAGCGGCTGTGCTCACGCCCCACCCGCTCGAGGCCGCGCGGCTGCTGGGTGTCTCGGCAGCATCGATCCAGCAGGATCGGTTTTCTGCTGTTCGCGCCCTTGCTCGGCGTTTCAACGCGGTCGTGGTACTCAAGGGCAATGGATCAATCATCAGTGTCGCAACATCGGACTCGACCTGGGTCTCAGCGAGCGGCCATCCGATCCTCGCAACGGGTGGCACGGGGGACTGCCTCGCTGGGTTGATCGGCGGCTTGCTTGCAAGAGGGCTACCCCCTCTCGATGCCGCACGTCTGGGGACCTGGATCCACGGCCGCGCTGCTGAGCTGGAGGCAGCGCGGCTCGGCGGAAGTTGCGGATTGGATCTTGCTCAGCTGGCACACAGCTGCGCCCGCGCGATCAACGAACTTCAGCGAAATCGCTTCAACTGATTTCGCCGACTCGGCCGGCATCGATCCTGAACCGGCGCTTGCAGCGCGCTGCGAGTCGGGAATCGTGCGTGACGAGAATCAGCGTGGCCTGCTGCTCCGTGTTCAGAGCAAACATCAGGTCCATCACGCGCTCACCGGTCGCCGCGTCCAGACTTCCTGTGGGTTCGTCGGCGAACACGATTTCAGGCTGGGTGACAAAGGCGCGAGCAAGCGCCACGCGCTGCTGCTCGCCGCCTGAAAGCGTCCGTGGCGTATGGCTGAGGCGCTCAGCCAACCCGACGCGACCAAGCATCTGCGTGGCGCGCTCCCGGGCCTGTGCACTGCTCAGCCCCTCTCCAATCTCAAGAGGCATCGCGACGTTCTCGAGCGCCGAGAGATGCGGCAAGAGCTGAAAGGTCTGGAAGACAAAGCCCACGCGCCCGCGGCGCAGTCGCGCGCGCGCGTCCTCATCGAGACTGCCGAGCGATCGGTTCAGAAGCAGAACTTCACCGCTCGATGGTTGGTCCAAACCAGCCAGCAATGCAAGAAGCGTGGACTTGCCCGAACCGGAGGCTCCGACCAGCGCTGCGGTCTCGCCCCGATGCACCGCCAGATCCACGTCTTGCAGAATAGGCAGCATGCCGTCGGCGTCACGGACGGTCTTGCTAACATTTTTTGCAGCGAGGATCACCTCGGACTGCGCAGTTGCCGCGGCGGGTGCAGCTTGAACGGCCTGTAGTTCGTCGGTACTTGAGGAGGTCATGGAGTCAATGAATCGTTATCGGCGAGTCTGCCTGCGCGGTCTTGTTGCCGCTGCTGCGCTCATGTTAGCGGCGGCAGCTCAACCTGCCTCTGGGCAGAATCCCCCACCCGTGATCCTTGTCGTCGGCGACAGCCTTTCAGCTGAGTATGGCTTGCCGCGGGGCACGGGTTGGGTTGCGTTACTGGAGGCGCAGCTTCGCAAGCAGGGTTTTTCGCACCGCGTTGTGAATGCAAGTATCAGCGGCGAGACAAGCAGTGGCGGTGCGGCACGTATTGAGCGACTCGTGCAGCAGCACAAGCCCTCAGTGCTTCTGATCGAATTGGGTGCGAATGACGCCTTGCGCGGTCTGTCGCTCGCTGCCACGGACGCCAATCTGACCCGCATGATCCGGACTGGCCAGCGAGCCGGGGCCCGTGTCTTGCTCGTCGGCATGGAGGTCCCACCCAACTACGGTGCGCAGTACACGCAACAGTTCCGGCAAACCTTCACGACTGTTGCGAGCCGCGAGAAGATCTCTCTGGTGCCCTTCCTTCTAGAGGGTTTCGCTGCAGATCAGAGCTACTTTCAGGCCGACCGGATCCACCCCAACGAAAAGGCGCAGCCCCGGATGCTCGCAACCGTCTGGCCGAGCCTGAGCCGACTGCTGAAGTCCTAGCGGCCTCGGTGCCAAAGAAAAAGCCATCCGCATTCGGATGGCTTCTCTGTGCTGTGCCACAAATGCGCT
Source organism: Piscinibacterium candidicorallinum (assembly GCF_047549485.1). Classification (GTDB taxonomy): domain Bacteria; phylum Pseudomonadota; class Gammaproteobacteria; order Burkholderiales; family Burkholderiaceae_C; genus Piscinibacterium; species Piscinibacterium candidicorallinum. Next base: position 1,764,684 of record NZ_CP180191.1, on the reverse strand, counting down.
GGCTGCCTTACCTCTTTTCCGCCGGCTTGCTGGCTGCTGCGGCGGATTCATCCTGCTTGCTGAAGTCGGTCTTGAGAACCTTGACCTTGTGCTGCTGGCGCAGATCAGCCAGCAAGCCGCGAGACTCCAGCTCACCCGTGACGCGTTGCAGTGCGCTGGTCAGAGACGCACGACGCTCATCGCTGAGCGCCGGAGCTTCACCCAGCGCCGTGACGAGATAAACGCCATAGCCCAGCCCCGGAACATCAACGCCCACGGCCGCAGGCAACGTTCCTGCGGACGCACGGGCGATTGCGCTGACAACCTGCGGAGGCAGGTTTTGGGCGGTCGCACGCGAGACGCTGCGCACCTCGCCCAATCCGGAGACCTCGGCCGGCGCCTTTTGCAGCGATTGCAGGCGGATTGCACCGGCCTCACGCGCAAGCCGTGCGGACTCCTGAGCAACCAGCCGAGCCTGAACCGCAGGCTTGATCTCTTCGAGCGGAGGTGTCCTTGCAGCCTGGTAGTCCACAACCCGCGCAGAAACAAGCGTGTTCGGCGCGACTTCGATCGCCTCCGTGTTGCGCCGGTTCTTGATGGAGTCGGCAGAGAACAGCGATTCAATGACGCGTGCAGACAGCGGGTCACCAGGGCGCGACGGTTGATTCAGGCGATCACGGGTGATGCCGTCCACAGTGCTGACCTGCAGCTTCATCTTCTCGACGATCGGCTTGAACGAATCCGATTGCTCAAACACCGTATTGGTGAAACTTTCGGCAAGCTCGGCGTACTTCTTGGCCGCGAGGTTCTTGCGCTGCTCGCTCTCGATTTCAGCGCGCACTTCATCAAAGCTTCGAACCGCGCTGGGCTTCAGACCCGTCAGCTGAATGATGTGGAAGCCGAAATCACTTTGGACGACAGCGCTGATCTCGCCCTCTTTCATCCCAAACACGGCGTCCTCGAATGGCTTGACCATAGCGCCCCGGCCGAAGAATCCGAGATCGCCGCCGGACGGCGCCGAGCCTTCATCCTGCGACGACTCGCGCGCGATCTTGGCAAAGCTTGCTGGATTTGCCTTGACCTGAGCGAGGAGCGCTTCGGCACGAGTCTTGGCCTTGGCCAGGTCATCAGCCGAGGCGCCTTTGTCAGCCTTCACCAGAATGTGACTGGCTTTACGCTGCTCCTCGGACTTGAAGCGATCCTGATTCTTGTCGTAGAAGGCACGAACTTCCTCGGGCTTGACCTCGACCATCTTGGAGACAGTCGGGAGGTCTAGAACGACATACTCTGCCTTCAGCCGCTCAGGCTGCTCGAATTGCTTGAGATTTGCGTCGTAGTAGTTCTTGAGCGCTTCATCGTTAACCGTGACTTTTGACGCAAAGTCGGTGGCTCGGAACAACTGCTCGCGATAGCTGATCGTCTGCTCGGCCTGGCGCGCGAGTTTTTCGAGAACGGTCTGAGGGACGATGCTCGAAGACGACAGAGCCTCTGCAACTCGCGCCGAAGCGATGTCATTGCGCAGGCGCGCCTCAAACACCTGCTCCGACAGGCCCTGACTGGCCAGAGCGCGCTGATACAGCTCAAGATCGAACTTGCCGTCCTTCTGAACTGCAGGGATGGCAGCGATTGTGTCGCGCAGGTAGGCGTCGGAAACCGCTATCCAGTTGCTGCGAATCTCAGCCGCGACGACCTGCTGGTCGATCAGTTGATCCAGCATCGCCTTGCGCGCCTCGGGCGTGTCAATCAGACGTGCCTCGATCTGCGAGCCGAACTGCTGGCGCATCTGATCCACGCGCTGACGCATGGCGTTGTCCAGGTCTTGCTGGGTCACCTTCGCCTTGTCGATCCGGGCGAGCGCCTGGTCGCCTTCCATGAACCGCGAATACCCCTGGACGCCGAAGAACACGAACGAGGGCAGAATCAAGATCAGCAGCACAAACTGCAGGAAGCGCTTGTGGGTGCGAATGAACTCAAACATCGATGCTGACTTCCCGAATCAGGATTCACAGGCCAGGCAGAGCACAACAAAAAGGGCGAACCCGGTTCGCCCTGATCGTCTTGCCTGCACTCAGGCAAAAGTGTCTTGCGCTTTGCGGTGGTGGGTGCTGAGAGGCTCGAACTCCCGACCTACGCCTTGTAAGGGCGCCGCTCTACCAACTGAGCTAAGCACCCGCAAAGCACATTAGTTTACAGCGTCCTTCAAGGCCTTGCCCGGGCGGAACTTTGGCACCTTGGCGGCCTTGATCTTGATCGGCTGGTTCGTGCGCGGGTTGCGGCCGGAACGGGCAGCCCGCTTGCCCACCGTGAAGGTACCGAACCCGACGAGCGTGACCGAGCCGCCACGTTTGAGCGTCGTCTTGATGGCGCCGACCACCGAATCCAGAGCACGGCCTGCTGCGGCCTTGGAGATGTCTGCGTTCTTTGCGATGTGATCGATCAGGTCGGTCTTGTTCACTTTCTAAACCCCCTAGAAACAGGATTGGTCGGTCGTATTGGTGTGTCGGCCCGCAGCCGACAAAGGACGCGGACTATAACCGCTCGAATCGATTTAACGCGTCGCTCTCTTGGCATGTCAAGGCGAACGCACGCTGCGCACGCGTCGCTACCCAACGCACCGCAACACGCTGAATCAATGCTTTACAACCTCGCCTGATGCAGCAGGCTTGCCGTCGGCAGACGTTGCCGTAGACGCAGCAACTTCTTCATCGGGCAGCGCAACCGGTGTCTCGCTCAGTGCGATCTCGAGCACGCGATCGATCCATTTCACCGGGATGATCTCAAGACGGTTTTTGACGTTGTCTGGAATCTCTGCGAGGTCCTTGGTGTTTTCCTCGGGAATGAGCACCTTCTTGATGCCGCCGCGCAGCGCTGCTAGCAGTTTCTCCTTCAAGCCGCCAATGGCCAGGACTTCCCCGCGCAGCGTGATCTCGCCCGTCATCGCGACATCCGATCGGACCGGAATGCCCGTCAGCGCAGAGACGAGGGCTATGGTGATCGCAATGCCCGCGCTCGGCCCATCCTTCGGTGTGGCCCCCTCGGGGAAGTGCACATGCAGGTCTAGCTTCTCGAAGCGGTCGTCCTTGATGCCCAGGCGTCGGGCTCGGGCACGAACCACCGTGCGGGCTGCTTCCACCGACTCCTTCATGACATCGCCCAGCGAGCCGGTGCGCTGCACATTGCCCTTGCCGGGCATGGTGGCCACTTCGATGGTAAGCAGATCTCCACCCACTTCCGTCCATGCAAGCCCCGTCACCTGGCCGATCTGGTTTTCCTTCTCTGCGACACCATAGGTGAAGCGTCGTACCCCCAGGTACTTATCAAGATTCTTGGGCGTGATGTTGACCTTCCCCTTGGTCTTGCCAAGCAACTGCTGCTTGACGACCTTGCGGCAGATCTTCGAGACCTCGCGCTCCAGAGAACGAACCCCCGCCTCACGGGTGTAGTAGCGGACGATGTCTCGGATAGCGGCCTCAGACACGTGCAGCTCGTCCTCCTTTACACCGTTACTTTTCATCTGCTTGGGTAGCAGGTGACGCTCGACGATGTCGGTCTTCTCGTCTTCGGTATAGCCAGCTAGGCGAATCACCTCCATGCGGTCCAGCAGCGCCGGAGGAATGTTCAGCGAGTTGGAGGTCGCCACAAACATCACATCCGACAGATCGAAGTCGACTTCGATGTAGTGATCCTGGAAGGTGTGGTTCTGCTCGGGATCCAGCACTTCGAGCAGAGCTGAGGCTGGATCACCACGAAAGTCCTGCCCCATCTTGTCCACTTCATCAAGCAGAAACAGCGGATTGCGCACGCCTGTCTTGGAGAGGTTCTGCAGGATCTTGCCCGGCATTGAGCCAATGTACGTACGGCGGTGCCCACGGATCTCGGCCTCGTCGCGCACGCCACCCAGAGCCATGCGTACAAACTTGCGGTTGGTCGCCTTCGCGATCGACTGGCCAAGTGAGGTCTTACCCACGCCAGGTGGGCCGACGAGGCATAGGATCGGCGCCTTGAGCTTGTCGACACGCTGCTGAACGGCGAGGTACTCGACGATGCGTTCCTTGACCTTTTCGAGGCCGTCGTGGTCAGCGTTGAGCACGTCTTCAGCGTGCTTGAGGTCGTTATTGATCTTGCTCTTTTTCTTCCATGGCAGATTGACGATCGTGTCGATGTAGTTGCGCACCACAGTCGCTTCGGCCGACATCGGCGACATCAGCTTGAGCTTCTTGAGCTCAGCCTCGGCCTTCTTGCGTGCCTCCTTGGGCATTCGCGCAGCCTTGATGCGCTTGTCGAGCTCTTCAAGGTCGGCTCCGTCTTCGCCTTCACCGAGCTCCTTCTGGATCGCCTTGACCTGCTCGTTCAGGTAGTACTCGCGCTGACTCTTCTCCATCTGGCGCTTGACCCGCCCGCGGATGCGCTTTTCCACCTGGAGAATGTCGATCTCTCCTTCAAGCAGGGAGAGCAGCAACTCGAGACGCTCCGGTACGCGCAGAACGGCCAGCGCCGACTGCTTCTGCTCGATCTTGATGGGCAGATGCGTCGCCACAGTGTCAGCAAGACGGCCGGGCTCATCAATGCCCGACACGGAAGTCAGGACTTCCGGTGGCACCTTCTTGTTGAGCTTGACGAACTGGTCGAACTGACTGATCACCGCACGGCGAAGCGCCTCGGCCTCTGGCGCATTTGCGTCTTGGGACTCAAGCGGCTCGGCTTCGCAGGTGAAGTGCGTTGGGCCATCCTCGACAGCATGCAGGGATGCACGCTGGGATCCCTCAACCAGCACCTTCATCGTCCCATCAGGAAGCTTGAGCATCTGAAGCACATTGGCTATGCAGCCGATCTCGTGCAGATCCGATGCTGATGGATCATCCTTCGTCGCGTTCTTCTGAGCGACCAGCAGAATGCCCTGCCCGCCTTCCATGGCGACTTCAAGCGCCTTGATGCTCTTGGGTCGCCCTACAAACAGCGGGATGACCATGTTGGGGAATACCACCACATCGCGCAGCGGCAGCAGGGGCAAGGAGAGAATCTTGGCCTCAGACATATCGGGCTTTCAGAATGGAACCCACACAAACTGCGGGCAGGTCATGCGATTGCAAGATCGCGCCTCGGAGGCAAACACGTGCATATGCTTGCGGACGACTGTAGCACCGCGGAGAAGGCATCAAGCGAGAGCAATACGGCTCGTAAGGCCCATACAGAAAGCAGAAATTGTCAACTGGGCGACGTTCTGGTTCTGCCGGCTAGGCACTCACCGCGGAGCACGAGGTACGCCGGACTCGCTCAGGACGCCGCGAGCGCAACCGAGCGTGGCTGTTCGCGGTAGACAAGCAGCGGCGGCGTACCCTGGGTGATGCAGTTCTCATCGACGACGACCTTGGCCACGTTCTCCATGGTCGGAAGCTCATACATGGTCTGCAACAAGGCCTGCTCAAGAATTGAGCGCAGGCCACGCGCACCTGTCTTGCGCTTGAGCGCCTTCTGCGCCACCGCGCGCATCGCCGCGGGGCGGATCTCCAGATCGACCCCCTCCATGCCGAGCAGCTTGCTGTACTGCTTGATCAGGGCGTTCTTGGGCTCGACCAGTATCTGTACGAGCGCTTCTTCCTGCAACTCGCCCAGGGTGGCAACCACAGGAAGCCGCCCGACCAGTTCGGGAATCAGACCGAACTTGATCAGGTCTTCGGGCTCGGCTTCCGCGAGAAGCTCCGTCACGCTACGGCTCGATTCGCCTCGGACTGATGCGCCGAAGCCGATCCCGCTCTTCTCCGAGCGGTTGCGGATGACCTTATCCAAGCCATCGAACGCGCCCCCGCAGATGAACAGGATGTTGGTCGTGTCGACCTGCACGAAATCCTGATTAGGGTGCTTGCGGCCACCTTGCGGTGGCACGCTGGCAATGGTGCCTTCGATCAGCTTAAGCAGGGCCTGCTGCACGCCTTCGCCAGACACGTCGCGTGTGATGGAGGGGTTGTCGGATTTACGAGAGATCTTGTCGATCTCGTCGATGTAAACAATGCCCCGCTGTGCCTTATCAACCTCGTAGTTGCAGTTCTGCAGCAGCTTCTGAATGATGTTTTCGACATCCTCACCCACATAGCCAGCTTCGGTCAGCGTGGTTGCGTCGGCGATCACAAACGGCACATTGAGCAACCGCGCAAGGGTCTGCGCTAGCAAGGTCTTGCCGGAGCCGGTAGGCCCGACGAGCAGGATGTTGGACTTGGCGAGTTCGACCTCATCCTTGCTGCCCAGGTGCTTGAGCCGCTTGTAGTGGTTGTAGACCGCGACAGACAGGATCTTTTTGGCCTGATCCTGGCCGATCACATACTGGTCAAGGATCTCCTTGATTTCCTTGGGCGTAGGCAAGTCGCTGCGGGTTGTCGGGCCAGACGCTTCAGCGACTTCATCGCGGATGATCTCGTTGCACAGGTCGATGCATTCGTCGCAGATGAAGACCGAGGGGCCAGCGATCAGCTTCTTGACCTCGTGTTGGCTCTTGCCACAGAAGGAGCAATACAGCAGCTTCTCGCTGTTCGTTTTTTTCTCGGTCATCGTGCCTCCCTGCTGCCTGCGCTAGAACTCAGTTCGATACGATCAGCCGCCCGAGGCGACTTGTTCGCGCGAGGTGAGCACCTTGTCGATGAGCCCGTAGGCCTGCGCTTCCTCGGGGGCGAGGAAATTGTCGCGGTCCGTGTCGGTCGCGATCTTGTCGATCGGCTGCCCCGTGCGGTCCGCAAGAATCTTGTTCAGACGCTCGCGCAGATCAAGGATTTCGCGAGCCTGGATCTGGATGTCGCTCGCCTGCCCCTGGGCCCCACCCGAGGGCTGATGAATCATGATTCGGCTATTCGGCAGCGAGAAGCGCTTGCCCTTCTCGCCAGCCGCCAGAAGGAAGGCACCCATGCTCGCCGCAAGGCCGCAGCACATGGTGGACACATCGGGCTTGATGAACTGCATGGTGTCGTAGATCGCCATGCCGGCATAGACCGAGCCGCCCGGGCTGTTGATGTAGAAGCTGATGTCCTTGTCGGGATTGTCCGCCTCAAGGAACAACAGCTGCGCCACGATCAGGTTGGCCGACACGTCATGCACGGGGCCGATCAGGAACACGATCCGTTCGCGCAGCAGCCGCGAGTAGATATCGTAGGCGCGCTCGCCCCGGCCACTCTGCTCGATGACGATCGGCACCATGCCGAGATTCTGCGGTTCAAAGCGCTGCGGATCGCGCTGCCAGTCCCGAACGTCAAATGCCATCAGCTTGTCTCCTGCGCAAACCTTGCGCTGCAGTTCTGATCAATCAGGCGGCGTTGCCCATCAGCTCGTCAAAAGCCACAGGCTTGTCCACCACGGTGGTCTGGCCCAGAGCCCATTCCACCACATTGTCTTCAAGCACCACGGCCTCGACGTCGGCCAGGCGCTGCTTGTCCTTGAAGTACCACTGCAGCACTTCAGCGGGGTTCTCGTAGCTCTGCGCCGTCTCTTCGATCTTGGCACGCAGCTGCTCCTGCTTGGCCGTCAGCCCGTTGACCTTGACCAGCTCAGCAAGAATCAGACCGAGGCGCACGCGGCGCTCGGCCTGCGCCTGGAACACATCCGGCGGGAAGGGCAGCGAATCCACCTTCATGCCGCGCGCAGCCAGATCGGCACGCGCGTTCTCGGCAAGGCGGCCCGTCTCGTTGCCAACCAACGCCTTGGGCACCTCGAACTCCGCAACCTTGAGCATCGCGTTCATCACGCTTTCCTTGGTCTGGTTGCGTGTGCGTGCGGCGACTTCGCGCTGCAGGTTGGCGCGGATCTCTTCGCGCATCTTGGTCACGTCGCCGTCAGCGATGCCTAGGGTCTTGGCGAATTCGGAATCCACCGGCGGCAACTGCGGGGCTTCCACCTTCGTGATGTCGAGCTTGAACGCCGCCGTCTTGCCGGCGACATCGGCGCCGTGGTAGTCGGCGGGGAATGCGAGATCGAAGGTCTTGCTTTCGCCAGCCTTCAGGCCGAGGGCTGCCGCTTCGAACTCCGGCAGCATGCGCTTGGCGCCGGAGACGAACGAGAAGTCAGTCGCCTGGCCACCTTTGAACTCGACGCCATCGATCGTGCCGGTGAAGTTGCACGTGATGCGATCGTCAGTCTGGATGCCGCGATCCACGGCCGCGTAGTTGGCACGCTGCTTGCGCAGGATGTCGATCGTTTTGTCGACCTCGGCATCGCCTACCGTGCAGACAACGCGCTCGACCGTGGCGCTCTTGAAGTCGCCAAACTTGATCTCGGGATAGACCTCGAAGGTGGCCGTGAACTTGGCGGCTTCGGCAGCAGCCTCGCCTTCGGCATTAATCGGCTCAACCTTGGGCATGCCGGCCACGCGCAGCTTGTTCTCGCTCACCACGGAGTTGAAGGCTTCGCCGACCTTGTCGTTGAGCACTTCCATCTGAACTTCATAGCCGTACTGGCGCTGAACCAGACCGAAGGGCACCTTGCCGGGGCGGAAGCCGGACATGCGCACGGTGCGCTGCAGGCGGCGCAAACGCGACTCGACCTCACGATTCACGTCGGCCAGGGGCACGTCCAGCGCCACACGGCGTTCGATGGCGGAAAGGGTCTCAATAGCTGCAGTCATGAACACACCTGAAAATGAATGATCGGGTTGAACGCGCGGAACTCAACCCGTGGGGATTCTGAGATCTCGCTGGTGCGAAGGGGGGGACTCGAACCCCCACGCCGGTGAAGGCGTCAGGACCTAAACCTGGTGCGTCTACCAATTTCGCCACCTTCGCATGCAAGTGCGGTCCGTCCGGTCAGGCCTGCTGAAGGTCTTGCCTCAAGCGCCCGAGACGCGTACTTCCCCGCGTACTTGCTCTGGGGAGCATTGTAGCCAAGGCGCAGACCCCACCTTGTCGCCCCGGCGTCGAGCGTCTCGCGTGTTCTGCCAGTTGCGCTTCACAGCCCGTATGCTGCAGCGCGACACATCATCGACGAACCGCCCGCGCCATCCCATGGCTGTTGATCACTACGAAAACTTTCCCGTGGCCTCGCGTCTGGCTCCGGCCCGGCTGCGCCCCGCCATCGTGGCGATCTATCGCTTCGCACGTACAGCGGACGATGTGGCTGACGAGGGCCACGCTGATGCAGCACAACGTCTGGCCGATCTCGCCCGCATGGCGCAGGCCGTGCGCGAGCTGTTTGCCGCGCCGACCCGGCCCGCAGCGCCCACCGACGACCCGCTGCTGCGCGCCGTCGCGGGTCTGCAGCCGCACATCGCACCGCATGCTCTGCGCCCGGAGCCCCTGCTCGATCTGCTATCCGCGTTCTCGCAGGACGTGGAGAAGACGAGTTATGCGGACATGACCGAGGTGCTGGACTACTGCAGCCGCTCGGCCAACCCGGTCGGGCGCCTGATGCTGCGTCTATACGACTGCGACCACGACCCGGCCGCACTCGCCCAGGCCGACGCAATCTGCACCGGCCTGCAGCTGGTGAACTTCTGGCAAGACGTGGCCATCGATCTGGCCAAGCCGCGCATCTACATCCCGCGCGCGCAAATGACGCAGTTCGGCGTGGACGAATCGCAGCTTGTCGCAGAGGCCGCCCGGATGATGCAGACCGAGGCTTGGCGCGCGCTGATGCGGGTGCTAGTAGCCGACGCTCGGGCGCGCCTGCAGTTCGGCTATGGCCTGCCCGCACGCATTGGCGGACGCGGCGGTCTGGAGCTGCGCGCCGTGATCGAGGGTGGCCTGCGCATTGCAGCGCGCCTCGATGCAGCGGCCTACGACGTCTGCCGCGCCCGGCCCAAGCTGGGCAGCATCGATTGGCTGGTCATCGCCTGGCGCACGCTGCTGCAACCCGCGCAGGCGCCGCGAGGCATCGAGCCGCGCCTGCTCGGGCCGATCAGCCCCACCGCCCCGCGATAATCCGCGCATGACGCCCATCGAATACTGCCGGGACAAGGCAGCCGCATCCGGTTCCAGCTTCTACTACAGCTTCCTGTTCCTGCCGCCCGCCCGGCGCGACGCCATCATGGCCTTCTATGCCTTCTGTCGCGAGGTGGATGACGTGGCCGACGAAGTGGCCGACGCGCAGCTCGCGCGCACCAAGCTGGCCTGGTGGCGCACCGAGATCGACCGCCTGTATGCCGGCGCACCCACCCACCCCGTCACGCAGGCTCTGCAGGCCCATGTGCTGCCCTTTGGCGTGCGTGCGCCGCAGCTCATGGAAATCATTGCGGGCATGGAGATGGATGTGAACCAGGTGCGCTACCCGGACCTGGAGTCGCTCAAGATCTACTGCCACCGCGTGGCCGGCGTGGTGGGCGAGGTGTCGGCCCTGATCTTCGGCTACAGCAACGCTTCTACGCATGACTACGCGGGCAAGCTCGGGCTGGCTCTTCAGCTGGTGAACATTCTGCGTGATGTGGGTGATGACGCCCCGCGCGGCCGCGTCTACCTGACTGATGCCTGGCTCAAGGCTCACGGCGTGGACCGCAATGCCGTGCTGCAGCGCCAGGGCTCCCCTGCCCTCACCGCCCTGCTGAGCGAACTGGCTGATCTGGCCCGCACGGCCTTTCGTGACGCAGCCCGCGCTCTGCCCGCCGAAGACGTGCGCAGCCAGCGCGCCGGGCTGATCATGGGCCGCATCTACCGCGAGCTGCTGGAAGAGATCGCGCGCGAGGACTTTGCCGTGCTGAATCAGCGCATTGCCCTGACACCCCTGCGCAAGCTCTGGCTGGCCTGGAAGGGCTGGGTGTTTCCGCGGGCCGCGCTGCGCGCCCTGGGGCGCTGAGCGGGCATGCGGCGCATTGCCGTCATCGGCGCGGGCTGGGCGGGCCTGGCCTGTGCGCTGCAGCTGGCGCAGACCCCGGCCCGCGAGCCGCGGCGCATCACCCTGTTCGATGCCGCGCCCGAGCCCGGCGGCCGCGCCCGCACCGTGCGCTGGGACAGCCTGGGCCAGCGCATCCCGATCGACAACGGCCAGCACATCCTGATCGGCGCCTACACCGGCTGCCTCGATCTGATGCAGCGTGCGGGCGTCGACCCTGCGAACGCCTTTCACCGCCTGCCCTTCGGCCTGCCCACACCCGAGGGCTGGCTGATGCGCGCCCCGGACTGGCCGGCGCCGCTGCATGTGGCCGCCGCGCTTGCAAGCAGCCGCCTCGCCGGCAGCGCAAAGTGGGGCATGGCCCGCCTTGGTATGAAGCTGCTGCAAAGCGTGCCGCCGGGGCAGACGGTGGAAGAGTGGCTCGCACCCTTTGTGGGCAGCTGGGTCTGGCAGGAGTTGCTCGCGCCCTTGTGCGTGGCCGCGCTCAACACCCCGCCGGAAGACGCCTGCGCCCGCCGCTTTGGACACGTGCTGCGCCGCGCCCTGTTCAGCAATGCGGCGGCGCCGGGTTTTCGGGCGAGCGACTTTCTCGTGCCCAAGGCGTCCTTATCCGAACTGATGCCCGATGCCGCGTTGCGCAGCCTGGCTGCTGCAGCGGTGGACTTGCGCATGCGCACCCCGGTGCGCGAGCTTGTCGCGCCTCCTGCGGCCGTGGGCGGCGCGTCGATTCAGAAGCTGCTCGTTGAAGGTGAACCCTTTGACCGCGTCGTGCTCGCGACCTCGCCCGCGTCTGCGGCGCGACTGGTAAACCGCCTGGACATTCAGGCTGCAGCGGCACTGGAAGGGCTGCGCTATGAGCCGATCTCCACGGTGTTCTTCCGCCTCGCGCGGCCGGTGCCCGCGCTGCCGGCACCGATGCTGGCGCTGCCACAGGGCCCAGGCATCGGCGACGCTGCAGCGCCCGGCCACTGGCTGTTTGACCGGACGCACACGCTCGACGGCGCCCAGATCCCCATGCTCGCCGTGGTTACCAGCGCCGCCCGCGCGTCGCTCAGCGTTGAACGCGGGGCCTGGATGGACCGCGTGGAGGCGCATCTGCGCCGCGCCCTGCCCGGGCTTTCTGCCACCATCGACCGCACGTTGATCATCGAGAAGCGCGCCACCTTCGCCTGCACGCCGGCCATGCAGGCCGTGCCCGCACGCACCGCCCACCCGGCCCTGCGCCTGGCGGGCGACTTCACCGAAGCCGACCTGCCCGCCACGCTGGAGGCCGCCGTGCTTTCAGGCCAAGCCGCCGCGGCCTGGGCAGCACCCTGAGGCGCGCCACAGCCTTTCCGCTTGCTGGGCGGGCTTCTTGAGCCAGTTTGGCCTGAAGAAGCGCATGGATACTCGATTCAATCCGTAGGTCACAGATTAAAGCGGGTTTCCAAGCAAAAAGGCCTCAAGACCCGCGCCAGACAAGCGGAACGGCTTCCGGCTGCCGCAGCCCCTGCAATGGGCGAGACGCCAGAAGTGCCGTGCAGCCGCGCTAATGCAGCGCGCGCAGCGCGTCCATGGCTTCTTCGATGCGCCCCACCGGCAGCAAGGTGAGGCCCTCGGGCACCTGCTTGGCGCTGGCGCCCTTGGGCAGGTTGGCGCGCGGCAGCATGATGTGCGAGAAGCCGAGCTTGGCGGCTTCGCGAATGCGCTCCAGGCCGCGCGGCGCCGGGCGGATCTCGCCGGCCAGGCCGAGCTCGCCGAACACGGCCAGCCCCTTGGGAAGCGCGCGGTTCTTCAGCGACGACACTGCGGCCAGCACCACAGCCAAGTCAGCCGCCGGCTCCGTGATGCGCACGCCGCCCACGGCGTTCACGAAGACATCCTGATCACCACTGGCAATGCCGGCATGGCGGTGCAGCACCGCCAGCAGCAGGGCCAGCCGGGCCTGGTCCAGCCCCACCGCGAGGCGGCGCGGGCTGCCGCCGGCCGTGTCCAGCAGGGCCTGCACCTCCACCAGCAGCGGGCGCGTGCCCTCCTGGGTGATGAGTACACAGGTGCCCGGCACGGGCTTGTCGTCGCCGGTGTGCGAATGCGAGAGGAACAGCGCCGAGGGGTTGCTGACGCCCTTCAGGCCGCGGTCGCCCATGGCAAACACGCCCAGCTCGTTCACCGGGCCGAAGCGGTTCTTGAAGGCGCGGATCAGACGGAAGGACGAATGCGTGTCACCCTCGAAATACAGCACCGTGTCCACGATGTGCTCCAGCACGCGCGGCCCTGCCAGCGTGCCTTCCTTGGTGACATGGCCCACCATGATCACGGTGCAGCCCGTCTGCTTGGCCGCGCGCGTGAGCATGGCCGCGCACTCGCGCACCTGCGACACCGAGCCCGGCGCCGAAGACAGGGCCTCGGAATACAGGGTCTGGATGGAGTCCACCACCGCCACCTGCGGCCGGTGCTCGGCAAAGGCCTCCAGAATGCGGTCGATCGAGATCTCCGCCAGCGCCAGCAGCTTGTCGGCAGACACACCCAGGCGGCGCGAACGCAGCGCCACCTGATCGAGCGACTCCTCGCCCGTGACATACAGCGCCGGTACGCGGGCCGACATGTCCGCCAGGGACTGCAGCAGCAGCGTGGATTTGCCAATGCCCGGGTCACCGCCCAGCAGCACCACGCCACCGGGCACCAGCCCGCCGCCGAGCACGCGGTCGAATTCGTCGATGCCGGTCTCGATGCGCTCGACCTCGACGGTCTGCACCGCGCCGAGCTGCTGCACCTGGCTGGCGCCAGCACGCTGGCCCACCAGCGGCTCGAAGCGCTTGCCTTGCGCGCTCTGCGCCGCGGTTTCAGTCAGACTGTTCCACGCGCCGCAGCCGGGGCACTTGCCAAGCCACTTGGGGCTCGTGGCACCGCATTCGCTGCAGACGTACTGGCTCTTGGCTTTGCTCATTCGCGATAGGTCTGCTCAGTCGACCGAGACCATGGGCACGCGCGGCGCCACGGCGCACATCAACTCGTAGCCGATGGTGCCTGCGGCCTTGGCCACCTCATCGATCGAGACCTGCGTGCCCCAGAGTTCCACGGGGCTGCCAATGCCGGTCTGCGGCAGCGCAGTCAGATCAACTGCGAGCATGTCCATCGACACGCGGCCGATCGTGCGCGTGCGCTGCCCCGCCACGGCAATCGGTGTCCCGGTACCGCAGTGACGCGGATAGCCGTCGGCGTAGCCACAGGCCACGATGCCGATGCGCATCGGCGCCTCGGCCCGGAACGTGCTGCCGTAGCCCACCGTGTCGCCGGGCTGCAGATCCTGCACACCAATGATCTCCGAGAACAGGTGCATGCCCGGCTGCAGATCGAGGCTCGCGGCCGTACGGTCTGCAAAGGGCGATGAGCCGTAGAGCATGATCCCCGGACGCACCGCATCACCGATCGCCTCGGGCACGCCGAGCAAGGCGGCTGAATTGGCCAGTGCGCGCGGGCCGGGCAGGCCCTGCGTCGTTCTGGCAAACAATGCGCGAGCCGAGTCTGTACCGCCGGCGACATCCGCATCGGCGAAGTGCGTCATCAGCGTGATGGCGCCCACCTGCGGCAAGGCACGCAGACGCGTCCAGGCGGCGCGGTAGTCCTCGGCCTTGAAGCCCAGGCGGTTCATGCCGCTGTTCATCTTCAGATAGACATCGACCGGGCGCAGCAGCCTGCGAGCAGCCAGCAGATCGATCTGCTGTGCGCAGTGCACGGTCATCGACAGGCCGTAGCGCTCGACCACATCGAGGTCGGCGGCTTCGAAGATGCCCTCGAGCAGCAGGATCGGCTTGACCCAGCCGGCCTCGCGGCAGCGCACGGCCTCGTTGAGGTCCAGCATCGCCAGACCGTCAGCCGCGGCAAACGCCGCCACGCCCCGCCCGATGCCATGCCCGTAGGCGTTGGCCTTGATCACCGCCCAGACAAAGGCCTCGCCGGCATGACGCCGCGCAACGGACAGATTGTGGGCAAGCGCAGCGTGGCTGATTCGAGCCTGGATCGGACGCGGCATCGGCCCGGCCTACTGCAGCGGTTCTTTGAGGAAAGATGGCACGGGCAACGACAGGGTCTCGATGCCCTCCTCGGCCAGAGCTTGACGCTCGTCTGCTGTGGCACGACCGCGGATCGAACGCTCTGGCGACTCGCCATAGTGAATGGCGCGAGCCTCAGCGGCGAAGCGCTCGCCGACATCTTCGCTGCCATCGACCAGGGATCGCATGAACTTCCACATGGCCTGCGGTGGCACGGCCAGCGCGTCGCTGGCGGCATCCGCTGGCGCTGCGGCGCCCGTGTTGATGCGTGCTGCCGTGACCTGGCGCGCGATGTCGGTCGAGCCGCAGATCGGACAGACGACCAGACCACCGGCGTTCTGCTGCTCGAATGCCTCGTGACTTGCAAACCAGCCCTCGAAGCGATGGCCGTGTTCGCACTGCAGATCGAAAACCTTCATGGCGTGTTGCACGTCGGCCCGGGGAGCCGAAAAAGAAGAGGAGATGAAAGCGGAAGGCTGGTGCCGCGGGCCGGAATCGAACCGGCACGAACGTTTTACCGTTCGGCGGATTTTAAGTCCGCTGTGTCTACCGATTTCACCACCGCGGCGCGGGCGCGGCGGTGCGCCGCTTGCGTGCAGTCAGGAGAGAAAGTGGAGGCGGGTCCCGGAGTCGAACCGAGCTAAACGGATTTGCAATCCGCTGCATAACCGCTTTGCTAACCCGCCACGGCCATGACTGGTGCTGGCACTGTATCACGCTCGATTGCGTGGGCCTGCACAGGCACCTGGAACGAAAAAGGGAAGCGGCGCTTCCCTTTGATTTGTCTGGAGCGGGAGACGAGTCTCGAACTCGCGACCTCAACCTTGGCAAGGTTGCGCTCTACCAACTGAGCTACTCCCGCAGAGCCTTAAATATTACACACTGATTCGCAGCCCGTCAAATTGAGGGGCCTCCGAGAAGTCGATGCGCGCCTCGAATCTGCGAGCTCACGCACTCGCTCAATCACGCATGTGCACGCGAGCAAGCCACAGGTAATAGGCCATGGACCAGACCGTGAGCACGGCGGCGACATACAGGAGCACAGTGCCGATCTCGCGTACCGGGATGACACCGAACAACTTCTCGTTGAACAGAAGCATCGGGATGGCCACCATCTGCGCGGCCGTCTTGAATTTGCCAAGGGAATTCACGGCGACATTGCCCCGCTTGCCCAGTGAAGCCATCCACTCGCGCAACGCGGATATCGTGATCTCGCGCCCGATGATGATCAGTGCGATCAGCGCAGACACGCGGTTGAACTCCAGCAGTAGCAGCAGCGCAGAGCACACGAGCAGCTTGTCGGCCACAGGGTCAAGAAAGGCCCCGAAAGCGGACGTCTGCCCGGTCTTGCGCGCCAGCCAGCCATCAAACCAGTCGGTCACTGCAGCAGCGACGAAGATCACGGTCGCCACCAAGTCACGGGTGACGGGGTTGATCGTTTCGGGCAGGTAGTAGAGAGCGACGAGAACCGGGATGGCCAGGATGCGCAGCCAGGTCAGCAAGGTGGGCAGGGTCAGCACGGATCAGCGAGCGTGGGGTCTGTGTTGTTCTAGGAATGCAGCGTGCGGTAGATGGTCTCGGCTAGTGTGCGCGAGATGCCTTCGACCGAGGCGATGTCGTCGATGGAAGCCGCCTGCAGTTGCCGCACGCCCCCGAAGCGGGCCAGCAGGCGCTGGCGCTTGCGCGGCCCGACGCCCTCGATGTCTTCAAGCTTCGAAGTATTGCGTACTTTGGCCCGCTTCGCCCGCATGCCTGTGATGGCGAAGCGGTGCGCTTCGTCGCGGATCTGTGCCACCAGCATCAGCGCTGCAGACTCGCGACCCAGCTCCGCAGGCGCCCGGCCATCCGCGAAGATCAGCGTCTCAAGACCGACACGACGCCCCTCCCCCTTGGCAACGCCCACAAGCAGAACATCATCCACCCCCAGGTCTTCAAAGACCTTGACGGCCTGCGCCAGTTGCCCGGCACCGCCATCAATCAGGACCACGTCGGGCCAGACGGCATCTTCGCTTTCGGCCAGCTTGCCGTAGCGGCGCGTGAGCGCCTGAAGCATCGCGGCGTAGTCATCTCCACCCGTGATGCCGCTGATGTTGAAGCGCCGATACTCGCTCGACTGCATTTCGTTTCGGGCATAAACGACACATGACGCCTGAGTCGCTTCACCAGCGGTATGGCTGATGTCGAAGCACTCGATCCGCAGCTTCGCGGTGTCATCAACACTCAGTCCAAGCACGTCGATGAGCTCGCGGGTACGCTGCTGCGCCGTGCCGCGCTCGGCCAGCAACCGTGCCAGCGCCAGGCTTGCGTTGCGAACGCCCTGCTCCAGCCATATCCGCTTCTGCTCTTGCGGCTGCTTGAGGATCCGGATGTTGCGCCCCGCCTGCGCATTCAGGAATGCGATCGACTCCTCGTCAAGTGCCACGTTGCAGACGATCACATCCGGAATCGCGCCGTCTGCGTAATGCTGCGAGATGAAGGCGGCAGCCACCTCGAGCGCAGGCTCCTGCTCGCCTTCGGCAAAGCTCACGCTCGGAAACAGCGGGCGATCACCGAGGTGTCGGCCGCCTCGCACCATCGCGAGGTTCACACACGCGCGGCCACCCGCGACGGTGACGGCAACGATGTCCACGTTCTCGTCGCCCAAGGCGTCCACGCTTTGCTGATGCAGCACCTTGGACAGCGCAGAGATCTGGTTACGCACCAGTGCCGCGCGCTCGAACTGCAATTGCTCGGCGTGCGCAAGCATGCGCTCTTGAAGTTCTGCGAGTACTTCACCGCTCTTGCCCTGCAGAAACTGCACGGTCCGATGCACGTCTGCCGAGTACTCAATCGCATCAATCTTGCCCACGCAGGGCGCCGAGCAGCGATTGATCTGATGCAGCAAACACGGCCTCGATCGATTGCGAAAGACGGAGTCCTGACAGCTGCGCAGCTGGAACACCTTCTGCACCAGGCCAATGCTCTCCTTCACGGCCCACGCCGAGGGATACGGCCCGAAGAACTGCGCCTTGCCCGTCGCCTCGCCGCGGTAGTAAGCCACTCGCGGAAAAGCGTGGTCGGTCAGCTTCAGAAAGGGGTAGCTTTTGTCGTCTCTGAACAGAATGTTGTAGCGCGGGGCAAGCGTCTTGATGAGATTGTTCTCAAGCAGCAGCGCCTCAGCCTCGGAGCGGGTGACGGTCACCTCGATCCGTTGGACCTGCGCCACCATCTGAGCGATCCGCGGACTCGTGAGCGTCTTCTGGAAGTAGCTCGAGACACGTTTCTTCAGATCGCGCGCCTTGCCCACGTACAGCACTTTGTCGTCCGCGCCGATGTGCCGATAGACACCAGGCAAGCCGGGAAGACTCGCGATGAATGCACGCAACTCTGCCTCGCGCCCCGCGGGGTCGATCGGCGTGGACTCACGGTTGGTGTCGGACTCGGGCTGTCTCACGCCAACGGTTCCTGCCCGTGGATCACTGACCCAGCAGTGGCTCGATCACGCTACGAGCCGCCCGGTACAGCGGGTCCGCTTGGAGCGATTGCCAGTCCGCGGGATCGCCTACGGCGTGGAGCGCCTGGATTCGCCGCGCGCGCACTGGATCGAACTGCAGTGCGTTGGCAGCGAGCAGCTCGTCGGCCAGGTCGGGCCGGTTGCAAATCGGGATCATGTCGCAGCCCGCGTTGAGCGCCGCTCTCGCGCGTGCGTGGATGTCGCCAGCCACAGTCGCGCCTTCCATGGCGAGATCATCACTGAAGATCGCCCCCTCGAACCGGAAGCGCTTTCGCAGCACGTCCTGGAGCCAGAACCGGCTGAAGCCTGCAGGCTGCGGGTCGACCTTGGGGAAGATGACATGTGCCGGCATCACACTGGCGAGCGTTTCCGCCAGCCATTCATAGGGCATGGCATCGCCAGCGAGCACTTCATCCAGACTGCGTTCATCCACCGGGATCTCGTGGTGGCTGTCTGCCTCCACATAGCCATGTCCGGGAAAGTGCTTGCCGCAGCTCTTCATGCCGGCTTGCAGCAGGCCATGAATCAGACTCTTTGCGAGCACGGCAGTCACCCGGGCATCCCAGTGAAATGCACGCGTTCCGATGACGGCGCTGCGCCCATAGTCAAGATCGAGAACGGGGGTGAAGCTGAAGTCGACACCGCACGCGCGCAGTTCAGCCGCAAGCACGTAGCCACATGCGGTCGCCGCGCGCGTCGCACTCATGGCGTCGCGCTGCCAGAGCTCCCCCAAAGCACGCATGGTCGGCAGATGTGTGAACCCGTCGGTTCTGAAGCGTTGAACACGGCCGCCCTCGTGATCCACCGCAATCAGCAGACGCGGTGAACGTGTCGCGTGAATGTCATCACAGAGCGCCTTGAGCTGCGCACGCGACTCGAAGTTCCGCGCAAACAGAATGACCGCACCCGTAAGCGGATGGCGCAGACGTTCGCTCTCGTGCTCGGTCAGGGTCAGACCGGCCACATCGACCATGACGGGGCCAGGAAGCGGTGTGTTGCTCATGAGAATCAGACAGGCGAAGGCTTGGAAGTGGTTTCGAGCACGACGAAGCTGACCGCATAGTCTCGCTCGTCGCTGAGCGTGACGTGTGCGATCAAGCTCCTGGAGAGCAGCCATTCTCGCATCGCTCCGTGGGCGACGATTGTTGGACGACCACCAGGCTGATTGAGCACTTCGATCGCCTGCCAGGTCATGGGTGAGCGCATGCCCAGCCCACAGGCCTTGGAGAAGGCCTCTTTGCACGAAAAGCGCGTGGCCAGGTAGGTCACGCCGCGCGCAGGATGTGCGGCGAGCCGACGCTCGAACACGGCAAGTTCCTGCTGCCCCAAGATGCGTGAGGCAAACCGAGGCTGCCGCGCGAGGGTCTGCTCGATCCGCCGAATGTCCACGATGTCGGTGCCCACGCCGAAGATCATGCGGCCCCCGCTTCCAGTGGCTGTACCGGCGTTGCCCGACCGCGCAGCCGGTTGAACTCCTGCCATGCGAGCCGCGAACGTGCCCCACAGCCCGTGCGCGCCTGATCGATGACGCGCCGCAGGACACTCTGCAGTCGCCGATTCCGCGCAGTGTCAGCGAAGTCATCTGCCAGAAGGGCCAGAAAGTCTGCGGTCTGCAGATCGCCTGTCCGTGCGCCCGCCGGTTGCCAGCCCTCATGCGCATCGAGGTGCCAAGGCAGCGCCGGGACCGCCGGGTCGAGTGCCGCAACATCCGGCATCGGCATGTAGCCCAGATCGCGCATCAACCGGTACTCGAAGCGCCGCAAGCTGCCTTCGGCTGCATGGGTGCTCGCCAGCTCGGCGAGCGCCTGGGTGTAGTGGTCGAATACCTCGGGGTGGGGGTCATGTCGTGGCAGAAGCCCAAGAACGAGCTCATTCAGATAGATGCCGCTCATCAGACGTTCGCCCTCAAGCGCTCCGAAGCTGCCGGCCCATTCAAGCGCAGACAACACCTGTACATCGGATTTCCCGGCGAGCTTGCACATGACCGGCGCGAAGGGCTGGAGAAGCGGCCGCACGCCTGACCTCGGGCGCCGCGCCCCCTTGGCCAGCGCGACCACTCGCCCTCGATCACGCGTCAGCAACTCCGCGATCAGGCTGCTCTCCGAGTACGGCCAGACGTGCAGCACGAAGGCCAGCGTCTTGCTCGCCGCGGACGCGGGGCGCTGCGCCATTGCGCCTGCGCCCGTCAGTCGAAACCCAGCGAGCGCAGACTCGCCTCGGACTCGGCCCAGCCTTCGCGCACCTTGACCCAAAGCTCCAGATGCACGGGGCAGTCGAACAACTTGGCCAGATCCAGCCGCGCCTCCTGGCCAATGCGCTTGATGCGCTCACCCTTGTGGCCGATGATGATCGGTTTGTGGCTCTCACGCGAGACCACGATGGCCGCAGCAATGCGCTTGCCACGCGGCGTGTCCTCCCAGGTCTCGATCACGACCGTGGTGCCGAAGGGCACTTCGTCTCCGGTCAGCCGGAAGACCTTTTCACGCACACGTTCGGTCGCAAGAAATCGTTCGCTCCGGTCAGTCAGCGTGTCTTCTTCAAACAGCGGCTCCGATTCGGGCAGCAACGCAGCAATTGCCTGCTCAAGCGCATCGAGACCCAATCGCTTCTCTGCAGAAACAGGCACGATGGCGGCAAATTCGCGCACCGACGAGAACCGGGCGATCACGGGCAACAGCTCGTCCTTGCTGGTCATCAAGTCAATCTTGTTGATGACCGCAAGCACCGGCAGCGTCTTGGGAAGAATGTCTAGAACCTTGAGATCGGCCGGCGACAGCTCTCCGCTCTCGCTGACGAACAGCGCCGCCTCCACACCGGTGATTGCCTGCGTCACCGAACGGTTCATCAACTTGGGCATGGCTCCGCCGTGGCGGGTCTGGAAACCAGGCGTATCCACAAAGCCGATCTGATAACCGGATCGGCTCAGTACGCCAAGGATGCGATGCCGTGTGGTCTGGGGCCGCCGCGATGTGATCGACAGGCGCTCGCCGATCAGCGCATTGAGCAAGGTGGACTTGCCCACATTGGGGCGGCCCACAATCGCGACCAGGCCGGCGCGGTGCGACGCGACGGCGGATGCGTCGGTACTCACGCCGTCTTGCCTACTGCGGGCTCGGCCGGCGTGAGCAGATCCGCCTGGGGCGTTTGAACGGTAGCGACAGGCAAGCTGAGCTGTGTGTCACGGCGCGTCGTCTTCCGCGCGCGCTTGGCTGCTGCCGGCGCAAGCGCCACGACCGCTTCCAGCGCAAGCTTGGCGGCACCCTGCTCTGCGGCGCGGCGACTGCCACCCATGCCAACCACACGCACGTCCAGCTTCGGGACGAGGCACTCGACTTCGAATTCCTGATTGTGCGCCGCCCCGTGGGTCGCGATCACGTTGTAGGTTGGAAGCGCGATCTTCCGACCCTGCAAATACTCCTGGAGCAGGGTCTTGGCGTCCTTGCCCAAGGTCTTCGGATCGATCTGCGCGAGGACCGCCTCATAGAGCTTGCGGACGACCTTGGCCGCAGCGTCAAAGCCGGCGTCCAGGAAGATGGCGCCAAACAGGGCTTCCATCGTGTCCGCCAGAATCGACGGGCGGCGGAAACCGCCGCTCTTCAGCTCACCTTCGCCGAGATTCAGATACTGGGAGACCGAGATGGTCTGCGCAATCTCGAACAGGGCCTGTTGCTTGACGAGATTGGCACGCAGACGCGAGAGATCACCTTCGTCGATCTTGGCGTACTTGTCGTAGAGCAAGTGCGCGACGGCGAGGTTGAGCACCGAGTCGCCGAGGAACTCGAGACGCTCGTTGTGGACGGCAGAAAAGCTCCGGTGCGTCAGCGCCTGCTGCAGAAGCGCCGGCTGCTTGAACCGATGGCCTAGACGTTCTTCGAGGCCCTTCAGATCCATGGGATTACTCGGAACTGGCCTCGTAGTCGATGACGAGGCTCACCGGCGCGATCAGTTCAATCTTCTTCTGGTAGGCCACAGAGGCAATCACCTTGTCGCCCCGCTTGGTGACGGCGATGTCCTTGCCGCCGATGCTGGTGATGTAGCCCGCGCTGGCAATCAGGTCGAACGCACCGCGAACACTGGCCGGCGTGTCGCCCTTTTCGGCTGCCTTCTTGAGTGCCTTCTTGATTTCCAGGTATTCGGTGACAGTGGGCGTGATCTTCATCCCGAGCAGCAAACCACCGCCGACCACGATCAGCAGGAAGACGACGCTCAGCAGGCTCAAACCGCGTTGCTTAGAAAACATCACTTGTGCCCTCGCCCTTACTGGATTCGACCGATTCGGCTGATGTTACTGAAGTTCATCCACACGAAAAATGCTTTTCCAACAACATGTTGGTCATCCACAAATCCCCAGAAGCGGGAGTCGATGCTGTTGTCCCGGTTGTCGCCCATCACGAAGTACTTGCCCGCCGGAACGGTGCACTTCACGCCGTTCGCCAGCAGGTCGCAGGCTCCGGCGTAGTCAAAGCCTTCGACCGGCATCACGCTGGATGGACGGCTTGAGTCCTTCAGAATGGCGTGCGACACCTCGCCGATCTGCTCGGTGAAACGTTCGAGATACACAGCGCGTTCGGGATCGAGAAACGGACCGGTCGAGGTCGTCAGGACCTCCTTGCCATTGAGGACCAGACGCTTGTCCGCGTACTCGATGACGTCTCCTGGCACGCCGATGACCCGCTTGATGTAGTCCACGCTCGGCTTGCCGGCGCGCTCATTGGGCGGATAGCGGAACACCACCACATCGCCACGCTGCGGGCTGCCCGTCGCGATGATCTTGGAGTTGGTCACCGGCATCCGAATGCCGTAGGTGTACTTGTTCACGAGGATCAGATCTCCCACCAGAAGCGTGGGGATCATGGAGCCGGACGGGATGCGGAAAGGTTCTGCAATGAAGCTGCGCAGAAAGAACACGGCGGCGATCACAGGGAAGAGGCCGGCCGTCCACTCCAGCCACCAGGGCTGGCGCATCTGGCCATCGATCACACGTTTGCGCGCCTGGGCGACGGCATCATCGCCCTCCCCGGCGCGAATCGACAAGGCCTCGCCCGAATCGAAACGGGCGACCGCGGCATCGGCCAGCGCACGGCGCTGCTTGCGGAAGACGACCAGATCCAGCACGAACAGGATGCCGGTGATGATCGTCAACAAGAGCAGCACCATGGCGAAGAACTTCGCCCCGAATTCATCAATCACTTACTTGTCTCCCACCTGCAGGATGGCCAGGAAGGCCTCCTGCGGAATTTCCACGTTGCCCACCTGCTTCATGCGCTTCTTGCCGGCCTTCTGCTTTTCCAGCAGCTTGCGCTTGCGGGAGATGTCGCCACCGTAACACTTGGCCAGCACGTTCTTGCGCAGGGCCTTGATGTTTTCGCGGGCGATGATGTCCGCGCCGATTGCGGCCTGGATGGCCACGTCAAACATCTGGCGCGGAATGATCTCGCGCATCTTCTCGGCCACTGCACGGCCGCGCGAACGCGCCGCACTCTTGTGGACGATGATCGAAAGCGCGTCCACCTTGTCACCGTTGATCAGGATATCCACCTTCACCACGTCGCTCGCGCGGTATTCCTTGAACTCGTAGTCCATGGAGGCGTAGCCGCGCGAGGTGGACTTCAGACGATCGAAGAAGTCGAGCACGATCTCGGCCATCGGCATGTCGTACTTCAGCACGACCTGGCGACCGTGATACGACATGTCGAGCTGGATGCCGCGCTTTTCCGTGCACAGCGTGATCACGGAGCCGACATAGTCCTGCGGCACAAATATCGTCACGGTCACGATTGGCTCGCGGATCTCGTCGATGCGCGAGACCTCGGGCATCTTCGAGGGGTTTTCCACCATGCTGACCGTACCGTCGCGCTGCACGACCTCGTAGATCACGGTCGGCGCGGTGGTAATCAGATCCTGGTCGAACTCGCGCTCCAGCCGCTCCTGCACGATCTCCATGTGCAGCAGGCCAAGGAAACCGCAGCGAAAACCAAAGCCCAGCGCTTGCGAGACTTCCGGCTCGAACTGCAGCGACGCGTCGTTGAGCTTGAGCTTCTCCAAGCTCTCGCGCAGCTGGTCGTACTGGTTGGCCTCGACCGGATACAGGCCTGCAAACACCTGCGGCTTGATTTCCTTGAAGCCGGGCAGCGGCGTGGGCGCAGCCTTGCCAGCGATCGTGATGGTGTCACCGACCTTGGCGCCCTTGAGCTCCTTGATGCCCGCGATCACAAAGCCCACTTCGCCGGCCACAAGCTTCTCTCGCTGGGAGCTCTTGGGCGTGAACACGCCGACCTGCTCTGTCAGGTAGGTGGCGCCGGTGGCCATGAGCAGAATCTTGTCCTTGGGCTTGAGCGTACCGTTGACCACGCGCACGAGCATGACTACGCCGACGTAGTTGTCGAACCAGCTGTCGATGATCAGGGCCTGCAGCGGCTCGTCCGGGGAGCCCTTGGGCGTCGGCACGCGCTCGATGATGCGCTCGAGGATCTCGTCGATGCCCATGCCGGTCTTGGCGCTCGCCGGCACGGCATCTTCGGCCGGAATGCCGATCACGTCCTCAATCTCGGCGATCGCGCCTTCGGGGTTGGCCTGGGGCAGGTCCATCTTGTTCAGGACCGGCACCACTTCCACGCCCAGCTCGATGGCGGTGTAGCAGTTGGCCACCGTCTGCGCTTCCACGCCCTGGGACGCATCCACCACCAGCAGCGCACCTTCGCAGGCCGACAGCGACCGACTGACTTCGTAGCTGAAGTCCACGTGGCCGGGGGTGTCGATCAGGTTCAGGTTGTAGACCTTGCCGTCACGCGCCTTGTAGTGCAGCGCCGCAGTCTGGGCCTTGATGGTGATGCCGCGCTCTTTCTCCAGATCCATGGAGTCCAGCACCTGTGCTTCCATCTCGCGATCAGACAGGCCACCACAGCGCTGGATGATGCGATCGGCCAAGGTGGATTTGCCGTGGTCGATGTGGGCAATGATCGAGAAGTTGCGGATGTGCTGCATGGGAGGAGGTGTTCTGGCCGCGAGCGGCGGCTGCAACGTTCAAAGCGCGCGCCGACCTCGGCGCTAGGCTGACGATTGCAAAGCTCTCAAGTTTACCCGGGCTGCAGTGCAGACGCCGTGAGCCGCAGTATGCAAGCGCCACAGGCGCTGCGGCGAATGGCCCGAGCCAAGCGGCCGGCTGCAGGCACCAACAGACCATCGAATGCCATGGATGGCGGCGCATGGTGGCGTGTGTGCTGCAGAACGCCGCGGCGGACACCGCTGGAGGAAACGCTGGGCGAAGAGCGCCTCGCGATGCTGCAAGGCATTCCCGCCAAGACCGTTACGGTGCTTACCGCTTGTCTGGTGCGGGTTTCCGGCTGATTTACCCTCGAATGCCGCGCCAATGCTGGATCTACGTGTGCGGATTTCGCGGCAGCTCAACCCTGCAACGAAGCCCAAGCAGCCACTCCCAGCAACGCTTTCCGCTTGTCTGGAGCGGCTTTCCAGCCATTTTGGCCTGTAAAGCCGCACCAATCCTCAGTCTACGGCTTGTTTTCCTAGCGTGAGGGTCGGATCGGCACGTAGTTGACCGCGCCATTGCGGTTCACGAGCACCACGATGGTCTTGCGCAGGTCCGCCTTGGCTACCAGCGCGTTGAACTGCGCCGCAGACAGGATTTCCTGGTTATTGAACTGCAGCAGCACGTCGCCGGCGCGCAGTCCGGCGCGCTCAGCGGCACCGTCCACCGACACCACCTGCACGCCGCCCTTGATGCGCAGCTCCTTGCGACGCGCTTCGCTCAGATCCACCGTGATCAGGCCGAGCTCATTGGCCTTGGCGTTATCCGGTGCCTTGGGCGGGGTTTCGCCGCCGCGCTGCGCCGTCTGCTCGGCCGGGCGCTCAGCAAGGGTGATGGTCACGTCGCGCGTCTTGCCCGCGCGCCAGACCTGCAGCGTGATCTTGGTGCCGGGGCGGATATTCGCAATCTGACGCACCAGCTCGGCGCGGTTCTCCACCACTCGGCCGTCCACGCGCAGCACGATGTCGCCCTCCTGCAGGCCGGCCTTTGCAGCGGGCGTGTTCGCCTCGACGTTGGTGACCACCGCGCCCTGCGGCTTGCTCAGACCCAGCCCTTCGGCCACGTCCTTGGTCACTTCTTCAAGCCGAACACCCAGATAGCCGCGCGACACGCGGCCACTGGCACGCAGCTGATCCGACACGCGAATCGCCTCGTCGATCGGAATCGCGAACGAAATACCCTGATAGCCGCCGCTGCGCGTAAAGATCTGCGAGTTGATGCCGACGACCTCGCCGCGGGTGTTCAGCAGCGGACCACCGGAGTTGCCAGGGTTCACCGCCACATCCGTCTGGATGAAGGGCAGGAAATCGCCGGTGTCGCGGCTCTTGGCGCTGACCACGCCGGCCGTCACCGTGTTTTCGAGGCCGAAGGGCGAGCCGATGGCCATCACCCATTCGCCCTTGCGCAGCTTGCCCGGATCACCGATCGGCAGACGCGGGAAGCCCGTGCCCTCGACCTTGATTAGGGCGACGTCCGTACGCTCATCCGAGCCGATGATGCGGGCCTTGAGCTCGCGCTTGTCGGTCAGGGTGACATAGATCTCATCAGCACCGTTGACCACATGGTGGTTGGTCAGGATGAAGCCGTCGGCTGAGATGAAGAAGCCCGAACCGACGCCGCGGGGCACCTCGTCCTGATTGCCGCCGCGGGGGGCGCGCGGGTTGGGCTGCGGCCGCGGCATGCTCGGCACATCGGGGCCGAAGAAACGCCGGAACAGCTCGAAGGGATCCTGTTCGCCCGGCGCACCCTGGGGCCCGCGCGGTCCACGCGGGCGCTCGGTCGTGCGGATGTTGACCACGGCGGGGTCGGCGCGCTCGACCACATCGGCAAAGTCCACAAACGCGGTACGAGCGGGCGCGGCAGCGCCTTGCGCGAGCGCAGGCCCTGCAGCCAGAAGACCGGCGCCGAGCAGTGCGGCGCCAAACAGACGGGTGAGCTGTGTTTTCATGTGCAGACAACGGCGGATGAGAGAAAAGAGAAAAACAAGGCGCGACCGCGCCCTCAGCGTGCAACCGCGGCGGTGGATGCCGCTTGTTCGATCGAGCCAATCACGCGGCGAACCGACAGCATCGGCACCTCGCCCACCACGGTGAGCCAATGCTCGCCCAGCTTGCGCATGGCCACGCTCACGGCACCCTGAACTGTCGAACCCTCGCGCTGGCTGCTGGGCACGGCGCCCGCGGGCTCGATGAAGATCGAAATTGCCGCCAATCCGTCCGAATAGACAATCTGCCCAACCTGCTGACGACCACCGACGCTGCGGACGATCTCATGGGTACGCGTAAAGCCGGGCGGGACGTTCTTGACCTGCCACTGGGCCAGCGCGGGGTCTGCGCGCCCGAGGTCTGCACGCTCGATCCGCCAGCCTTCAGTCGAGGTGACGCTCGTGCGCAGCAGCTTGCGGTCAATGTTGCCGCCGATGCGTACCTGCGTGAACGCAATCTGCTCGATCACGTTGCCTTGCGTGTCCAGGGTCTGCGCCTTGAGCAGCAACCCCGTGCCGCGATCCGCCCACAGCCGATAGCCGTAGCGGAAAGCATCCTTGGGTTTGAGGGTCAGCACCTGGCAATCCACCCCCGCCACGCGCTCATTGCCACCAAGGCGAATGTCATAGAACTCAGCCACTTCCGAGGCTGGGCGGCGCAAGAGCGACGGAAACTGGTCCGGGTTCGGGCGCCGCTCAATCAGCAGGGTGCGTGCGCCGGGGATGTAGCAATAGACCTGATCGTTCTTGCGGATGACCTCCTGTGGCTGGCCGTCCAGGACTTCGAGCTTCTCGAAGACATTGCCACCCTCGACCATGTGCGCAATCCGCGAGGACTGCATCGAAGCGCCCTGCTGATAGACAAAATGGCCGGCGTAGTTCTGCCGAAGCGCCGCTTGCTGGATCTTGGCCAGCCAGACCAGCTCGCTGCGCGAGTCAGCCGCAGCTGCACCGCCTTGCTGAGCTCGGCTCTGCGGGGCAACGAACCCTAGAACGATGGAGAGACAAAGCGCCGTGTTGAGCAAGCGCAGGTAGGCCGATGACCGAACCGCGATCGGTGGGTGCATGGAGAGACAGGGATTCAGCGTTGCGAGACGGGGTAGGACACAGCGCGGGTCATCGGCGCGATGCCGTGGCGATTGGCGCTCGGCGAGACTTGCTGGTGCGCGATCAGATACCGATCGACGCCCGCCGACTCAAGCGGCACGTCCTGCGCCACCACCACGGCCTGCGGCTGTGCCGAGGTACCGGAAGCAGATGCATTGACCACAGCCGGCTCTCCTGTGGTGCCCGCAATGCGAGGCACCGCCACCCAGATCAGCGCGGCCGCCGCCGCCACCGACGCGCCGGGCAAGCCCCAACGAACCCACACTCCGCGCCGTGCACCGCGCGCAGTCGGTGCCAGCACGGTCGGCTCGGCCTCCAGCCGATCCATGACCGACGCAGAGAACCCGGTGCGAACCGGTTGAAGCTCGGCACTACGAAGCAAGTCGCCGATGAGGTGGTATTCGTTCCAGCGCGAATCGGGCCCCTGCGCTCGAAGACCTGCGAGCACAGCGTCCAGATCGTCGGGGCGCCCCTCGCCGTCCAGCGTTGCAGAGATCCGTTCCGCGTACTCGACGTGAAGGCCCGCGGCGGCGCCCGCCGCGTTAACTGCTTGGTTCATATTGCTACCACCTCTTGTTTTCCGATGTGCCCAAGAGCGGCCTCAGTTCCGCCGCAATGGCTTCTCGCGCCCGGAAAATACGCGAACGTACCGTACCGATCGGACACCCCATCGCTTCGGCGATGTCCTCGTAACTCATGCCTTCGATCTCGCGCAGCGTGATGGCAGTGCGCAGTTCGTCCGGGAGTGCCGCCATGGCGCGGTTGACGGTTTCGGCAACCTGCCGGGTGGCGAGCATTGACTCCGGTGTATTGATGTCCCTCAGATGTTCAGGCTCGGCAAAAGTTTCATCGCCGTCACCCTGATCCAGCGAGGTCGCCTGAGTACGCCCAGATGCCATAAGGGCATTCTTGGCCGTGTTCACGGCAATCCGGTACAGCCAGGTGTAGAACGCGCTGTCGCCGCGGAACTGCGGTAGCGCCCGGTAAGCCTTGATGAAGGCCTCCTGCGCGACGTCTTCCAACTCGGCGGGATCCCGAATCATTCGCGACAGCAAGCGATGGATGCGCCGCTCGTACTTGATGACGAGCAGCTCGAAGGCCTTCTTGTCGCCCCGCTGGACGCGCTCGACCAGCAACGCGTCGGCGTCGCGATCAGGGTTGGAGGCTGGGGGGTCCGCTTTTTGGTTCAACGGCTCTGGTCTTGGAGTTCAGGCGCGGGTTCGCCCGGGAGAAGGGCACAGTCTACAGAAGGACACGTGCCCCGCTCTCCGGTTCAGACCCGGGCGAACACCAATGAGCCGTTTGTGCCGCCAAAACCGTAGTTATTGTTGATCGCGGCGCGAATGGGCATCTGTCTGGCCGTGTTGGGCACGTAGTCCAGATCGCAGGCCGGATCCGGGTTGTGCAGGTTGATCGTCGGCGGCACGGCCTGATGGTGTACGGAAAGCACGGTGAATACGGACTCGATCCCGCCAGCACCGCCCAGAAGGTGGCCGGTCATGGACTTTGTCGAGCTGATCGCGAGCTTCGATGCGTGATCTCCGAAGGCGCGCTTGAGTGCCACCGTCTCGGCCACGTCGCCCAGGGGCGTGGAGGTGCCGTGCGCGTTCACGTAGTCGATATCCGCCGGATTCAGGCCTGCGTCACGAATGGCGTTGGTCGTACAGCGTGCCACACCGGCGCCGTCTTCACGAGGCGCGGTGAAATGCCCTGCATCCGCGCTCATGCCATAGCCGGCAAGCTCTGCGTAAATCTTTGCGCCGCGGCGCTTGGCGTGCTCGTACTCCTCAAGCACGACGACACCAGCGCCCTCGCCCATGACGAAGCCGTCGCGGTCCTTGTCCCAAGGGCGGCTGGCGGTTGCAGGGTCATCGTTGCGAGTGGACAAGGCCCGCATCGACGCAAAACCGCCGATGCCCAGAGGCGAGACGGTCGCTTCCGCGCCGCCTGCGACCATCACGTCCGCATCGCCGTACTGGATCATGCGCGCGGCGTCGCCGATGCAGTGCAGCCCCGTTGTGCAAGCGGTGACGATGGCCACGTTTGGGCCCATCAGCCCGAAGTGCATCGACAAGTGGCCCGAGATCATGTTGATGATCGAACCGGGTACGAAGAACGGCGAAATGCGGCGCGCCCCACGCTCCAGGTAGTCCGAGTGATTGGCCTCGATCATCGGCAGGCCGCCGATGCCCGAGCCGATGGCCACCCCGATACGCTCGCGGTTTTCGTCGGTGGCTTCCAGGCCGCAGTCGCGCCAGGCCTGCATGCCCGCGGCAAGCCCGTAATGGATGAAGGTGTCCATGTGACGGGCTTCCTTTGGCGGCAGGTAGGCGCCGATGTCGAAACCCTTCACTTCGCCCGCAATCTGGGCGGAGAAGTTGGCCGGATCGAACTTGGTGATTCGGGTGATCCCAGGCGTGCCCGCCAGCGCTGCGTTCCAGCTGGAATGCACATCATTGCCCAAGGGGGTCACGAGCCCAAGGCCGGTGATTACAACTCGACGACGACTCACTGCGTTCTCCGAAAGCGTTCCACAAATGAACAGGGCCCGGATGCCGGGCCCTGCTGCACCTCACGACTCAAGGCTGGCGGACTTCACCTGCTCCGGCGCACGCTGCGGCAAGCCGCGATCCGCACGCACCGGTGATGATGAACTTCAGGCCTTGGGCAGGTTGCTTGTGACGTAGTCGATGGCCTGCTGAACGGTCTTGATCTTTTCAGCCTGCTCGTCGGGAATCTCGCACTGGAACTCGTCTTCGAGTGCCATGACGAGCTCAACGGTATCAAGAGAGTCGGCACCCAGATCGTCCACAAACGAGGACTCATTCTTGATGTCGGCTTCAGCAACACCCAGCTGCTCGGCCACGATCTTCTTGACACGTTGTTCGATATCGCTCATTCGCTCCTCCAGAGCTATTGGAATAACCGTAAGAGTTTAACAAACACCTAGAGCAAGCTCTCTAGGCAATTCAACTGCCAGTAGCTACATATGCATCCCACCGTTGACCGGCAGCGTGCAGCCGTTGACGTAGCCGCCGAGCTGCGACGAAAGAAATAGCACGGCACCCGCTACATCTTCGGGTTGACCGAAGCGCCCCATCGGGATGTTCTGCAGCATCACGGCTGTCTGCTGCTCCGTCAGAGAGCGCGTCATGTCCGTGTCAATAAAGCCCGGCGCCACGGCGTTCACGGTGACATTGCGGCCACCCAGTTCACGCGCAAGCGCTCTGGTCAGGCCTTCCAGCCCAGCCTTGGCCGCGGCGTAATTGGCCTGACCAGCATTGCCCATTGAGCCCACCACGGACGAAATGTTGATGATGCGCCCGTGGCGCGCCTTCATCATGCCGCGCATGACTGCGCGGCACAGCACGAACGCCGAACTCAGGTTGGTCTGCACAACGGCGTCCCAGTCGTCGTCCTTCATGCGCATCGCCAGACCATCACGCGTGATGCCGGCGTTGTTCACAAGAATGGACAACTTGCCGTCAGCCTTCTGGATCTCTTCAACCAGTGCCTCTGCAGCGGCGTGTTCCGTGACGTTGAGGACGGCCCCCCGCCCGCCGAACGGGCCAAGCGCAGCGGTGATGGCCTGCGCACCCGCTTCGCTCGTGGCAGTGCCAATGACCTTGGCACCCGACTGCGCGAGCAACTGTGCAATGGCCGCGCCCAGACCGCGACTCGCGCCGGTGACCAGCGCCACTTCGCCTTGAAGATCAACGGAGTAACTCATTTCAGCGCCTCCAAGGTTTGGCTCAGACTGGCGGCGTCGCTGACGGACAGTGCCTGCAGTTCAGGGGCGATCCGTTTACACAGGCCTTGAAGAACCTTGCCCGGCCCGCACTCCACCACATGCGTCACGCCGCCCTGCTGCATCTTCTGGACGGTTTCGACCCAGCGCACTGCGCCGGCCGCCTGGCGCACCAATGCGCTTCGGATCGCTGCCGGGTCAGACACAATCGCGACATCCACATTATTGATAAGCGCGACCTCCGGCGACTTCACGGCCACGCCGGCAAGCACACCTTCCAGCACCTTGGCGGCAGGCTGCATGAGACTGGAGTGAAATGGGGCCGACACGGGCAGCGGCAAGGCCCGCTTGGCGCCGCGCACCTTGGCTGCTTCACAGGCCTTCTCAACGGCGGCCTTGGCGCCGGCGATCACCACCTGCGCCGGGGCGTTGTAGTTCACCGCTTCAACCACACCGGCTCCAGCCGCATCTGTGCAAGCGGCACGGACTTCATCGTCGCTCAAGCCAAGAATCGCGGCCATCGCCCCGGTGCCCACCGGTACGGCGTCCTGCATGGCGTTGGCTCGGGCTCGCACCACGCGCACGGCGTCTTCAAAGCACAGCGCGCCCGCAGCAACCAACGCCGTGAATTCCCCCAGACTGTGTCCCGCCACCAGCTCCGGTGCAGCGCCACCTGCCGCACGCCATGCGCGATAGATGGCCACGCTGGCGGCGAGCATCGCGGGCTGCGTGTGAGTGGTGAGGTTCAGTTGCTCGGCCGGCCCCTGCCGGATGAGCCCCGAAAGAGACTCACCGAGGGCCGCGTCAGCCTGCGCCATGGTGTCCTGCACGACGGCGTTGTCAGCGAAGCTGTCCAGCATGCCGACGGACTGCGAGCCCTGACCGGGAAAGACGAAGGCAATCTTCATCGCGATGATCTTCCTTGTTGTGTGTTGTTGTTCTGTGAAGCCGTCGTATGGCCGCAACCCGCACGGCGCGGGAGCCGGTGCGCTACATGCGAGCCAGCACGGCGCCCCAGGTAAAGCCGCCACCCACACCTTCCATCAGGACATGATGGCCCGGGCGGATGCGACCATCGCGCACTGCCAGGTCCAGCGCCAGGGGAATGGATGCGGCCGATGTGTTGGCGTGCTGATCGACGGTCACGATCGTCTTCGACTCCGGCAGCCCCAGCTTTTTGGCAGTCGCCGACAGAATGCGCACATTCGCCTGGTGCGGAATGAGCCAGTCGATCTGTTCGAGTTGCATGCCGGCCGCGGTCACGACTTCGCGAGCAACTTCGTCCAGCACGCGCACAGCCAGCTTGAACACTGCCTGACCGTCCATAGTCAGGAAGGGATGACCGACGATGGCGCCGCTACACACATTGCCCGCGGTGCGCAGGATGTGCTGCTGCGAGCCGTCCGCATGCAGTCGGCTGGCGAGGATGCCCGGGGACTCACTGGCCGCCAGCACCACGGCGCCGGCGCCGTCACCAAAGAGCACGCAGGTCGTACGGTCGTTCCAGTCCAGGATGCGCGAGAACACTTCCGAACCGATGACCAGCGCGTTATTTGCAAGCCCGGTGCGGATGTACGCGTCTGCGGTCGCCATGGCGTAGGCAAAGCCGCTGCAGACCGCCTGGACGTCAAATGCGGCGCCGCCTGCAACGCCCAACTTGGCCTGGATCAGGCAGGCGGTACTGGGGAAGACGAAGTCTGGCGTCGATGTCGCGCAGATGATGAGATCGATGTCCTTGGCCTGCATGCCGGCGGCCTGCAAGGCAGCCAGCGCGGCCTGGGTACCCAGCTCGCTCGAGGTGACTTCCAGCGCAGCGATATGGCGCTGGCGGATACCGGTGCGCTCGACGATCCAGCTGTCGGAGGTTTCGACGCCTTGTGCAGCGAGCTTCTCGGCCAAGGCCGCGTTGCTCACCACGTTACGCGGCAGCGCCGAACCCGTGCCAACGATCTTTGCAAAGCGCGCAGCGCTCATTGCATGGTCTCCTCGACCGGAGCCTCGCTCCCCGCGGTGGCATGCAGCACGCTGCGCAGAGGCTCCAGTGTTCTTGTGATTTGCTCGAGCATGCGATGGGTAACGGCTTCGTGCGCTTTCTCCAGCGCCTTTTCGAAACCGAAGGCATCCATGCTGCCGTGGCTCTTGATGACCACGCCATTGAGTCCCAGCAAGGCCGCACCGTTGTAGCGGCGATGGTCAACCCGTGAGCGCACACGCAGCAGCACGGGCGCGGCCACCAGCTTCAGGGCCTTGGAGATCAGCCCGCGTCCGAACTCCTCCGCGATGATCGCCTTGATCATCTGCGCCACGCCCTCGGTGCTCTTGAGGGCAACATTGCCCGTGAAGCCGTCGCAGACCACCACATCGGCCACACCGCGGAAAATGTCATTGCCTTCCACGTTGCCGATGAAGTTCAGTTCGCTTGCACGCAGCAACTCGCCGGCACGCTTGACGACGTCATTGCCCTTGATGACCTCTTCACCGATGTTGAGCAGGCCGATGCGCGGCCGCTCCTCATCAGTGAGCGCTGTGGCCAGGGCCGAGCCCATGACGGCGAACTGCAGAAGATGTTCGGGCTCGCACTGGGCATTGGCGCCGAGGTCCAAGACTACCGTGCCGCGGCCCAGCACATTGGGCATGGCCGTGGCGATCGCGGGGCGATCGATGCCCGGCAGGGTCTTGAGCACGTAGCGGCTGATGGCCATGAGCGCGCCGGTGTTGCCGGCGCTGACGCAGGCGGCGGCCTCGCCCTCCTTGACCAAGGTCGCGGCGACGCGAATGGAGGAATCGCGCTTCTTACGCAGGGCGACCTCAACCGGGTCGTCCATTTCGACGACCTGGGATGCGTGGTGCACAGAGATGTTGGGCAGCGCTGAACCTGCGACTGCGAGCAGCGGCTCTATGGCCTCGCGACGGCCGACGAGGATCAGCCGATCATTCGGGTGGGCGCGTGCGAAGCTGATGCAGGCCGGCACCGTGATGCTCGGCCCATGATCGCCGCCCATGCAATCGACGGCGATCGAGGCAGACCGCTGCTCAGCGGGGGTGGCTGGCATCAGGGATGCCATGTGAGCAACGGTTGGGGCATTGAAGCTGGAGAACCCAATGCCACGCAGACTTATTCGTCAGCCTTCGTCTTGACGACCTTGCGGCCACGGTAGAAACCGTTGGGGCTGATGTGGTGACGCAGGTGCGTTTCGCCGGTGCTGGGCTCCACGGCGGTGGGCGGGTTGTTCAGAAAGTCGTGCGAGCGGTGCATGCCACGCTTGGACGGCGACTTCTTGTTCTGTTGAACGGCCATGATGACTCCGAAATGAAACTGTGTTGGGCGCTGCTCGGTCATCGCACTGCACGCTTTCGTGCGCGCAACCTGACCTGGGCATGAACCGGATCGCCCTTCAGATCTTGCAGAACCGCGGTGCGGCTGCGGATGCACGGTGCTTGCGGGCCGGGGCCTCGCCATGCAGCCTTGAAAGCCTTGGAGCTTTCAGGGCTTGGTCACCGAGCTCAATCTGGATCGAGCTAAAACGTTGATTTTAACCTATTTTTTGCTCTTGCGCCCAGTCTGCGCCGCGCCAGCCTTGAGTAGGGCATCGAGCTGCGCGAAGGGGCGCACCGTTCGCCCATCTCCGGCCACGGGGGCTTCTTGCGGCGCCGCGTCGGCAGTTGCCTGTCCAGCAACGCGTTGGGGCGCCGTGCTGCTCGACGCGACGGGCTGCGGGCAGACCTCGTGCGTCACGCCAGCCGGCAGTTCGAGCAGGATTTCTTCTTCCACCTGAGCCAGCAGGTCAAACTTGCGCGCGCCAACGATGGGGTCGAATTCGTCATCAGCAGCTTCCATGGCCGCCGCGTCGGCCTCGTCCTCGGTATCGAACACCTCGAGGCGGGACCGCAGATCGACTGGCACCTGCATGGGCTGACCGCAGCGGTCGCAATCGCGCGTCAGTTGCGTCTGCGCCGCCAGATATAGGGCCCGGCGGCGGCGCGGTGCGCCCTGCTCGTCGTACACGCCGGCAAGGGTCTCGATACGGCCGGCGGCCTGCCAGCGCACGGGCGCAGACAGCTCTGCGGTTTCACCGCCCAGGCGCGGCAGATCGCGAACAAGGCATTCGCCGTCCTGCGAGCGGCCTTCCTCGCAGAAACGGAACAGATCGATCCAGACAGGCACGGGCGTCAGCACTCCAGGTCGCTTGCGTTCGGGGTGTGCCGCACAGTCAGCGACGCGCCCCCACACTCGTATTATCGGCCGCCCGGCGCCGCCTCGGCGCGTTCACACTCCCTGCAGCTCTGCAAACCAACAATGAATCCCACCCTGGTTCTCGCCTCCACCTCGCGCTATCGCCGCGAACTGCTCGCCCGCGCCGGCTTGCGCTTCGAGGTGCTTGCGCCGCAGGTGGACGAAGCGCCCCTGGCTGGCGAGACCCCTGCAGCGCTGGCGCTGCGGCTCGCGCAGGCCAAGGCGCAGGCTGGTCTGGCCTTGGCGCTGGCGTCCGCCGCGCCGGGATCGCGCCTGTTCGTGATCGGATCGGATCAGGTGATCGACCATGCCGGGCAGCCCGTCGGCAAGCCGGGGACGGCGCAGCGTGCTGTGGCGCAACTGGCTGCAATGCGTGGCGCGGCGCTGACCGTGTTCACGGGCGTGGCTGTCGCCTCCAACGTGGCAGCGCTGCAGGCTGCACTCGATGAGGTGCGGGTTCAGCTGCGTGACTATTCGGACGCGGAGATCGAGCGCTATGTCGCCGCCGAGCAGCCGCTGGACTGCGCCGGCGCGATCAAGTCCGAGGCGCTGGGCCAGCACCTGATCGAGCGCATCGAATCTGCCGACCCGAGCTCGCTGATCGGCCTGCCGGTGTTGACCGTGCTGGCCATGCTGCGCCGCGCGGGCGTGGACACGCTGGCGCTGGCCACGGGAGCAGCGCATGCGTGACTCCGCACAACCGGCGACGGGCACGCTCTACTTGATTCCGGTGCCCTTGGCCGAAGACGCGCCGGACACTGCGACGCAGCCGGCCGACGTGCGCGACATCGTGCAGGGGCTGAACGCCTTCGTGGTGGAAAACGCCAAGACGGCGCGCGCCTTTGTGAAGCGCTTCGGCCACCCGCGCCCGATGGCCGAGCTGCGCTGGTTCGAGCTGGACAAGCACGGGCAGACTGATCTGGCCGCGCCACTGGCCCTGCTCAAGGCGGGAGAGCACGTGGGCCTGATGAGCGAAGCCGGCTGCCCCGGTGTGGCCGACCCCGGCGCGGCCGTGGTGGCGGCGGCGCACGCACTGGGTGCGCCGGTGCGCCCGCTGGTGGGTGCGTCGTCATTGCTGCTGGCGCTGATGGCCAGCGGCATGAGCGGCCAGCACTTCGCCTTTCACGGCTATCTGCCGACGGATGCGACGCAGCGCCAGCAGAAGCTGAGGCAACTTGAACAGGCAGCGCGGCGCGACAAGGCCACGCAGCTCTTCATCGAAACGCCTTACCGCAACGCCGCCATGCTGGAGAGCCTGCTTGCCACCCTGCATGGCCAGACGCGCCTGGCCGTGGCCTGCGACCTGACCGCGCCCAGCGAATGGATCCGCAGCGCGAGCGTTGAGCAATGGAAACGTCTGCCGCTGCCCGATCTGGGCAAACGCCCGGCGGTGTTTCTGATCGGCTGATGCTGCCGGGCTGCTGCGTGTCGGTTGAATCGGGTCTGCTGCTCATCGGCGCCTGCTTGCCGAGAGCGAGGGCAAGCACGTGCCTGACGTTGCAGACGCATGACACGTCATTCCCCGATGGATTCGTGACATGCAGCACGCTTCCAGCACGTGCAAAATCGATCAAGATCCGCTTGCCACAAGCGGAAAGTCGCCTGCCTTCATATTCAACAAACGATTGAAAAGCTCAACTTCAGACAGGTTTTTTCAAACAAACGTTGAGGATCATCCGGAATGACGCTTCGTCTTGAGATGCAGAGCATCGATCAGGGCACCAAAACCGGCCAAGATCCGCACGGGACAAGCGGATGCTGAGGTTCATCGATTCTCAACAATTGCTTCAATATCGGCCTTTGAACTACCACTTATCAAACAATTTTTGATAATTCAACCCGCCGGCCACGCGTTGGCATCCGGCAGCCACCACACCGTGCCCTCGCGCTCCTCGACGCGCAGCGCCACCAGACTGCGGCCGCGGCAGGGCCCGCCCACGCAGCGGCCGGTATCCGGCGCGTACGCCGCGCCATGCGTGGCGCAGACGATCTCGATGCCGGCCTCATCCAGGAACTGCCCGGGCGACCAGTCCATCTCCATCGGAATGTGCTGACAGCGGTTGATATAGGCATGCGCCCTGCCCCGCCAGCGCAGCACGAAGGCACTGCCCGCGCCCTGCGGGCTGTCGATCGCAAAGCGGATGGCGCGGCCGCGCTCGGCCAGCTCGTGGCTGTCGCACAGGCGCAGCCAGGTCCAGTCGGTCATCGGTGCCGGCTCGCTTGGGGTGTCAGCGACTTGGTGCAAGCAGCGCGAGGTGCTCGCGCAGGTGCGCCACGGTCGGCACGCAGACCACGGGCGCGAAGCGCAGCAGCTCGTCTTCCGGGTGCGCGCCCTGGGTCACGGCCGCTGCGGGGCAGCTGGCGCGCAGGGCCATCTGGAGGTCATGCGTGGTGTCACCCACCATGAGCGTGCGTACCGCGGACAGATCCAGCTCGTCCATGATCTCGTGCAGCATGAGCGGGTCCGGCTTGCCGGCGGTTTCATCGGCGCAGCGCGTGGTGTGAAACACCTCGCCCAGGCCGGTGAGTTCAAGCGCACGATCCAGC
Organism: Piscinibacterium candidicorallinum; assembly: GCF_047549485.1. Lineage (GTDB taxonomy): Bacteria > Pseudomonadota > Gammaproteobacteria > Burkholderiales > Burkholderiaceae_C > Piscinibacterium > Piscinibacterium candidicorallinum. Next base: position 1,725,719 of record NZ_CP180191.1, on the reverse strand, counting down.
CCGCGACGGTTCTTGCCCGTGGCCACGGCAAGGCGAAAACTGGCAGCGCGCAGGTCGCTGAGCAGTTCCTGCGCACCCTCGAACAGCGCGAGCTGGTCGTCTCCCAGCAGGTAGTGATAGCGGTAGCGGTTGATGATCGTCTGCAGCTGCGCGGGCGTGGCTGTAGGCGCGCAGCGCGCCAGCGCCGGCGTCAGTGCCAGGCCGATCACCGAGAGTGCGGTGTTCCAGTCGGGAATCGGCACGTCCGCATCCGCACAGGCGGCCTGGATGCACTTGGCGATCGTGGCGGTGGAGTCGATCAGGGTGCCATCCCAGTCGAAGACCACGGCGTCGTACAGGGTTCGGCTCATGGGGCGTCCAGCTTGTCGAGTTCGCGCTGAAAGTCGGCCGGCAGTGGGCATTCGACCACCAGTCGCTCGCCGCTGGCCGGGTGAGTGAGTTCGAGGCGCGCCGCGTGCAGCAGCATGCGCCCCACCTTGCGCGCCTTGTTAAGCGCAAAGTCACCGTAGCGCTCGTCGCCCACCAGCGGCAGACCCAGGGACTGGGCATGGACGCGAATCTGGTGCGTGCGGCCGGTGGCGATGCGCGCAGACAGCAGCGCGCCGTGGGCGTAGCGCTGCTGCACCGCAAAGCGCGTCAGCGCGTACTGGCCGTCTTCGTCCACGCGCACGTGGCGCTCGCCATTTGGGCCGGTGTCTTTCGTGAGCGAAAGCTTGACTTCCTTGCGCTCGAAGGGCGGCTGGCCAAATACCGCAAGGCGGTACTCCTTCTTCCAGCCGCCTGCATTGCCACTATTGCGTAGATCCGCCTGCACCGCGGTCAGCGCGGAGCGGCGCTTTGCCAGCACCAGAATGCCGCTGGTTTCCCGGTCAATGCGGTGCGCAAGCTCCAGAAATTTCGGCTGCCGTGCGGCGCGCAGCTGCTCAATCACCCCGCTGGATACGCCGCTGCCGCCATGCACGGCCACGCCAGCCGGCTTGTCGATGATCAGCAGATGATCGTCCTCGAACAGCACGGGGAACTCTCGCGCTGGCGCGGGCTTGGTCGCAGCTGGCTGGGCGAGGCGGATCGGCGGTACGCGCACGGCATCGCCAACAGCGAGCCGGTCGTCCACACCAGCGCGGCGACCATTTACCCGCACCTCACCCGAGCGGACGATGCGATACACGTGACTTTTGGGCACGCCCTTGAGGTGGCGAAGCAGGAAGTTGTCCAGACGCTGGCCCTCGCCCGCTTCGTCCACGATGAGGTGCCGGACCTCGGCCTTGGCCGGAAGTGGCGGCGTCGGGGCGGCGTGCTGCGCCTTGGCCGCGCGATCGGGCGCGTGCGTTGGCAGATCTTGGGCGGGGATGGCGGCGCGTGACCTGGATGCAGAACGCGGGGCTGCCTCAGTAACCGACGCGTTCGCGCCGCTTGACCTGGACCGCGCACCTGCTGCCCTGCTGCGTACCCCCTGTGCGCCACCGCGAGCGCGCGACGCAGAAATTGACGCGGTTTTTGGCGGGGGCACGTATATACTTTTGGCTGGTGGTTTGAAGGCGAAAGCGCGCCCTGTATATCTGGGTGCGCCTCCCCATTTTGAGCCCCGGTCGGGAACACAGGACACAGAAGCTGTTACGAGCACGCTGTGCCCGCCGGACCGGCAAGCGAGACAGGCTGCCATTGTATGAGTACCGGGTTGTGTGAAGGCTTGAGCGAACCCGCGCCCCACGATCCACAGACCGATAGCGAATTCCCAAACGTTGAAGACGGCAGCTCCGCGCTGCGGGCCTTCAATGTGCCGGCCAGTCCGGCCCCCGCCAGTGCCCCGCGGTGGCGCCCTCTCCCCAGAACCGATGCCCGCTCCTTGAGCGCCGGTGATGGGTCGAAGCTTGGTGCAGCGCCACATGCCCGGCCAGCGTTGGCCACTGCGCCGCATCCCGTGCGCTTTTCTGCGCTCGAGGTGCGCAGCGCCCGCAATCCCTTTGCGGCGCCCCGCTGATCCCTGTGGCCGCGCCGCGCGCCCGCCCCCGCCCTCCCGCCCGCCGAACGCGCCCCACCTGAGGCGCAACAGATGCGTCGCAAGACGCCGGGAGTGAGCATGAAGCGCATGCTGTTCAACGCAACGCACGCAGAAGAACTGCGCGTTGCCATCGTCGACGGCCAAAAGCTCGTCGACATCGACATCGAAACCGCGGGCAAGGAAAGCCGCAAGTCCAACATCTACAAGGGCGTCATCACCCGAATCGAGCCATCGCTCGAAGCCTGTTTCATCAACTACGGCGAGGAGCGCCACGGTTTCCTGCCCTTCAAGGAAGTCGCCCGCCAGTATTTCCGCGACGGCGTGGATGTGCGCAGCGCCAAGATCCAGGATGCGCTCAAGGAAGGCCAGGAAGTCCTCGTCCAGCTCGAAAAGGAAGAGCGCGGCAACAAGGGCGCGGCGCTGACCACCTTCATCTCGCTGGCCGGCCGCTACCTCGTGCTGATGCCGAACAACCCCAAGGGCGGCGGTGTATCGCGCCGCATCGAGGGCGACGACCGTAACGAACTGCGCGAGAAGCTCGACCAGCTCAAGATGCCCGAGGGCATGAGCGTGATCGCGCGCACCGCTGCCATCGACCGCACCGCCGAAGAACTCCAGTGGGACCTGAATTACCTGCTGCAGCTCTGGAAGGCCGTGGATGACGCCAGCAAGTCTGCCAGCGGCGCCTTCCTGATCTACCAGGAGTCGAGCCTCGTCATCCGCGCCATCCGGGACTACTTCCAGCCCGAGATCGGCGAAATCCTGATCGACACGGACGACATCGCGGAACAGGCCCAGCAGTTCATGGCCCACGTGATGCCGGACATGGTCAACCGCGTGAAGCGCTACCGCGACGACATCCCGCTGTTCTCGCGCTTCCAGATCGAGCACCAGATCGAGACGGCCTACTCGCGCACGGTCCCCCTGCCTTCGGGCGGCTCGATCGTGATCGACCACACCGAGGCGCTGGTCGCCATCGACGTGAACTCGGCGCGCGCCACCAAGGGCAGCGACATCGAGGAGACTGCGACCCGCACCAACCTCGAAGCGGCCGACGAAGTGGCCCGCCAGCTGCGGTTGCGCGACCTGGGTGGCCTGATCGTCATCGACTTCATCGACATGGAGGAAGGCAAGAACCAGAAGGCGGTCGAGCAACGCCTGAAGGATGCCCTCCATTACGACCGAGCCCGCGTACAGATGGGCCGTATCAGCCGCTTTGGCCTGGTGGAACTGTCGCGCCAGCGCCTGCGCCCTGCGCTGAACGAAGGCAGCCACATCACCTGCCCGCGCTGCAACGGGGTCGGCGTGATCCGCGACACCGAGTCCTCGGCGCTGCACGTCCTGCGCATCATCCAGGAAGAGTCCATGAAGGAGAACACGGCCGCCGTGTTCGCCCAGGTGCCGGTGGACGTGGCCACCTTCCTGCTCAACGAAAAGCGTGTGGACATCGCCAAGCTCGAGGCGCGCCATCGCATCACCGTCACGCTGATCCCCAACAAGCACATCGAGACGCCGCACTACAAGCTCGAGCGCGTCAAGCACGACGACCCGCGCCTTGAGGATCCGAAGCCGACCTATGAAATGCCGGAGTTGCCTGAAGAGGTGAACTACTTCGACGCGAAGGCAGAGCGCGAGGAAAAGCCGCGCCAGGTGGCCAAGGTGAAGGGCATCGTGCCCGACCAGCCTGCGCCCCAGCGCCCGCCCGAGGCAGCACCTGCGCCGATCGCGACCCCGGCGCCCGCCATGGCCAAGACCGTGCCGATCGCACCGCGCCCCGCCGCGCCTGCGCCGGAACCCAAGGGCTTCTTCGCCCGCATGTTTGGTTGGCTGACGGGTGGCAAGCCGCAAGAAGCGCAGCCAGACATTCGCGGCGCCGTAGCACAGACCGCACAGGCTGCACAGGCTGCACAGCAGCCGACCGCTGCTGCGAGCGGCGAGCGCGGGCCGCGTGGTGGCCGCGACGGCCGCGATAACCGTGACGGCCGCGGCCGCAACGGCGAGCGCCGCGACGGCCGCCGCGATGGTCGTGGCGAGGGTCGCGGTGAAGGCCGAGGCGAGGGTCGTAATGATGGCCGCAGCGATCCGCGTGGTGAACGCCGCAACCGCCGTGATGGTGAAGGCCAGTCCGACGGCAGCCGCCAGCGCACTGCGGAGCCCGCTCGCCTCTCCGAAGGTGCGGCGCCGGCAGATGCAGCGGTACCGGCGCGTGCCGAGGGCGATCGCGGCGAACGCTCCGGGCGGGGCCGCCGCGGCCGCGGTGAACGCGCAGACCGTGATGCAGCCCGCAAGGACGATATTGGGCAGCAGCCGGCCGATGAGCTCGATGCCAGCGCAGCAGCAGCGGCTGCCGTGATCGCTGGCGCAGCCGCTGCTGCCGCTGCCGAAACCCAGGCTACCGAGGCCGACAGCACCGAAGCAGTTCAACCGGGTTCGGATGTATCGCAGGCCGGAGCTGAAACGGGTGAGCAGGGTGAGCGCAAGCGCCGTCGGCGCCGCCGTGGTGGCCGAGGCCGCCGCGACGAGCAAGGCAATGGCGCGGATGGTTTGGACGCCGCCGAGGGTACCGACAGCGCCGACGACGCAGCAACCGACGAGCAGGACGAAGCCGCTTCGGCCAGCCCGGTGGTCGCGACGACGGATGTGGCACAGGCTGCGTCGCCGGCTGCCGTCCCTGCGCCTGCGGCCGCACCCATGGCCGTGGTCACCCCGGCAGCAGCCGCGCGCGCAGATCGCAGCACCGTGCGTGCACCGCAGGTTCGGGTTGAAGGCACTTTCGCCACTCTGGACAAGGGCGCACTGGAGATCGTGGTCGCCAAAGCAGGCTTGAACTGGGTCCACACGGACGGCGACAAGCATGCACAGGTGCAAGCGAAGATGGCCGCAATCCCTCGCCCGGTACGCGTGCCGCGTGAGCGACCGGTCCTGCCGCCGCTGTCCACGGAGCCTCTGATCCAGGTCGAAACCAAGCCCGAGCACCGCAAGCCGGCTTGACGCACCGCGAAGGATGCAGATGAGAGAACGGGCAGGCAGCACCTGCCCGTTCTTCGTCTTCAAAGCCTGATGCAGCATGCGGGGCCGCACTCGGTACTATCGGAAGTGCCGTTCCACCTCTGCCGCCCCGCCATGACCGATCGTGTGATCCCGATCGCCGAAGCGCGCTATCAGCCGCTGCCCCTGCCCCGCCCCCATACGGACCATGCCGGGCGCGCGCCGCTTGACCTTCGCGGCCGTCCGATGCGCGACTTGCGGATCAGCGTGACGGATCGCTGCAACTTTCGCTGCACCTATTGCATGCCCAAGGACGTATTCGGGCGTGATTACCCCTTCCTGCCGCAATCCTCGCTGTTGAGCTTCGAGGAAATCACGCGCCTTGCAGCGGCATTCGTGTCACTCGGAGTGAACAAGCTGCGCCTGACCGGCGGGGAGCCGCTGCTGCGAAAGCAGCTGGATCGTCTGGTCAGCCAGTTGGCAGCACTGCGGACCGGCACCGATGAAGCGCTTGATCTCACGCTCACGACCAACGGCTCGCTGCTTCAACGACACGCTGCGGCGCTTCGATCGGCCGGTCTGGGACGCGTGACGATCAGCCTGGACGCGCTCGATGACAACATCTTCAAGCGCATGAATGATGCCGACTATCCGGTCAGCGATGTGCTGCGGGGTATCGACGCGGCATTGGCTGCGGGCTTCAACGACCTGAAAGTCAACATGGTTGTGCAGCGCGGCGTGAACGACTCGCAGATCGTCCCGATGGCACGCCACTTCCGGGGCACCCGAGTGACACTCCGATTCATTGAATACATGGATGTCGGCAGCACCAACGGCTGGCGCATGGACGAAGTGTTGCCAAGCCGGGAGCTGATTGAGCGCCTTGCCGCTGTCTGGCCGCTTGAACCGGTCGATCGCGACTATCCCGGCGAAGTTGCTGAACGATGGCGCTATGCAGATGGCGCGGGCGAGATCGGGGTCATATCCAGCGTCACGCGCGCTTTCTGTAGCAGCTGCACACGCGCACGGCTATCCACTGAGGGACGTCTGTATCTCTGCCTGTTCGCGCAGCAGGGCTATGACCTTCGAGCATTGGTGCGCGATGCGTCCGTCGGCCCAGCGCAGCTCGCCGCCACCGTGTCGACCATCTGGTCGTCACGGCAAGACAACTACTCCGAGCAGCGCGGCGCCCACACCGCCCCAAAACAAAAAATCGAAATGAGCTACATCGGGGGATGAGTGGGCGCATAGGTTTGTGCCTGCGCACAAACCTATGGCTCACGAATCCGAGCGCCACGCCGGGCGCGAGGTGGATGAGACAGGGCGTAATGGCGTCCCGGCGGACTGCATTACGCCCGCTGATTCCTATCCGCGTACTCGCGGCGAGGTCGAGAGTGCGTGCATAGCCCCGATGTACGAGCCCGTTGCAGCTCGCTTCATGCTCCTCGCATCCCCCACACGCGGCTACTGCGCCCTTGCATTTTCAATCGTTTACAAGCGCCCTGAATTTTCGGCTTGAAACGAACAGACGCTCAACGAATACTCCGCGTCTGCCACGTGGCAAACAGAACGGAGGATCAATCATGTCGGGCAAGTTCGAACTGAAGACCGCGGGCAATGGCCAGATCATGTTCAATCTGCTGGCGGCCAACGGTCAGGTGATCCTGACGTCGGAAACCTACAAGGCGCGCGCCTCCGCGATCAATGGCGTGGAGTCGGTAAAGAAGAATGCACCGGAGACACACCGCTTCGCGTTCCATGTCTCGAGCAACGGACGTCACTACTTCACGCTCAAGGCAGCCAACGGCCAAGTCATCGGCACCAGCCAGATGTACTCGACCCCCGACTCCGCCCGCCAAGGCATGCTGAGCTGCCAGAGCAACGCACCCAGCGCGGCGCTCGAAGACCTGACGCGCTGAGCGTCGGCCTGCCACCCTAGTGGCGGTGCTCCCAGACGAGGAACGCGTCGCGTCCCTCGGCCAGCAACCGAGTACGGCGGCCGATGGGCAGGGTGAGCACAGTGGGTACATGGCCCGCCGGCAAGCCGGTCAGGATGGGGGCCTTGATCTGACTTTGCACGAAGTCGATCACGGTCTTGAGCTTGAAGCCGCGATCGTTCGGCACGGGCTTGAACTGTGTGAAGTGCCCGAGGACGATGGCCTTCTGACTCGCCAGCACCCCCGCATGCAACAGCTGAAGCAGCATGCGTTCGATGCGATACGGGTGCTCGCCGACGTCTTCCAGAAACAGGATGCCGCCCTTGATCTCTGGGAAGAAGCGCGTGCCGAGCAAGGAGGTCAGCACGCAGAGATTGCCGCCCCATAGCGTGCCCTTGATATCCAGACTCTTTGCGGCAGGCCTCGTGTTGAGGAAACCCACCGCCTCAAGCTCCCCGCGCATCGCCTCCAGGAACGCCTCCAGCGTGACGTCGTCGCGCTCGTCGGCGGCGAACTGATCAGTCGCAAGGGGTCCGCTCCAGGTCGGTGCGCAACCGCCCTGGCTCAACATGCCCAGGCTGAAGGCGGTGAAGTCGCTCATTCCCACCCATTGGACTTTCGACTTGGCCAGTCGCTTGAAATCGAGGCGATGCATCAGGCGATGCATCCCGTACCCGCCGCGAGTGGCGAGCGCCACATCCATGCCACTGACGGCTGCGCGGGCGAACGCCGCGGCGCGCTCCTCGTCCGAACCGGCAAAGCGCATCATGCGTGCACCGGCCGCGGAGTCGACGGCTACTTCACAGTGCGCCGCCCGCAGGGTCTTGGCCGCCTTGGTGATGCGAGTGCGATCCTGCACTGCCCCGGCTGGCGAAAACAGGTAGATCGAGGGCTGCTGCACGAGCGCTTCGCTGGCATCGCCCTGCCCGGCTTCTGCCGCGGCCCGTATCTTCTGGCTCATGTCTGCCCCCCGGGCTCATGCCCGACGTCATCGACCACGCGCACTTCAATGAACTCGGTGGGCTCGACGCTCGCCACAGCCTGCGCAGGCGGCTTTTGGCGTCGCTCCGCGAAAAATCGTCTCAGTACCTGACCGCACTCCGCAGCCAGCACTCCGCCCTCGAATCGGGTTTGGTGATTGAAGCTGGCCGTGGTGATGTCGATGTTGCCGCCACAAGCGCCCGTCTTGGGGTCCGGGGCACCGAACACCACGCGTCCAATGCGGGCGTGAATCATGGCCGCGGCACACATCGCACAGGGCTCCAGGGTCACGTAAAGCGTGCACCCGGTCAGCCGATAGTTGCCAAGCGCCTCCGCGGCGGCACGCATGGCGACAATCTCGGCATGGGCCGTGGGATCGTTGCTCGAGATCGGCTGATTGAAGCCCGTTGCAATCACGCGGCCCTCGTGAACGATCACCGCGCCGACGGGCACCTCGCCCACGGCCCAGGCGTTGTGCGCCTGTTCGAGCGCCTGACGAAGGTAGATCCCGTCGTTCACTTGCTGGCTGCCTCTGCTGCATCAAGCCGGGCCTTTGCCTGATCGGCCTGGCGCTCCACTTCAGCCGCAACGGCCTTGGCTTGCGCAGCAGACGGGATCGAGTTCGGCGCACCCTGGTGGCCTGCGGTCCCGGCAGCCGGCGACACGTGGGTTGGTTTGGACGCACCCATGTGCTGGCGTGCAAGCATCGCGACAAGCAGCACCGCGGCAATCAGACCGATCAGACTGAGCAGCGCCCGCATCGGTCACTCCCACTCGATCGTTGCAGGCGGCTTGGATGAGACGTCGTAGGTCACGCGATTGATCCCGCGAACCTCGTTGATGATCCGGCCCGACACGCGCTTGAGCAGGCTGTAGGGCAGTTCGGCCCAGTCGGCCGTCATGAAATCTGTGGTCTGCACGGCGCGCAGCGCCACGACGTAGTCATAGGTGCGGCCGTCACCCATCACGCCCACGCTCTTGACCGGCAGGAATACAGTAAACGCCTGGCTGGTGAGTTCGTACCAAGTCTTGCCGGTCTTCTCGTCACGGGTGTTGCGCAGCTCCTCGATGAAGATGGCGTCGGCTCGCCGCAGCAGATCCGCATAGTCGCGCTTGATCTCGCCCAGAATGCGCACACCCAGACCAGGCCCCGGGAACGGGTGGCGATAGACCATCTCCGGCGGCAGGCCAAGCGCCACCCCGAGCTCACGGACTTCGTCCTTGAACAGATCGCGCAAGGGTTCGAGGAGCTTCAGGCCCAGCGTTTCGGGCAATCCGCCGACGTTGTGGTGACTCTTGATGGTCACGGCCTTCTTGCTCTTGGCACCGCCGGACTCGATCACATCCGGGTAGATGGTGCCCTGGGCCAGCCATTTCGCATTGGTGAGCTTTTTCGCCTCGGCCTGGAAGACTTCCACAAACTCGCGGCCGATGATCTTGCGCTTGGCTTCGGGGTCGCTCACGCCGGCCAGCTTGCCCAGGAACTGCTCGCTGGCGTCCACATGAACCACCTTGGCGTGCAGCTTGCCCACGAACATGTCCATCACCTGCTTGCCCTCATCCAGCCGCAGCAGTCCGTGGTCCACGAACACGCAGGTGAGCTGGTCGCCGATGGCACGGTGGATCAGCGCCGCTGCGACGCTAGAGTCCACACCGCCGCTCAATCCGAGGATCACTTCCTCGTTGCCCACCTGGGCGCGGATCGCTTCCACGGCCTCCGCGATATGGTCCTTCATGACCCAGTCCGGCTGCGTACCGCAGATGTCGAGCACGAAGCGGCGCAGCAGCTTGTCGCCCTGAAGCGTATGAGTGACCTCGGGGTGGAACTGCACGGCGTAGAAGCGGCGCGTCTCATCGGCCATGCCGGCAATCGGGCAGCTCGGCGTGGAAGCCATGAGCTTGAAGCCCGCAGGCAACTCAGTGACCTTGTCGCCGTGGCTCATCCAGACCTTGAGCATGCCGTGACCTTCGGGGGTCCGAAGGTCCTCGATGCCGTCCAGCAGACGCGTATGGCCGTGCGCCCTGACCTCGGCGTAGCCGAACTCGCGCTTGTGGCCACCCTCGACCTTGCCTCCTAGCTGCTGCGCCATGGTCTGCATGCCGTAGCAGATGCCGAGCACGGGCACACCCAGCTCGAACACTGCGCCAGGCGCGCGATCCGTGCTCTCTTCATAGACGCTCGCGTGGCTGCCCGACAGGATGATGCCCTTGGCGCCGAAGCTGCGTACGAAGTCGTCGGACACGTCGCAGGGGTGGATCTCGCAGTACACATGCGCCTCGCGCACGCGACGGGCAATCAGCTGCGTGACCTGGCTGCCGAAATCGAGGATCAGGATCTTTTCGTGTTGCATGAGAACTCAGTAGGTGAAGTGCTTGATCTTTTCGCCGCGCTTGCCGATTTCGGTCATGGCCTCGATACCGATGTCCAGATGGGTGTTGACCCACTTCTGGGAGACTTTCTTGTCGGAGGCTTCGGTCTTGACACCCTCGGGCGTGGTCGGGACGTCGCTCACGAGCAGCAGCGCGCCGCGCGCGATCTGGTTGTAGTGCCCGACCATGAAAACGGTGGCGGTCTCCATGTCGATGGCCAGCGCGCGCAGGGCCTTCAGGCGTTTGAGAAACGCCTTGTCATGCTCCCAGAGTCGGCGGTTGGTGGTGTAGACCACGCCGGTGCGGTACTCCAGGTCGCGCGCGACGATCTTGTCGCTGACGAACTTGTGCAGCTTGAAGCTCGGCATGGCCGGGACTTCCGGCGGGAAGTAGTCGTTGCTCGTGCCCTCGCCGCGAATCGCAGCCATGGGCAGCACGAAGTGGCCGATATCCGTGGAATGCTTCAACCCGCCGCACTTGCCCAAAAAAAGCACGCCGTGCGGCTTGGCTGCGATCAGCAGATCCATGATCGTGGCGGCGTTGGCGCTGCCAATCCCATAGTTCACGATGGTCAGACCCTGGCTGTTGGTTGCGGCCTGCATGGGCCGGCCCTCGCCGTAGATCTCGCAGTCAAAGCGCTCGGCAAAGCGGCGCACGTAGTCGGCGAAGTTCGTGATCAGGATCTGACGGCCGAAGCGCTCCAGCGGCATGCCGGTGTAGCGCGGCAACCAGTTCTTGGCGATTTCGAGCTTGGTCTTCACAAGAGGCTCCGCTCAAAACAACTCGGCGACCCGCAGGTCGCCGAATCGCTCGTACTTACTCGACCCGATAGTTGGGCGCTTCCTTGGTGATCTGCACATCGTGGACATGGCTTTCGCGCATGCCGGCCGAGGTGATCTCCACAAACTCCGCCTTCGTTCGCATGTCTTCGATCGTGGCGCAGCCGCAGTAATGCATGGACGCACGGATGCCGCCGGCCATCTGGAAGATGATCGCGACCACCGAGCCCTTGTAAGGCACCTGGCCTTCGATGCCTTCGGGCACCAGCTTGGCCGTGTTGGGGTTGTTGCCTGCGTTGTCCTGGAAGTAGCGGTCCGCCGAACCCTGCTGCATGGCGCCGAGGCTGCCCATGCCGCGGTAGCTCTTGTAGGTGCGGCCCTGGTACAGGATGGTTTCGCCGGGTGCCTCTTCGGTACCGGCAAACATGCCACCCATCATCACGCAGTGCGCGCCGGCAGCCAGCGCCTTGGCGATGTCGCCGGAGTAACGGATGCCGCCATCGGCGATCAGCGGCACACCGGTGCCTGCCAATGCCTCAGCAACGTCTGAAATCGCGGTGATCTGCGGCACGCCCACACCGGCGACGATGCGCGTGGTGCAGATCGAACCAGGACCGATGCCGACCTTGACCGCATCTGCACCGGCCTCGACCAGCGCACGCGCAGCCGCCGCGGTGGCGATGTTGCCGCCGACCACATCCACGCCCGGGAAGTTCTTCTTCACCCAGCGCACGCGATCCAGCACGCCCTGGCTGTGGCCATGGGCGGTGTCGACCACGATCACATCCACTCCGGCGCGGGCCAGAGCCTCAACACGTTCCTCGGTGCCGGGGCCAACGCCCACCGCCGCGCCGGCGCGCAGCTTGCCGTGCTCATCCTTGGCGGCCAGCGGGTGTTCGGTGGCCTTCTGGATGTCCTTGACGGTGATCAGGCCGCGCAGTTCGAAGGCCTCGTTCACAACCAGCACACGCTCCAGACGGTGCTTGTTGAGCAGGCGCTTGGCTTCCTCGAGCGTCGCACCTTCCTTGACGGTGACCAGACGCTCCTTGGGCGTCATCTTCTCGGCCACCTTCGCCTCGAGGTTCTCTTCGAAGCGCAGGTCGCGGTTGGTGATGATGCCCACCACCTGCTTGCCCTGCAGTACCGGAAAGCCGGAGAAGCCGTGCGTGCGGATCAGATCCAGCACGTCGCGGATGCGCATGTCGGGAGTGACGGTGATCGGATCACGAAGCACGCCGGCTTCGAAGCGCTTCACCTTGGCCACTTCACGGGCCTGCTGTTCGGCCGTGAGGTTCTTGTGGATGATGCCGATGCCACCTTCCTGAGCCAGCGCGATGGCGAGACGCGCTTCGGTCACCGTGTCCATGGCTGCAGACACGAGCGGGATGTTCAGGGAGATGTTGCGCGAGATGCGCGTGGCGAGCGAGGTGTCTTTGGGAAGAACGGCCGAGAACGCCGGCGTTAGAAGCACATCATCGAAGGTCAGTGCCTTCTTGGTGAGCCGCATGGGTTTACCTCCAGACGCAAAAATCGATTATACGCGCGTGCATAACTTGCATCAGAGGCATACACTCAAGGGATTCTCCGGAGCCAGAACCATGCCGTTGCCCATTTCGCTTGCCCACATCGCGCGCGCCACGCTTGCCCTGAGCCTCGCGCTCGGCACCGCCGCGGCCCATGCCCAGTGGCAATACCGCGACGCCCAAGGCCGGATGGTGTTTTCTGACCAGCCGCCGCCGCCGGGCACGAAGGACTCCGACATCATCAAGGGCCCCGGGTTCACCACCAACAAGCCGCAGGCGCCGCGCGCTGACATGCCCCGCCCGGACATGAGCGGCCCGCGGAACAGCACACCGTCTGCAAACGCAGCCTCAGCATCGCCTGCGCCTGCCGCAGCACCCGCATCAGCCCAGCGCGGCAGCACCAGCCGCGGCGTGGTCTATACCGACGGCACAAGCGCCACACCGCCTGCGCCCGACGCCAAGGCAGCCGCTGCCAAGGATGGCAAGGCCGCGGCGCCGACCGCTGCCAAGGACGCCAAGCCTGCAGAAAAGCCGCTGACTCCCGAGGAAGCCTTCCAGAAGCGCCAGAAGGACGCTCGCGAAGCCGAGGAAAAAGCCGCCAAGACCAAGGCTGACGCCGATCGCAAGGCGCAAGCCTGCAACCAGAACCGTGAAGCATTGCGCAATCTCGAGAGCGGCCAGCGCGTCGCCACGACGGACGCCAAGGGCGAGCGCGTGTTCCTGGACGATGCCCAACGCGCCGCCCGCGCGGCACAACTGCGTGACGCCGTGGCCAAGACCTGCAACTGATCCGGCGCTGATCGCACGAAGGGCAGCCACGCGGCTGCCCTTCTTTTTTGTTGGTGCTGTTGGGTCTGCCCGCTTCAGCTTCGCTGCGTCACGCGCCGCGCCGCATCGCGCTTGGCCTGCTGTGCCTCGCGGCTGCGCTGCACCCGTTGCATGCGTGCGAGCTTGGGGTCTGCGGTGAGCGGGCCCAGCACCTCGAGGCGCTCGCCGCTGCGCAGCGTCCGTCCCGCCGCGACCGCGTGGCCGAATACCGCAAGCCCCCTGCCCTGCGCATCGACACCTGCCGCTGCCAGCGCCTGCTGCACGGTGCTGCCCGCGGGCAAATCGATGCTGCGGCAGCTGACGACGCCTGCGTCCAGCACAGCGATCTCGACGCGGATCATGCGAGCGCCTTCATGCCGCGCTGCCGTACACCGCGTCGGCGCGGCTCACGAATGCGTCCAGCAGCGTTGCGGTGATCTTCTCGAAGGCCGAGCCGATCAGCGCTGCCACGGCGCGCGAGGAAAAGTCGTACTGCAGTTCGAAGCTGACCTTGCAGCCGGCATCGCCCAAGGCGATGAAGCGCCACTGCCCCTGCAGACGGCTGAAGGGGCCGTCCTTCAGCGCGAGGCGGATCTCGCCGGGCGCCTGATTGGCATTGATGGTGGTGAAGGCCTGACGCACACCCTTGAAGGCGAGTTCGATGGTCGCCTCGGTCTCGGTCTCGGTGCGGCGATGCACACGGCTCGCGGCGCACCAGGGCAGGAATTCGGGATAGGACTCGATGCCTTCGACCAGGGCATACATCTGGGCGGGCGAATACGGCAGAAGAACAGACTTGGAAACCTGAGGCACGAGACCCAACTGATGCAGTAAATAGAATGGCGCAGGATTGTAGAGACCGCACCGTGAGCATCATCAACAACCGCAAGGCCGGGCACGAGTACTTCATCGAAGAGAAGTACGAGGCCGGCATCGTCCTGGAAGGCTGGGAGGTCAAGGCCATCCGCGCCGGGCAGGTCAACATCAAGGAGGGCTACGTGATCGTGCGCGACGCGGAGCTCTACCTGCTGAATTCGAACATCAGCCCGCTGAAGACCACCTCCACCCACGTGAAGCCGGAGCCCACGCGCACACGCAAGCTGTTGCTGCGCGCTGAGGAGATCCGCAAGCTCATCGGCAAGGTGGAGCGCGCCGGCTACACACTGGTGCCGCTGGACATGCACTTCAAGGCCGGGCGCATCAAGCTGGAAATCGGCCTGGCCAAGGGCAAGCAGCTGCACGACAAGCGCGATGCAGCCAAGGAAAAGGACTGGAACCGCGAGAAGCAGCGCCTGCTCAAGCAGAACTCGCGTTGAAGCGCTGCCGACTTCAATCCCACCATTTTCAATTGGATGTTGATTTTTGGTGCTTCTTGATACCAGTTTTCAACGTTTGATTGAAGAAGTGAATTAGCCACTTTCCGCTTGTGGTGTGCGGATCTCGGGCTGTTTTTCGCTTCGATTTTTGCTGTGCATCTCACGCCGGCAGACACTTGGAAAAGCCCCGCTAAAGGCGATGGTCCTTTGCGGGGCTTTTTGCATGCGCTTCTATCGTGCCGGGCGGGCGTGATCGCTCGCCCGGACACCACGAGTCAGAACAATGCCACGACGGTAACGGGGGCCGGGCTGGCAGGCTCGGCCTCTTCGCGCGGCACGGGTCAGTGACCCGTGAAATCCCTCGCTCAGCCGCACTACTGGCGCCCAAAATCAGGTCAGAACATCGCACAGGTCGTAACGGGGGCCGGGCTGGCAGGCCCGGCCTCTTCGCGCGGCACGGGTCAGTGACCCGTGAAATCCCGCGCTCAGCGACGCCGCTCGACGGTCACCTGCTCGATCTCCACGCGGCGATCGGGTGCGAGGCAGGTGATGAGCTGCTGCCGGTTCTTCTGGTTGCAGCCTCGGGTCACCGGATCGGCGGATCCGCGGCCTTCGGCGCGCAGGCGGTTGGCGGCCACGCCCTGCTTGACCAGATAGGCCTTCACGGCGTCGGCGCGCTGTTGCGAGAGCTTGCGGTTGTGCGCCGCGCTGCCCAGCCGGTCCGTGTGGCCGGTGATCAGCACGTTGGTCACGGTGGGGTTGGCCGCCAGCGTGCGGGCAAAGTCGTCCAGCCGCGGCTGGCCGGCCTTGAGGACAGCAGAGTCAAAGCCGAACAGTTCTGTGGCCGACATCGTGATCTTCTCCACCACCGGCGGCGCGGGCGGCGGCGGGGGTGGCGGGGGTGGCGGTGCCACGGGCGGCGGCGGAGGCGGCGGCGCCATCACGGGCGGTGGCGGCGGCGGGGCCACGCGCGCGACCGGGGCCGGCGCAGGCGGCGGGCCACCAAAGGCATACATCAGCGCCAGATTGAAGTAGTTGTTGCCGCTGCGGCGGAAACCGAAGGTGCTGTTCTCGCGGATGAAGCCTTCAACACGGCGAATGTCAGCCTGCAGGCCGAGATTGTCCGTGAAGCGGTACTGCACACCCAGTCCGGCGTTGACGTAGGGGCTGGTCTTGCTGCGGCTGAAGCCGGCGGGCAGCGCCGCGCCGGGCGCAAGGCTGAGCTTGTCGCGCTCCGCACCGATGCCACCCAGCACGAAGGGGCGCAGCCGGTTCTGGCCAAACAGGTAGAGCACGTCCGCACCGAACAGGGTCTGGTTGTACTTGTCGTTGCCGTCCTTGCTGCGGGCATAGTTCGCGCCGAACTGCAGATCCAGATTGGGCGACAGCGGAAAGCCGGCCTTCAGACCGCCGCCGTAGCCGGTCTTGTCGGCCGCCCATTTGCTGTCGGGATCGAGCACGCTGATGTTGGGCAGGATGTACCAGTCGGGCGGGGGCGGGTTGCTCATGCTCTGGCCGTGAGCCTGCTGGCCGATGGCGGCCAGTGCCAGTGCCACGGCAATGGCGGCGGGCGGTCTGCGGATCGTCATGGGTGTTCCTCCGGTTGTTTTCGGTCGGTGCATGACTGGCTGCCGGCTTTCGCCAGCGTTCGGCCGCACCGCCGGGGCGCTGCGCGCACCAAAGGACCCCAGTGCCTGCGCTCATGTTCGTGTTCGCCCGAACCGATCCTAGGCGGCCACGGTTGTTCGTTTATTGCCGAAAGTGAAACATCCCGTGAACCGCGCGAACGCAGGTTTCCCGACGTGTCTGCGTACGCCGTGCTGGGGTCTTGGGGCCGGGGCCAAGACCGCTGGCCGCAGGTCCGGGCGGTTTGCACTCATCCGGGCCTCACCGTCCCCTGCCCCCGCAACCGTGTCCGAACAACAGGCAGTCCGCTTCTGTGTGCGCGTGCGTACGTGCAGAATCAGCATCGCTTGAGCGGTGCGCACCAGATCGACGCCCCGCGCCACCCTGCCCTGCAACTCGCCCACCGGCCTTGATCTGCTCGCCTTGATTTGCTCGCTTTGACCCAGCCTTCCGCCACACCGAGCACCGCTCCCAGCCCCCCGCCGTCCGCTGGCCTGCCGTCGGCCCTGCTGGTCTGGTACTTCGTGCTGGTCTGGGGCGCCGGCTTTCTGGCCACCAAGATCGCCCTGCAGTACACGGCGCCGTTCACGTTTCTCTCGCTGCGCTACGTGTTCGGCATGGCCTGCGTGGCGCTCTGGATGGCGTGGGTGGTGTACAGGCCCCGGCCGCAGGCTGGCGGCTGGCGCAGCATCGTCTGGCCGACCACGCCCATGGCCTGGCTGCATGTGGCGGTAGCCGGGCTCGGCGTGCATGCCGTCAATCTGGGCGGCAGCCATTACTCGCAGTACTTCGGCCTATCCGCGGGGATTACCGCCCTGCTGCTGGCCACGCAGCCGCTGCTCACGGCATTGATCGCCAAGGGCTTCATGCACGAGCAGCTGCGGCGCGATCAGTGGATCGGCGTGGTGCTGGGCCTGGCTGGCGTGGTGCTGGTGGTCTGGCACAAGCTCGATGCCCGCACCATGAGCCTGCCGGCCTTGGCCGCCGCCAGTGTGGGTCTGCTGGGGATCACGCTCGGCGCGCTGTACCAGAAGCGTTTCGCGCCGCAGGTGGATCTGCGCGCCAGCAGCATGATCCAGTTCGCGGCCTCGCTGATCGTGCTCGCGCCCCTGGCCTTGCACTTTGAGGGCTTTGCGGTGCGCTGGAGCTGGCCTCTGGTGGGCGCGATCGTGTTCCTGGTGATCGGCGCATCCATCCTGGCGGTGAATGCGCTCTACATCCTGATGCGCCGCGGCCAGGCCACGCGCGCCACCAGCATGATCTACCTGACGCCCGTGGTGGCGGTGCTGGCGGAGTGGGCGCTGTTCGGCCTGCTGCCGTCGGGCTTGAGCGTGCTGGGCATGGCGATCACCTGCGCAGGGGTGGCCTTGGTGGCGCGGCCGGCGCGCTAGGCGCAGAGCACGTCGCGCTCGGCACCGCTACTGCGGCAGGCCGATCAAGCCGCCGGCGGAAAGCGCCGGTACCAGGCGCCGTACACCCAGCAGGCCGCGCAGAAGGACAGCGCCCATTCGAGGAAGGAGAAGCCGATCAGCAGGCTGGTGGGCACCTTCCAGAGGCTGCTGCCAGCAAGGAACAGCGTGAAGGCCACGCTGCTGGCGATGAACAGGATCTTGTTGGCAAACATCTTGGCGCCTGCGTCCTCCTGCTTGCCGGCCCAGCCCTGCGCGGTGAACACGCGCTTCCAGAGCCAGTGCGAGGGGCAGCGGTGGTGGCCGAAGAAGCCGCGTACAAAGCCCTGCGCCACAAGAACGGCCAGTACCCAGGGCGTGACGAACAGCGCCACCCAGCACAGGGCGAAGGTGATGAAGGCCTCCCAACGGATGACGTTGGACCAGACGCGGGGGATGTCGAAGCGGAGCATGGCAGTTCAGTGAGGTTCGGGCGAGGCGCGGCAAGGCCGCTGGGGTGGGTGCGCCGCCCATGCGGGCAGCGCGGCGCGCATTGTGCGGGGCGACGGGGGTGCCGTCTGTGACTTTTGTCACGCTTTCGGGGGCCCCGGCGGTCGCAACTGCTTCGTTTCAGTGGTAGCAGGGCTGCCCGGAGACGCGCTCCAGTGCTGGTTTAGGTTATTTTCGGATCTATTCTTTTATGACCATGATCTGGTCAAGACGGTCTTCCAACAAGCGGAAAACGGCGCTTTATCATTCTGGTTTAAATCACTTCCGGCCGTCCAAGTTCAGTACCCACTCCTGCCCCACCAGTTTCACGCCGAAGCGCTCGTGCTGCTCCTCGCTCTTCAGCGTGAAGCCGGCCTGCTCGTACAGCGCGCGGGCGGCATGCAGGCAGTCGTTGGTCTGGAGCACCATCTCGCGGTAGCCGCAGTCGCGCGCGAAGCCGATGGCTTCGTTCACCAGGCGCCTGCCCAGGCCCAGGCCGCGGGCGGCGGGCTCCAGAAGCACGCAGCGCAGCTGCGCCACGGCCTTGCTCTTTTGCACTACGAAGGCGCAGCCCAGGCGCTGACCGGCGCGTTCCACGATCCAGCAGCGTTCCCGCTCGGGGTCGAAGTGCTTGAGGAAGTGGGCGCAGATCTCAGCCACCATGAGCTCGAACTCGCCGTTGAAGCCGTACTCCTGCGCGTACAGGCGGGCGTGGGCCTCGATCACCCAACCCATGTCGCCGGGGCGATGGGTGCGCAGCTCCACGTCGGTCCGGCTGCCGGTGAGCAAGGCCTCGGCCTGCGCCAGATGGGCGATCAGTTCGGTCTGGCCGGCCTCGGGCAGCGCGGCGAGCAGGCTTTCGGCCTGCTGCTGGCTGCGCACATCAAAGGGCGCAAACGCTTCGCGCCCGGCCTTGGTGAGCGTGAGCAGCATCTGCCGGTGATCCGCCTTGCTCTGCCACTTGGCCACCAGGCCCTGCTGGGTGAAGCGCTTGAGGGTGCGGGAGAGGTAGCCGGCGTCCAGTCCGAGTTCGTGCGAGAGGCTGGAGAGCGTGGCACCGTCCCGATGCGCCAGCTCGTACAGGATGCGCATCTCCGCCAGGGTGTAGGGGCTGTCCTGATAGTCCTGACGGGTGGCGCCAATGCGGTGGGTGTAGAAGCGGTTGAAGGCGCGCAGGCGGGCGGCGCGCTCGGCCAGTGGGCTGGCGGGCGGGTCTGCCGATGGCGCTTGCGTATCGGAAGCTTCAGGGGCGTTGCGAGTGACCACGGCATCCTCCGTGTACGGGGGCAGCGTTCCGCTGCCGCGTGTGCGATCTGTTCACCCTGAATTTAATTGCCATTGGCAATCTGATTGAACTGTTCGGGCTCCCGCACGTCCCCGGATGCCCACGTGACTGCGGCCCTACTGCCCCAGACTGCTGCGCAGGAACTGGATGGTCTTGGCAAAGGCATCGGCCTGCGAGCGCGCCTCCGCCGCCGGGGTGCCGCCGATCTTGTAGGGCGTGGCGTTGTACGTCGTGGTCGGGCTCCAGCCGTGGCCGCCCAGGGCATGGCCGCCGCCCTCGTACACCAGACTGACCACCGGCAGATTGGCGCGGCGCCGTGCATCGGCAATGTTGCGCGCCATGGGGCCGGAGGCCCAGACCTGATCGTCCATGCCGCCGATCAGCAATAGCGGCCCCGCATAGTTTTCCACCGGAATGCGCGCCGCGGCCACACGGTCCGGATGGGCCTCGCGGCCGGCGTCCTGCGGGCGGCGCAGGCGCACCTCGGCGCCGGTGGCAAAGCCGGCAAACTCCTCGTTCATGCCCTTGTAGGGCACAAAGGGCAGCGGCTTGCCCTGCCAGGAGAAGCTGCTGCGCTGGCCGGGCACGGGCGCATCCGGCCCCCAGCCCTCCCAGACCACGTCCGTAGGCACCACCGCGACCACTGCGCGCACCCAGGGCATGCGCGTGGCCGCCAGCAGCACGAATTCCGCGCCCTTGCTGGTGCCCATGATGCCGATGCGATCTGCATCCACGCCCGGCTGCTGCGCCAGCCAGTCGCGCGCGGTCTGCAGGCGGTCGATCGGGATGTCCACAAAGCTGGGCGGCAGGCTGGGCAGCTCGGCCGGCTGAGGGCCCATCGCGGGCTTGCCGTCCGGCCCGATGATCGGCTTGCCATCTGCGCCCACCGTCGGCCCCCAGCTCGGCGGCGAGTAGTACGGCAGAGCCAGGGCCACATAGCCGTGCGAGGCCCAGAGCGGCGCGTCTGCCGTGATACGGCTGCCGCCCTCGCTGCCACCCAGCAGGATGAGCGCCGGGCGCTTACGGGGCAATGGGGTGGCGGCACCGGTTGCGCCGTTTTGAGCGTCCTCGGCCGGCCGCGCAAGCACGGCGCCTTCGAAGGGCACGACGCGCTCCACGGTCACGCCCGGGCGCTGCAGGGTCACGCGCAGCTTGCCTTCGGTGATCACCGCGCCGGCCGCGCTGTCCTGCCGCGCGGTGAAGCGCACCTCGCTGGCCAGCCAGCCGGCGGGCCGTGCGGTCTTGGTCGGCCGCATGGACCAGAACAGCCCGCGCAGATCCGCGTCTTCGTAGCTGCCATTCACCGGGGCGTCCGTGGCCAGATTCACCTCGCCGCGCGGGCTGGCTGTGAACAGCGCCTGGCTCTCGAACAGCACCACCGCCCCGCCCTCTTCCCGCGGCCGCTGCGCCGTGACATGCACGCGGCTGCCCGGCGCGAGCCCCTGGATGCGCAGGCTCACGCGATCACCGGGCACGAACTCCTCGGGCGGGTCAAAGGCAAAGCGCGGGCCGGTCTGCGGTACGGCCACCGGGGCAGACTGCGCTACCGGCTCGGGCGCCTGGCCCGCCGCGGCCTGAACGAACAGCGCTGCGCCAAGGGCGCAGGCGATCAGCCAAGCTTGGCGCATCGCGCGCGGGAGCAGCGTGGGGTGCTGGGCTGGGGTGTGCATCGCTCGGTGTCCCTCCATGGAGGCGCAGAGCGTATCAACGCCACGGTGCGCTGCGACCGCGTACGGCCAATCGGCAGGTAACCGTGGGTTTCCGCGGGAGGTATCGAGCAGGGACCGCCCAGCCTCGCGCCGCACCGGGCACGAACCTGCACAGGCCCCTGCCTGCTTCCGCTTGTCTGGTGCGGCTTCGCACGGCATCGGCCTCAAGGTCCTTGCTGCAAGCGCGCTTTCAGGCACATGCCTTGGAAACCCGCATCAGACCTGCGGAAACGGCCCCTGCGCTGAACGGAAGTGCCTTCGCCGGTGCAGCCGCGCCGTCAAGCAGCCGGCTGCTCATGCAGCCAGCGCAGGCGCCCCTGCAGCCGTGCGAGCTTTTCCGCGTCGTCGCCAGACAGCACGGCCATCCACGCCACGGTGAAGAGCGTGCGGGCGTGGATGCAGAGATGGAGCCGTTCGGCATCCCAGGGCGCCGGGTAGGCGGCGAGCACGGCTTCGCTCCAGGCCGCGTGGCTACCCAGGACCCGCGCGCCGGAGACCACACAGGCCAGATCCCATTCGACCGGGCCGAGAAAGGCGTCTTCCCAGTCGTGCCAGCGCATGCCCTGCGCCGTATGCAGCGCGTTGTTCAGGTGTGCGTCGCCATGAATCAGTTGAAGCGGCGCAGTGTTCGCCTCCAGTTGCGCGCGCAGCGCAGCGGATTGCGCAGCCAGCAGGGCGCGGTCCTCGGTGCTCAGACGAGCCTGCACCGCTGCGTGGGCGAGCAGTCGGTCGACCTCGTCGAATGGCTGCCAACGAGCAAACCGGGCCTGCAAGGGCGGCGGTACGGCACGCAGCGCAGCGTGACAGGCGGCCAGCGCGCCGGCGCTTTCGACGGGGTCTGGCGCAGCGGGCAACACGCGGGCGCGCTGCCAGAGGCTGATGGTCCAGCCGCCTTCCTGGTGCGGCCCCGCCCGCTCGCCATCCAGCGGCCCAATCACCGGCGCACCCTGCTGCGCCAGGTGCTGCACCAGTGCGCACTCGCGCGCAGCGAAAGCGTTGGCGTTGCGCACGGCAGTGGTGCCGGTCGGCACCCGCGCCACGACCGGCTGCGGCGAAAGCCACAGGGCCCGGTTGGAAAAGCGGCCAATGACTTCCGGTGCGGTCTCGCCCAACCCGAGGCGGCGCGCGAGTGTGGCGCAGGCCTGGGCCAGCGCTGTGTCATCACGCGGGGTCACTGCATTCAAGCCGGGCGCGCCGCGCTATTCGCTGGAGGCTGCGGACGGTGCAGTGGCAGGCGTCGGACTGAGCACAGCGCGGTTTTCCGCCTTCCAGCGCATCGCCATCAGCACGCGGTCGTAGGCCGAGGGATGGGTGTTGAAGATGAAGGCTTCCCACGCAGCCGGCTTGACCTTCCGATATTCGGACAGCTTGAGCGCCACCTCGGCAAAGCCGTCGGGCTCGCGCGCCACATTGATGCCGAAGATGTCGGCCTCGATCTCCTGGCTCATGGTCAGGTTGTTGGTGACCGGCGTGGCAAAGAGCATGACCGTGGAGAACACTGCCGCGAGCAGGGGCAGGCTGGCCACATCCGTCAGACCGCGCAGGCCCCAGCGGCTGCCGTAGCGCGCCAGCAGCCAGCTGCTGATGTGATGCACCGCCAGGCCTACGGCCACAAACAGCACCCCCATGATGATCAGGGCCTTGTAGATGTGATTGAGCACGTAATGCCCCATCTCATGCCCGGTGACGGCGCGGATCTCCGGCAGGCTGGTGCGCTTGAGCAGGTTGTCGTTCAGGCGGATGGCGGCGCTGCCGAAGATGCCGCTGACGTTGGCACTGATGCGGTGCGTCTGGCGCGAGGCATCGAACTCAAGGACGTCATTGGCAGGCACGCCGTTGGCCCGCGCCATGGACAGGATGCTGTCGCGCACCTCCCCGGCCGCCAGGGGCTTGTAGGTGTTGAACAGCGGGTCGATCACGGCCGGCGCGATCAGCAGCAGCAGCGCGCCGAACACCGTGGCCACGCCCGCGCCCCAGGCCCACCAGCTGCGCGGCGCGCGGCGGATCACGGCATAGAGCACCAGAATGGCCAGCGCCCCCAGCACGGCAGACACGGCCAGCCCGACGGCCTGGTCGGTCACCCAGGCGGCCAGGGTCTGATTGGACATGCCGAACGCGTGCTCACGAAAGAAGCCGGAATACACGGCCAGCGGCGCGAGCAGCAGGCTTGTGATCAACACATACAACGCGCCGTAGAGGGCTGTTCGCAGCCCGCTGGCGCGCACCCGCGCCTCGATCGCATCGCGCAGGCGGGCGGACCAGCCGGTGAACAGCAGCACCCCGGCCACGGCCAGACCGGCCAGCCAGCCCCAGAATTGCAGGGCGTTCTCGCCGTCCACATAGGCATTCACCCGCTGCTGAGCGGCGGCTGGAATGCGCGCCAGGTAGGCCGCGGTGGCGGCTTCCGGGTCAGCCGGCAGCGCGGCGCGCCAGGCGGCATCGGCCGGGAGCAATTGCGCCGCTTCGCGGGACGCCTTTCCGGCCTCCAGCGGCGCCAGCAGGCCGATCACGGCAGCCGCCAACACACATACCAACAGCAACGCCCAGGCTGCGATGCCTCGCTTCATGTCCATCCCTCCGAGAATTTTTGTGCGCGCAGCATAGGCCGGTCGCCGGCGCGTGTCTGCCCGGCGTGGCGACCGGGCCGCAGATCAGGCGCGCTTCGGCTCGCGGCGAGCGACCCAGATGTTGTGCCGCGACCCAGGTCGCATCGGCCCGCCGCGGTGATCGCCCATGCGCTGCGTCACCTGCAGGCCGGCGGCGTCGAAGGCGGCCTGCAACTCGGCGTCGCTGTGCAGGCGCACGGTGAGGTGGGCAGGGATCGGTGCCGCCGGTACGCCGTGGTGGATGATGAAGGCGTGGCGCAGCAGGCGCGTGGCGGCATCGAAGCGGTGGCGATGGTCGACGGCCACCGGCAGGCCGGTCTCCGGATGCGCATAGGCCCAGCGCCAGACCACGCCGGGCTTGCCGGTGGGGAAGATCGCCGGGTGGGCCACGGCCATGGGCGCGTCGCGCACCATGTCGGGCGGATAGGTGTCGATGACCAGTTCGCCGCCCGGTGCAAGGCAGGCGGCCGCTGCGGCGACGGCGGCATTCAGGTCCGCGGCATTGAGCATCAGGCCCAGGCTGTTGAACGCGATGAACACGCGATCGAAGCGCTGGCCCTCCAGCAGGGTGTCTGCGAGCGACGGGTCGCGCATGTCGCCGACCGCGAAGCGTGCGTCCAGCGCCTGCGCAGCCGCCTTGCGGCGTGCCGCCTCGATGAAGGCGCTCGACAAATCCACACCGCTGACGGCAAAGCCCGCCTTGGCCAGATGCAGGGCCACGCGGCCGGTGCCGCAGGCCAGCTCCAGAATGCGCGCGCCCTGCCCCGCCGACGGGGCCGCACCTCCGGCCATGCGCAGCCAGAAGGGCAGATCGCTCACCACGTCCGCATGAGCGGCGTCGTAGTGCGCGGGGTCAGTCAGGTAGCTGCCGGCGGTAAGGCGGTCCGGCTGGTAGTCGGTCTGGGGCACGGCGCAAGCTTATCGCTCGGGCCGTGCCCGGCCGCTGGTCAGCCTGCGGATTTCACCTTCAGGCGCCAGGCGTGCAGCAGCGGCTCGGTGTAGCCGCTGGGCTGCTCCTTGCCCTTGAAGACGAGGTCCAGCGCGGCCTGGTAGGCCGCGCTCTTCTCAAAGGCGCCGGCCATGGGCTTGTAGAGCGGGTCACCGGCGTTCTGGCCGTCCACCACCTTGGCCATGCGGCGGAAGGTGTCCTTGACCTGCTTTTCGGTCACGATGCCATGCGCAAGCCAGTTGGCGATGTGCTGGCTGGAGATACGCAGCGTGGCGCGGTCTTCCATCAGGCCCACGCCGTTGATATCCGGCACCTTGGAGCAGCCCACGCCCTGGTCCACCCAGCGCACCACATAGCCCAGGATGCCCTGCACGTTGTTGTCCAGCTCGGCCTGCTTCTCGGCGTCGCCCCATTTGGGCTTGGCCACCACGGGGATGGTCAGCAGGTCGTTCAGGAGCGCGTCGTGATCCACGGTGTCGAGTGTCTTCTCGATCTCCTTCTGCACGGCGAACACGTCCACCTGGTGGTAGTGCATGGCGTGCAGGGTGGCAGCGGTGGGGCTGGGTA
The DNA here is from genome assembly GCF_047549485.1 of Piscinibacterium candidicorallinum. GTDB lineage: Bacteria > Pseudomonadota > Gammaproteobacteria > Burkholderiales > Burkholderiaceae_C > Piscinibacterium > Piscinibacterium candidicorallinum. Next base: position 1,700,397 of record NZ_CP180191.1, on the reverse strand, counting down.
CCCAGGCGGTGTTGGCGCCGGCCTTCGGGTGGCCCAACTTCTGCTGCAGCATGGCGGCCATCAGGTCCGGCATGGCCCACATGCCCTTGCCGATCTGGGCGCGGCCACGCAGGCCGCAGGCCAGGCCCGTGAGCACGTTGTTGCGCTCATAGGCGGCGATCCAGCTGCTCGTCTTCATGTCGCCCTTGCGCAGCATGGGGCCGGCGAGCATGGAGGTATGCATCTCGTCACCGGTGCGGTCCAGGAAGCCAGTGTTGATGAAAGCCACGCGGCTGGCGGCCGCAGCCAGGCAGGCCTTGAGATTGACGCTGGTGCGGCGCTCCTCGTCCATGATGCCCAGCTTCACGGTGCTGTCGGGCAGGCCCAGCATCTTTTCCACGCGGCTGAAGAGCTCGGCGGCGAAGGCCACTTCGTCCGGGCCGTGCATCTTGGGCTTGACGATGTAGACGCTGCCTGTGCGGCTGTTGCGGATGCCGTTGGCGTTCTTGCCTTTCAGGTCATGCAGCGCGATCGTGGTGGTGATCACGGCGTCCATGATGCCTTCCGGGATCTCCTTGCCATCACCGTAGAGAATGGCCGGGTTGGTCATCAGGTGACCCACGTTGCGCACGAACAGGAGGCTTCTGCCGTGCAGGCTGACGGGCTTGCCATCGGCACCGGTGTAGGCGCGGTCCGGATTCATGCGGCGCGTGAAGGTCTTGCCGCCCTTGGCGACTTCCTCCGTCAGCGTGCCCTGCAGGATGCCCAGCCAGTTGGCATAGGCCAGCAGCTTGTCCTCGGCGTCCACCGCGGCCACGGAGTCTTCCAGATCCAGGATGGTGGACAGGGCGCTTTCGACCACGAGGTCGCACACGCCGGCGGGATCGTCCTTGCCGATCGCGGTGTTGCGATCGATGCGAATGTCCAGATGGAGCCCGTTGTGCTTGAGCAGCACACCGCTGGGCGCATTGGCGTCGCCCTGATAGCCGATGAACTGCTTGGCGGTCTTCAGGGTCGTGGTCTTGCCGTTCTTGAGGGTGACGATGAGCGCGCCGTCCTTGACTGCGTAGCCGGTGGAGTCGATGTGCGAGCCGCTCTTGAGCGGCGCGGTGCGGTCCAGCACGTAGCGGCAGTATTCGATGACCTTGGCGCCGCGCACGGCGTTGTAGGCACCGGCACGGGTGGCTCCGCCCTCCTCGCTGATGGCGTCCGTGCCGTACAGCGCGTCATAGAGCGAACCCCAGCGGGCGTTGGCGGCATTGAGCGCATAGCGGGCGTTCAGGATGGGCACCACCAGCTGCGGGCCAGCCTGCAGGGCGAGTTCGGCATCCACATTCGCCGTGGTGACCTTGACCTTCTTGGGCACGGGCTTGAGGTAGCCGATCTCGCCCAGGAAGGCCTTGTAGGCCTTCATGTTCTTGATCGGGCCGGGGTGCTTGCGGTGCCAGGCATCCATCTCGCTCTGGAGGCGGTCACGCTCGGCCAGCAGGGCGGCGTTCCTGGGTGCGAGATCGTGCACCAGCGCATCGAAGCCCTTCCAGAAGGCATTGGCCGTGATGCCAGTGCCCGGCAGCACGCGGTCTTCGATGAACTTGGCCAGGGACGTGGCCACTTGCAGGCCGTGGTAGGTGGTGCGTTGGGTCATGGTGATGATTCCGTGGCGATGTGAAGAGGACAATGAAAGTCGCAGAAGCTTGGATTCAGGCCAGTAGCGGCAGCAGGTCGGTGAGTGTGCGGCCCGTGTGTGTGGGGCTCACGTCAAGGCGCTCGGCGGGTTGGCCGGTGCGATTGACCCAGAAGCTGCGGTAGCCGTACCAGGTGGAACAGCAGGCGTCCCAGCCGTTGCTGGAGACGAAAAGAATCTCGGACGCAGGCACGCCAAGGGCCGCCGGGCCCAGCGCATAGGCCTCGGGCGCCGTCTTGAACTTGCGCACTGCGTCCACCGAGAGCACGTGATCGAACAGGCCTTCCATGCGCGCCGAGCGCACGGCAATCTCGAGCATCTGCGTATTGCCGTTGGACAGAATGCCCAGCGGCAGGCCGCGGGCCTTCAGTTCGCGCAGCGTGGCCAGGTTTTCCGGAAACGACGTCAGGCAGGCGTACTCCTGCATGAGCGCGTTTTCCTGCTCGGCAGACAGGTTCAAGGCGAGTTTCTCGGCAGAAAAACGCAGCGCGTCGCGCGTGATGTCCCAGAACGGCTTGTAGCGGCCAGACAGCGTGTACAGACGCGTGTAGCCGATCTGCGTGTCGCGCCAGAGCTGGGCCAGCGGGGCGCCTTGCCCGTTGAACAACTGCTCCGCCTTGGCCGTGACCGAATACACGTCGAACAGCGTGCCGTAGGCGTCGAAGACGACGGCGCGCACGGCAGGCAGGGCGGATGGCGTGGAGTTGGGCATGGCGAAGACTTTAGCCATACAAATTGCCGCTATTCGGCCGCCTGAAGCGGGGTTATCTTTTACTTTCGTGCAGTAATCGCCCTGCCCTCGCGCCTTCCAGACCCGCCCATGGACCATTTCAAGCAGATTTCCACCTTCGTCGCCGTGGCCACCAAGGGCAGCCTCACGGCCGCAGCGGCAGCCGAGGGCATCGCCCCAGCCATGGCCGGCCGGCGGGTGGACATGCTCGAGGAGCGCCTGGGCGTGAAGCTGTTGATCCGCACCACGCGGCGCATCAGCCTCACGCACGAGGGCCAGGCCTTTCTGGAAGACTGCCAGCGCATCCTGTCGGATCTGGCCAATGCCGAGGCCGCTGTGTCCGAAGGCGGCATCAAGCCCAGCGGGCATGTGAAGGTGTCGGCCCCCGCGGGCTTCGGGCGCCGGCATGTGGCCCCACTGCTGCCCGCCTTCTCCGGCAACTACCCGGAGGTGACGGTCTCGCTCGACCTGTCGGACCGGCTGGTGGATCTGATCAACGAAGGCTTTGACTGCGCGATCCGCATTGGCGATCTGGCGGACTCCGGTCTCGTGGCCCTGCGCCTGGCGGACAACCGCCGCGTGCTGGTGGCGGCGCCCAGCTACCTCAAGCGCGCCGGCACGCCGCGCAGCCTGGACGATCTCGGCAAACACCGCTGCCTGACTCTCGGCCCGGCGCTGGGGCCTGGCAGCGGCCAGCGTGGCTGGCAGTTCACGGTGGGCGGCGAAGCGACCCTGGTGCGCCCGCAGCCCTATCTGGAATGCAGCGACGGCGCCGTACTGCACGAATGGGCGCTGGCCGGCTGCGGCCTGGCCTGGCGCAGCTGGTGGGAGGTGGGTGCGGATGTGGCGGCCGGCCGGCTGACGACCGTACTGGATGAGTTTGCGGCGCCGACCACGGGCATCTTTGCGGTGTTTCCGCAGCGCCGGCATCTACCGCTGCGCGTGCGGGTGCTGATCGACACGCTCAAGCAGACCTACTCGAACCCGAGCTATTGGGACCGCTAGGGTTCAGACGGTCGACCGACGCGCTGGCGCATCTGTGAATCTCACGGAATCAGCCAAAAGAATAAGTTGAATTCGGCCGAGCCTTGGAGATGTGTGGGATACCCGCCTTACCGCTTGCTTGGTGCGGATCTTCAGCCCATCGTGTACTGATTTTGACTGGATTGGATCGTTTCCGGTCAAGCTAGTCGGTTAAAATCAGTCATCCACGGCATAAATCGGCACTTCGAGCTCTTGGACGATCTGCTGCAGTACGTAGGCGTGCATGGCGAACCAGGTTTCCTCGTCCGGCGCGGTAAAGGAGAGGCCATAAACGTATTCGTGATCGCCGGCGGGCTCCAGCTCGCGGGCGACCTTGGCGTCCACCTTGATCAGCCGGATGCGCTCGCCCACCTTCACACGGAAGGCGAGCTCGAAGCGCTCCACCTCCGGCGGCAGGCGCCGGCCCAGGCCCATGCGGGCGCCGCTGTCCGACAGATCGAGCAGCATGCCATGCAGGTCTTCAAGCTCGGTGGTGGCCTTGCCCAGGCTGTGGCGAGTGATGGGCACCTTGGCCACGCAGGGCAGCATGCACACCGCGCGCCGCGTGGAGCGCACGGGGGCGCGGCTCACCGCGTTGGCCGTGGGCCAGCTGAGGTGCACATAAGGAAAGGGCGAGAACGCAACCTTGGTCACTTCGAGCTGGAAGGTGAAAACCTCCTGCCCGGAGAATCCGCGGATGTCCCAGGCCTGACCTTCCTTGACGAAGACCAGCTTGCCCTCACGCTCCGGCGCACTGATGACCAGCGATTTGCCTTCCAGGCCGCCGATCAGCACGACGTTGAAGCTTTCCGTGCCGCCTGCAGCCGTCACGCGCAGCACGCGGCTGCTGGAAATGGCGCGCTTGGCCTTCTTGCCGACCACGCCCACCACCGGCCGGGGCTTCTCGGGCTCTGGCGGGGCGTTGGGGTGCAGCAGCTCGGGGCGGGTATGTTCCTCCAGCCGCGGCAGCTCGGCCATCAGCTGGGTTTCGAGAAACGAGGGGCGGAAGAATCCGTTGCCCTTGATGCGCTCCAGGGACTGCACGTTCGGCACGATCTGGCCCTTGGCAAGCAGCAGCGTGCCGTCGCGCGCATACACGGGGTCGCGCAGCGGCTTGCCGATGGGAATTGACCGCGGATCGACCGGGGTCATTGCTTGGGCCATGATGGGCTCAGAGGGATGGAGTGGTGCCTGTCCTGATTTTCGGCACTGCACGATCAAGCTGAAGCGCCGATAAGCCGCGCAATCCCCGCGCAGTTCGCTGCGGCGCACAAGGCGCCAAGTCGTGTGGCACCTCACAGAAGCAAAAAGGCCGGCTCCTTGCGGATGCCGGCCAGGCTGGCGGGCTGCTGCGGTGTCTCCCGCGGCTGGCCACGCCGTCTCCTCCTGCCTCGCGCGGTGCGCCGCGGATCTGCAGCGCCCGGCAGGCTTGCTCACCGTATCAGGTTCAGGCGACCTTCTTGTCGAAGAACTGTTCGTCCTCGGTCGAGCCCTTCAGGGCTGCGGTGGAGGCTTCCTTCTCGATCGTGGTGGTCACGGCGTCGAAGTAGCCGGTGCCGACTTCGCGCTGGTGCTTCACGGCGGTGAAGCCCTTCTCGGCCGCGGCAAATTCGGCTTCCTGCAGCTGCACGAAGGCACTCATGTTGTCGCGGGCATAGCCGTAGGCCAGGTTGAACATGGAGTAGTTCAGGCTGTGGAAGCCGGCCAGGGTGATGAACTGGAACTTGTAGCCCATGGCACCGAGTTCGCGCTGGAACTTGGCAATCGTCGCGTCGTCCAGGTTCTTCTTCCAGTTGAAGGACGGCGAGCAGTTGTAGGCCAGCATCTTGCCCGGGAAGTGCTTGTGGATGGCTTCGGCAAAGGCCTTGGCATAGGCCAGGTCCGGCTTGCCGGTCTCGCACCACACGAGGTCTGCGTAGGGCGCATAGGCCAGACCGCGGCTGATGGCCTGATCCAGACCGGGCTTGGTGCGGTAGAAGCCTTCCACCGTGCGCTCGCCGGTGCAGAAGGGCTTGTCGGTGTCGTCCACGTCGCTCGTCACCAGATCAGCAGCTTCGGCGTCCGTACGGGCCACGAGCAGCGTGGGCACGCCCATCACATCCGCGGCCAGACGGGCAGCAACCAGCTTGGCCACGGCTTCACGCGTGGGCACGAGCACCTTGCCACCCATGTGGCCGCACTTCTTCACGGAAGCGAGCTGGTCTTCGAAGTGCACGCCCGAGGCCCCAGCCTCGATCATGGCCTTCATCAGTTCGAAGGCGTTCAGCACGCCGCCGAAGCCGGCTTCAGCGTCGGCCACGATGGGCGCGAAGAAGTCGATGTCGTTCTTGCCTTCGCTCCACTGGATCTGGTCGGCGCGGGTGAAGGTGTTGTTGATGCGCTTGACCACCTGCGGCACCGAGTTGGCCGGGTACAGGGACTGGTCGGGGTACATCTCGCCAGCCAGGTTGGCGTCGCCCGCCACCTGCCAGCCGGACAGGTAGATCGCCTTCAGGCCGGCCTTGACCTGCTGCATGGCCTGGTTGCCGGTGAGCGCGCCCAGGGCGTTGATGAAGGGCTCTTCGTTGAGCAGCTTCCAGAGCTTTTCGGAGCCGCGCTTGGCCAGGGTGTGCTCGATCTGGATGGAGCCGCGCAGACGCACGACGTCCTCAGCGGTGTAGCCGCGCTTGATGCCCTTCCAGCGGGGGCTGGTCTCCCATTCGCGTTGCAGCTTCTGGGCTTCGAGTTCACGTGAAGACATGGTTTCCACTCCTGTTGAGACAAAAAAAGAAATCTGTGCGGTGACGCATGGACATTCAGGGGTGTGCGCGGCTGCCGCGTGCGGCAGGCCGGCGCGCTGGCGCGGCGGTTAGTGGTCGAACCACTCGCTGAAACAACCCGGTCGGCAGACCGGGCTTGCGCTGGCGCGGCATGGCGGCGCGGGGTACGCGGCTGCCATGTCACAAGTGCGTTGGGCTTGGGTTCAGGATAGGACGGTTTTGCGCTGCAGCAAACCAATTCTTATGTCTTATATAAGAATTTTTTCTCGTTCAAAATCAATGATTTGACTTGTGTCAATCACAATATGAAACGAGATGAGGAATCGTGAAACGCGCGGATGCGGCGGCGCCGCAGGGCGTTTCATCACTCGAAAAGCGCATTTCAAATAGCGAAATAACGCCTAAAGGAAGCTATCGGCCCCTGACGAAACTCCACAGAGGCGAAACACAAACCAGCTAGAGCGGGCTAGCCGGCACCTCGTAGTCCACCAGACCCAAATCGGCAAGCGGAATACCGTGAGCTTCAGCGTGCCGCTTGATGAGCGTAACGACCTGCATGTAGGCCATCCGCCGACCGCTTGCCTCTTTTCGATCCAGCGTGTCCCAAGCCGATAGGCTGGACCGGATCTCCGTCTTGAGTTCAGCCGTGAACGCCTTCAGGCATTGCTCATGTGTATCGAGGCGTCGTCGCATTCGATTGGTTCTCGTCAATAGATGTAGTCATCGATGCCACGACCGGCAGGCTATCCGGTCCCATGACTCGATCACGCATCCTCCGCATCCGGCAACAGCGCCCCTGCATCACGCAGCCTGCGGTACGCCACCCAGTCGCCCCCGGCAATCGGCGTCGCCTCAGCGGCGAACTTTTTGTGCATGGCGTAGACGATGGCGCTTTCGCGCTCGTCATTCACCGTCAGGCGCACCGTTTCCTTGGGGAACTCGTCGGGCGCGGCGGGGTATTCGGCTTCCAGGGCGTCGAGCTGGGGTTCGAGCGCGGGGGCGATGTCATACACCTCGCCCACCACCCAGTCGCCGGAGCCGTCCAGCACGAGGCCGGGGTAGGTGCCACGGTCATAGAGATAGCCGCGGATGCGGCTTTCGCCCACGTACCTGGGCGCGGGTTCGAAGCGGTTGATGTCGTTGGTTTCGCCGCGGCGCAGGGTGCCGTAGACGAAGAGCAGGCGGGCCATGGGAGTCTCCGGGGGCATGGGAGAGAGGTGGGAGAGACCGCCAGCTTACGAGTGCTGCCGCCCCCTTGCGCTCACGCGTTCAGGCGATCAGCGCAAATGCACACGGCTTCACCGCACGCCTGGCCTACAGCGCCTCGGTGCTGACGAGAATGCCGTCGCGGTCGATATAGATCCACTCGCCTGGCCGCACGGTCACGCCTGCGATGTCCACCGGCACGTTCACGCTGCCCGCGCCACCCTTGGGCGTCTTGCGCGGGCTGGCACCCAGCGCACGGACACAGACAGTGCAGGCGTCCAGCTCATCAGCATCGCGCACGGCCCCGTTCACAAGAACTGCGGCCCAGGCGTTCTGCTCGGCCAACTTGCCCAGGTTGCCGCCCACCAGTGCGCGGCGCAGGCTGGCCCCGCCATCCACCACCAGCACCCTGCCCTCACCCGGTGCTTCCAGCTGGGCGCGCACCAGCGTGTTGTCCTCGAACAGCTTGAGTGTGACGGCCGGGCCGCAGGCCGCGCTGCGCTGGCCGAGCGCGAGGCGGAACACGTCGGGCAGTACGCGCAGCCGGCCATCGGTCAGGCGGTCTTCGTGGGTGTCGCAGAGGTCCGTGGTGGCCGGTGTTTGCGGCAGCATGGCAAGGCTCATGGCTAAGGAAGGGCTTGGGGTTTGCGGTCAGCCGGGGACCGCAGCTGCATGCCCCAGTTGGATTCCTTGAGCCGAAAGCCGACGCGGCGATACACGCGATGGCCGGCCGCCTCGGGCTCGGCTTCGATCACCAGGCGCTCGCAGTGCCATTGCTCCATGGCTGTCCGCGCGGCCTCATGGATCAAGCGAGTGCAAATCCCACGGCCACGAAACTGCTCATGCGTCATCACATACTGAAAGCGCCCAAGGCGGCTTTCGTGAAACAGGCCGCAGCCGGCCACGAGCTGATCGCCCAGCCAGGCGCCAAACCAGCGCCCCATGCCGGCGTGCGCCATGGCGGCATAGCGTGCATGCTGCTTGCGGCGAAAGATCTCATAGCCCACGGGCTCGTAGCCATCGGCGCCGTCGCTCAACTCCAGCGCGATCACGGCCTCCAACTCGGTGGCGTAGTCGATCGGCCGGATCTGCACGTCGCTGCTGGCGAGCGCCGGGGCAGGCGGCAGCGCATCCAGAACCAAGGTCGCGTTCTCGAAATACTCGAAGCCCAGGTCCTTGAAGGCCTGGGGAATCCTGCCGGGAGACGGGCCATCCACGGCCAGGGCGATGTGCTGACTCTCCGGCTGGTGCGCGCCGATCTCCTCGTGAAAGCGGGCAATCCACTTGATGTCATCAAAGCCCTTGGGCGCCTGCGGAAACAGCAGGAAATTGCCCCAGTAGAAGGTCGGGTTGCCCGGCGTACGCACCACAATGCAATCCGGCCGTTCGATGATCTGGCCATCGAAGCGGGCAAACATCAGATGGGTCTGTAACCCGAGCGAGCGCACGTTCATGCGGCCACCGGTGCAGCCTGTGCAGTGCGGCTGCCCACCCGCCAGGCGGTCAGGATCGCAAGCGTCTGGAACACCGCCACAAACGCGAAGATCTTGTTGGTATGGCCATGGTCCAGCAACCAGCCGAACAGCGCCGGGGCCACCATCAGGCCCACATCCAGCCCGCTGTACACCACACCATAGACCCGCCCCAGGGCGCCCTTGGTGGCCGCCGCGCGGATCAGCATGTCGCGCGATGGCCCGGCCATACCGGCGCCAAAGCCCATCACCGCCAGCAGGAGCAACATGCCCAGCCCGGCCAGCGCCTTCGCGGCGATCAGCACCGCCGCCAGCGCGCTGATCGCCAGCGCCACGGCGATGATGCCGTCGTACCGATCAAACTTCGCCACGACCCAACCGCCGAGCAGCATGCCCACGGCCGACACCACCATATAGACCGTGATGATGGTGGACGACAGTTCTGCCGAAAAGCCGTATTCCAACGTGGCTACCGTGGGCGCAAAGCTCTGGATGGCGCCGACCGCCATGGTGGTGAAGAAAAAGAAGGTCCAGCACATCCACACCGCCGGGTTGGCCATGAAGGCCAGCGCGTTGCTCTCCCCGGCTTTCTGGCTCTGCCGTTCGGCCGCGCGTTGCGCCGCCAGGGCGCTGTCATCCAGATGCTTGCGCTGGCTTAACAGCACCGCGAGCGAGGCCAGCGCCGCGCAGCCCGCTGCCGCCAGCGCATGGCGCCAGCTGGTGGCCGCCGCAATGCCGGCCAGAAACACCGGCGCGAAAGCCCAGCCCAGGTTGCCCGTGATGCCGTGCACCGAGAACGCGTGGCCCAGGCGCGGCTTGGCCACACGCGCGTTCAGGATGGAATAGTTGACCGGGTGGAACACGCCGTTGCCCAGGCCAGCCAGCGCCGCGCTGGCATACAGCGTCCAGAACATGGGTGCTGCCGCCGCAGAGAACGCGGCGACCGCAAAGCAGCTGATGGCGAAATACAGCACCGGCCGGGCGCCCACGCGGTCCACCACAAAGCCGGCGCCGGCCTGCACGATGGCCGAAACCGTGAAGAACACCGTCATCAGCAAGCCGAGCTGCGTGTAGCTCACGCTGAAGGCCTGGGCCAAAAACGGAAACAGTGGCGCGGCCAGCAGCAGGTGGAAAAAGTGCGAGGTGCCGTGCGACAGGCCGATGAAGCTGATGGTGGCAATGTCTTCGCGGCGGCGCTGCGGGCCGTCCGCTGCGCGCTCGGCGGCCGGGTGCAGCACGGAGGCTGAGGCCGCCTGGGCGGTCGAAACCGGGGTCATGACGCAATCCTGCACAGACAAGACCCCCATCTTAAGACTCGCTGCGCGCCCCACAGTACGGCGGCGCGCAGCAAGCCAGCCTTGCGCCCGACAGCAACTGGACAGGCGTTTACCCGCTGACGGCTCGGGCTTGCGCGCGTGTAGATTGCCGGGTTTCGCGTCCTGCGGGAACTTCTTCAGGCCACGGACACAACATCAGCGACCCCGCCGGCCCCCACCGCGCAGGGGCGTCAAACACCCCTCCTCTCAAGACTGCATCCATGCCCGCCCAGCACACTGTTCGCTCCGCCCGCTTTGCACCGTCCGCCCTGGCGCTTGCCCTGAGCCTGGCCTTTGCCGCTCACGCACAGCAGAGCCCGGCACCGACACCCGCACCCAGTCCTGCACCGGCGCCGGCCACCGCCACTCCGCCTGCTGCGCCTGCACCGGCGCCGGCTGGCACGCCGGACGCTGCACCCGCACCCGCTGCAGCGCCTGCGCCCACCACCGGCCGCCCGGCCGGCGCGCCGGCCCAGCGCGTGCTGCCCGGCGTGGAAGTCACGGGCAACCGCACCGGTGAGAACGACCAGCGCCGCAACAGCACGGCCAGCAAGATCGTGATCGACCGCCAGACCATCGAACAGTACGGCGACAGCAACCTGGGCGATGTGCTGCGGCGCATGCCCGGCGTCACGCAGGGCGGCCCCCCGGGGCGCGGCGGCCCGATCCGCATGCGCGGCATGGGCGGCGGCTTCACACAGATCCTGATCAATGGCGAGCGCATTCCGCCGGGCTTCTCGATCGAGCAGATCACCCCTGAGCAGGTCGAGCGCATCGAGATCTTGCGCGCGCCCACCGCGGAAACCGGCGCCCGCGCGATCGCCGGCACCATCAACATCATCCTGCGCGAGCCACTGCGCCAGCTGTCCAATGATGTTCGCGCGAGCCTGCAGTTCGAGCGCGGCGAGCCGTCTGGCAACGCGAGCTGGAACCGCAACGGCGTGCTCAGCACCACGGGTACCTACAACGCGACCCTGAGTGCCGGCCACGACCGCAACCGCAACAGCAACGAGAGCCGCACCACCTACACCGATCTGCCCGGCGGCAACCTGAGCTTTGATCAGCGTACCCGCAGCGAGTCCGTGAACGACACAACGCGCCTGTTTGGCAGCGGCCGCTTCCAGTGGCGCCTGGGCCAGGGCGAGATGTTCAGCATCCAGCCCTTCGTTGTGCGCAACGAATTCAAGAACCGCTCGTCCGGGACGCTGGAGCAGCCCGTGGGCACAGCGCCGTATGCGACAAGCGAGTTCAACAACAAGGGCGACTTCTGGGTGACGCGCTTCAACACCCAGCTCAACAAGCGCCTGAACGAAAAGGCCCGCTACGAGCTGCGTGCCAGCGGCGGCCAGTTCAAGCTGGACAGCGCCTCGACCCTGCGCCAGTTCGACGGCAGCGGTGCGCAGAACCTCATCCAGCAAAGCAGCAACGACATCACCGACCGCAGCTGGAATCTGGCCGGCAAGCTGACGCATTCGCTGGACGGCACGCACAGCCTGGTTGTCGGCGGCGAACTTGAAGGCGTCAAGCGCAAGGAGTCCCCCGTCACGCTGCAGAACGGCGTGCCGCAGCTGGCCGAATTCGGCTCCACGCTGAACGTCTCCACCCTGCGTCAGGCGCTGTATGTGCAGGACGAGTGGGACCCAGCGCCCAACTGGTCCACCTACGTGGGCGTGCGCTGGGAGAGCATCGAGACCAAGAGCAGTGACGCTGGCACCCCGGTCAACAACAAAAGCAGCGTGACCACACCGCTGGCCCAGGCGGTCTGGCGCTTTGCCCAGCCGCGCCGCGACCAGATCCGCTTTGCGCTCACGCAAAGCTACCGCGCGCCCAACAGTCAGCAACTGATTGCCCGGCCCAGCCTGAACACGCAGTTCCCCGTGCCTGGCGCCAATACACCCACCAGCCCGGACCGCGCCGGCAATGCCGAACTCAAGCCCGAGCGCGCCAACGGCATCGACATCGCCTACGAGCACTACTTCAAGAGCGGTGGCATCCTGTCGGTGAACCTGTTCCAGCGGCAAATCAAGGACCTGATCCGCAACGCCACGAGCCTGGAGACCGTGAGCTGGGCGCCGGTGCCGCGTTACGTATCCCGCCCGGTGAACCTGGGCAACGCCGTAACCCGCGGCATCGAGTTCGACGCCAAGTTCCAGCTCACCGAACTGATCGACGACGCCATCCCGCTGAACTTCCGCACCAACCTGTCGGTGTTCGACAGCAGGGTGGATCAGGTGCGCGGCCCGTACAACTTCATCGACCAGCAGCCGCGCGCCACCGGCAACTTCGGTGTGGACTACCGCTTCCGCGGCACGCCGTGGTCGGTGGGCGGCAACGTCAACTGGACGCCGGCCTACACCACGCAGATCACCAACGAGCAGCAGCAGCGCCTCTCCACCCGCCACGTGTACGACGTCTTCGCGCTGTACGTCGTCAACAGCACTACGCGTGTGCGCTTCACGCTGTCCAACCTCTCGGCTGATGACAGCGTCACGGAGTCGAGCTTCCTGCTGCCGAACCAGCTGCAGAAGACCGTGAGCAACCAGCGCACCGACATCAACGGTTCGATCCGACTGGAGATGCGCCTCTAAGCCTTCTCGCTTGCCTGGCGCGGCTTTCCGGCCGATTTGCCCTCAAGACCCGCATGAATGCTTGATTCATGCGGGTTTTTCTTTGCCATATCCAGCGTTCATGCGCTTCTTCAGGCCAAAATGGCCGGAAAGCCGCACCAGACATGCGGAAAGCGGCTTCGGCCCAGCACTCGGTACAGCCGACCGCAGTGCAATTTCCGTGTTTTCCCTGAGCGCGGATCTGTAAGTCCGCGCCTTCTCTACGCGACCGACCGGCATTCTGCCCAGACCGCTTCATTGCCATGCGCCTTGCCCTGCCCTCGCTCAAAACCAGCCTGATCGCGCTGGCAAGTCTTGTCGTCGGCGTGGCGATCGGCGCCATTGCGATGCTGATCGCCTTTCCGTTTCTGTTCGCGCCACCGCCCGCAAACGACGCGCCGCCTGTGCCCATGCAGGCTCAAGGCATGCCCGGCCAAGCAGCCCAGGCAACGCAGCGCTTTCGCTTCGATGAGTCGGCGCCTGGCCGTGATCCCATCCACTGGGCCAACGGCACAGGCAGCTTCATGCAGACCGAGCAGGGCTGGGTTCTGCGCCTGAACAGCGACTTCAAGGCTGGCCCCGGCCCCAACTACTGGCTCTACCTGAACACCCGGGCGGTGGGCGAGGAATCTGCGTTCAAGGCCGACACAGGGCGCGTGAAGCTGGCACGCCTGCGCAGCTTCGAGGGCGCGCAAAACTACCTGCTCCCGCCCGGCGTGGACCCTTCACAGTTCCACACCCTCACGATCTGGTGCGAGAGCTTTGGCGTGTACATCGGCAGCGCAGCGATCGAGCGCGCCGCAAGCTGATCAAGCCTTGGGCCGATCTGGGTGCGGCGCGCCACACTGCGCCGCCAGGGCCCGGATGCGCGCGGCCACCGCCTCGGGCAGGCTTTGGTGGCGCGCCAGTTCATCAAGCAGCGCGAGCGCCGCTTGCGGCGTACGGTCAATGCCCGGAGCCCAGCCACGCACTTCGCTTGCGCGCGCGGGGTGACGCAGCTCGAAGCGCCGATCAGCCGTGAACGGATCTCGGCTCACACCAGGCGCATGCGCCTCGGCCGCGTCGATCAGCTCCATCACCCGGTCCATGGCATACACCTGCACCATGCGCATGGCAGCCACCCGCTCTCCGCGCAGGTAACGCTGCAGCCCGACCAGCAGATTGCTCAGCGCCTCGCCCACACGCCAGTCCGCGCTTTGCGGCTGCGGCAGCTCCGGCACGGGCGTAGCCCAATGCTCGGGCACCTCTTCCTCGCGGCGCCAGATCCAGCGCCCCGGCGCAAACGGAATGCCCGGCAGCTCCTGCGGCTCGAACACCGCAAACTCGCACAGCACGCCGTCGGCCATCAAGGCCTTGTAGCCATCGGCGGTGTTCTTGAACGCCCAGGCAATGGGGTGCGCCGCAGCCAGCCAGTCCAGTTCACGCACATACGCTGCCTTGGCGCCCGGGCGCACGATCACGAAGAAGTCCAGGTCGGACCACGCGTCAATGCGCGCGGTCTCCCGCCCCACCGAGCCCAGCGCCAGCAGGGCAAGCGCATCGGGGCGGGATTGGAGAGAGGCCGCGAGCGCCGCAAGGCGTTGATGGAGCCCAGCCGGGGTCATGCCACGGGCCTGTACTTCTGTATGGATCGCTTGAGGCGCAATTTTGTGGCGCAAGGCAGCAGCATGATCAAGGGCGATCTCGCGCTTCCCATGCGGATTTCCAGCCAATTTGGCCTGAAGAACCGCATGGATGCTCGATCTCGCCGATGAAGTCGCGGCACTACGCCCGATCAACGGGCGAGCAGCTCGCCCACCAGCGCATCGGCGCCGTAAACCACCCGCAGCGCCTCCAGCATCGCCCGCACGTCGACGGCAATGGCGCGGGCCTCGCGGCCCTCGTAGCCGAACTGGTTGCCGGTCTGCTCGATGTTGCCGTCGAACTGCACGCCCACCAGCTCACCGGCGGCATTGAGCACCGGCGAGCCACTGGAGCCGCCAATGATGTCGAGGTCGTTGACGAAATTCAGCGGCGTGTCGAGCTTCAGGCGGCCGCGCGCATCAAGCCAGCGCTTGGGTAATTCGAAGTCGGCGCGGTCAGGCTGACCCTGCATCATCGTGCTGCGCTCATACAGGCCATGGAAGGTGGTGGCCCAGGCGGTCCACACACCATCGCGGTCATAGCCGCGCACAAAGCCCCAACTCAGGCGCAGGCTGCCGGTGGCGTCCGGATAGAGGCCGGGCAGCTTGGCGGCGCGCTCCATGCGCGTGATGCGGTCGTAGGCGCGCTCCATGCGCGTGATGCGGTCGTAGGCGCGCTCCTTGACCGCGGCGATCTGGTTTTCCTGCAGCAGGCGCACCTGGCGGCGGAAGGCATAGGCCTCGCGCGCGACCATGATCAGCGGATCGCTGCTCGCGCGCACCGCGGCCGCGCCGCCCTCCACCAGCTGGCGCCGCACCTCCACATTGCCGAGCCCCGTGTTGGCCGCCCAGGTCTGCGCGCGGTTGGCCGGCGTCTGCCCGGCAAGCAGGGTGCGGACAAAGGGATGGTCCTTGCCCAGCGCATCCAGCGAAGCCTCCAGCCGCAGCTGCACGCGCAACGCCTCAAGCGGCGGATGGAACGGCGCCTGCGCTGTCAGTCGTCTGTTCAGGCGCTGAATGTTTGCAGCGGAGAAGGCCTTGAGACGCTGCTCGGCCGGCCACTCCTGCTCGAAGGCCAGATCCACGATGTCATAGGCCGTGGCCAGCAGGGTGCGCCAGCCGCCGGAGATGGCCGTGAGTTCGCGGCCGTGCTTGCGCTCCAGCTGCACGGCGGCCTCAATGTGCTTCCAGGGGTCATCGCCCTCCAGGGGCACGGCGGCGCGCACCTGCTTCTCGCGCTCCTGCTTGGCCTGCCAGAACTCCTCGCTCTGCATGCGGCGCACCGCACCATTCGTGGTCTTGAAGTAGTTCTGCGTGCCGAAGAGATTGCTCTCGGCCTGGGCCGCCGCCTGCGGCGAGCGTGCAGAGTAGGCCTTGAGCGCCTCGATCTCGCGCTTGGCGAGCTCCAGCTGCAGCGGCAGCCAGCTCTGTGCCTGGAAGCGTGCGTCGGCCACGGTGAGATGGCGCGAGGTGCTGCCCGGATTGCCGATGGCAAACACCGGCTCGCCTTCCTTGACGCCCTGCGCCGCCACGCGGAACCAGCGTGCGGGCCGGTAGGGCTTGCCGTCCACATAGGCGCGCAGCAGGGCGACGTCTAGGTTGTAGCGGGGGTAGACGAAGTTGTCCCGGTCACCACCGAACAGACCGATGGTGCGCTCCGGCGCCCAGACCAGGCGCACATCATTGATACGCCGGTAGCGGTACACCCAGTACTCCGCGCCGCGGTACAGCGTGACCACTTCACAGCTCAGCTTGGTCTGCTCGGTGCATTCGCGCTCAATCGCTGCGATGCGTGCGGCGCGCGCGTTCTCAGGCCCCGTGGTCACGCGCTGCGTCACATTCTCGAAAGACTCCAGGATCGAGACGTCCGCGCCGGGGCACTGGATCTCCTGCTCGCGCGACGCCGCGAGATAGCCGTCGCGGTAGATCGTGGGCCGCGTGGCGCTCAGCCGGAACAGGCAGCCTTCAGCGACGTGGTGGTTGGTGATGACCAGACCGTCGGCAGACACAAAGCCGGATGAGGAGCCATAGCGCCCTGCAGCCAGTCGCGCGTGCTCCAGCCACTGCGGTGTGAGCGTCACGCCGGTGGTCGAGGCAATTGCGTCCACCGGCACATCGTGCAGCGGATACACGCCTTCGGCCGACCAAACGGGCGCCATGACCACACCCGCGCCGAGCGCGAGCAGTGCGTGTTGCGTACGGGTTTTCGAGAGAATTCGAGAGCTCATTCGCGCTTCACCCCGACTGGGAAAGCGGCGATGCTAACGCGATGGCTCCCATGCGCATCGATACCTACAACACGCTACCGCCCGAGGCTGAGCTGATCGACGCCGGTCTGGGCGAGTTCAACCAGCAGGCTGCACCGCTGCACGAGGTGCAGCCACTCGCACTCATCGCACGCGATGCCCAGGGCCAGGTGACAGGTGGCGCCGTCGGCCGCACCTGGCGTGAGGCCTGCGAGCTGCAGCAACTCTGGGTGCAAGCCGATCTGCGCGGAAGCGGGCTGGGCAGCGAACTGATGCGCGGCTTCGAAGTCGCGGCCCGAGCCCGCGGCTGCACCCTCATCTACCTGGACACATTCAGCTTCCAGGCCCGCCCGTTCTACGAACGGCACGGCTACACCGTGGACGACACCATGGCGCTGCTGCCGCATGGCATCGTGCGCTGGCGGATGGTCAAGCGGTTTGGCTGATCGCCCTGACTTTCCGGGCGCGCAAGAGCATTAACTCAACTTTGGTACAGGGATAAGCCGAGCACCTCAGCATGAGAGGCTGAATTATTCTCGCGCCCGGCCACTGACGAGGTTCGCCATCAAATCAGAAAGCCGGGGGATGAACACATACTTGACAACGCGATATGCAGGTCTAACCGTGGCCTGCGCTTTCTTCGTGATTTGCGCGAGCGGATGCTCGGACGTCGCGCGAGTGTTTGCGACTCCCGACCAACGCATCAATACGGCGTTTCCTCTCAATTTCGAGCTACGGCAGTCCGTTGACTTACTCCTGTCGAAAGCAGCCGAGCCTCAACGCAAATCAATCGAAGAGCGACTGGACGCCAGACTTCGCCTTCGCGCAGTGAACTGTGCAAAAGGTTACGCACCAGGCCGATTCGCTACAGCTGAGGAAATTCGCACCCGCCTGACAGACACTGCATGCTTTGCAGCCGCCGATGTCGAGCTGCTGCGTTGGGTCTCTTTGCTGCGCATCGGGCAACTGTCGGCGGCACCGCCGCTCGTTCCCGTAACAGGGAGGTGGGCAAATGACATCGAAACGCCTGAACACGTCATTAGTGCGGAGTTTGCGTCGAGCGCCGCGGTGATGGTGCTCGACACCGGCTTAGGCCACATTGTTGTCGACGGTGTGACGGGGCGAGTCATGCGTCACGACGAGACCAGGCGCGCATTGCGCAAAGAAGTCTCACCGAACGGTCGGCTCATCGCCTCATCCTCGTCTGACGGTGCAAGCATCAGCGACGCAGAAAGCGGCGCTTCGCTCCTTGATTGGCCAAGTGTCCGAGGCGGGCTGCTGTGGATTGACGATAGGACGCTGCTGGCGCGCCATGTCAAGACCAAGGATGACGGGCGCGACACGCTGCTGATTGATCTCCAGACAGGTGAGTCAACTTCATTGGAGTCTCATCGCCTGTCGCCCTCCTTCCTCTATGCCACTAAACACCAGGATCAGTTCATCGACTTGAGCAGCGGAGCACCCAGGCAACTCAGCTTCGACCGCTCCGCGCGGAAAGTCACGGTATCTGGTGGCACCGCTAGTCAGCAGCAGGTTCGGTGGGAACGTGAGGCGATCCTCGGCCCGGGCAAGGCCATTGGGTCAGATTCGAGCAGCATCTACATCCTCGATCTTGAGACTTTGACGCAACAGCGCATCGACCTGAGCCCACTCAATGTTCACAGCGTCGCCGGCGGGAGCTCACTAAACCAACTGAGAGTTGAACTATCGGTCAGTGCAGGTGCGCCTCGTAGTCAGGTCATCCTCGATCTCAGTACCCAGCAGCTCTCGAAACTCATGGTTGATCGTATGCCCTCACCTCGCCTCGTACCCAAACCAAACGGGGCAGGCCTGTTCGCAATTCAAGGCAAGCGCTTGATTGCAGTAGACCTGCTGCCCACGGAAGCCCCAATGAGTCTGAACCAATTCGCCGCCCTCGCATCACAGCAGCTAAACGACGCCCGATTGCAGCAGTTCGAGCGGCGGTTAGCGGCAAGTCAGACTGCCGCAGCGCCGATCGCAGCACCAAGCAACCCACTGCTGGCAGAGCTTGCCAAGAATGCGCAAATTGAGGGCGTGGGTGTTTACCAAGCAGTCGTGCCTGGTGGTCGCCAAGCCGGAGGGTTCGGCGCACAACGGCTGGCTCGACCTGTCAACGTTCGGGTACGTGCAACAGAAGAGCCACTGATTCTCGTCTTGTCATCGTATGAACCCGTTCACTGGATGCTCCAGTTGGAGGCCGGTGCAAAACTCTCCGCGGTCGTGGTGAGCGGCTACTACGGTTCAGAAGTCTTCGGGGCCGGCAAAGCACGAACCTTTCAGATCGGCCGTGCGTACGCATACAGCAGCAGCAGCCCGGAGTATCAGCGCTTAAATGACGAACTGCAGCGTCAGATGGGTCGCCGCATTCAGGCCTTTCAAGGACGCTATGAAGGTAGCCTGTTCTCCGTCGGTGGATGATCAAGCGGTTTTCATGATCATCCACATCACGCCGCTCACGTCGAGAACACAAACTCCCCGTCCGCCACGCCCACCTTCACGGTCTGCTTGGGCAGGAAGCCGCCTTCGAGCAGCTTCTTGGCCAGCGGATTCTCCAGCTGGGCCTGGATGTAGCGCTTGAGCGGCCGGGCGCCGAAGGTGGGGTCGTAGCCGGCGTTGGCGATGCGCTCCAGCGCTTCGTCGCTGATCTCGAAGCCGAGTTCCAGCTTGGCGAGACGCTCTTCAAGACGCTGCAGCTGGATGCGGGCAATGCCCTTGATCTGCTCGCGCGCCAGCGCTTGGAAGATGACCACTTCGTCGATGCGATTGAGGAACTCCGGCCGGAAGTGTTGCTTGACCTCCTGCCACACCACGCCCTTGATGCGCTCGGGCTCCTCGCCGGCCATCTGCTGTATGAGGTGGCTGCCCAGGTTGCTGGTCATGATGATGACGGTGTTCCTGAAATCCACCACGCGGCCCTGGCTGTCGGTCAGGCGGCCGTCGTCCAGCACCTGCAGCAGCACGTTGAATACGTCGGGGTGGGCCTTCTCGACCTCGTCGAACAGGATCACGCTGTAGGGTTTGCGGCGCACGGCTTCCGTCAGCATGCCACCTTCGTCATAGCCCACATAGCCCGGCGGCGCGCCGATCAGGCGGCTGACGCTGTGCTTTTCCATGTACTCGCTCATGTCGATGCGAATCAGATGCTCTTCGCTGTCGAACATGAAGCCGGCCAGGGCCTTGGTGAGCTCGGTCTTGCCCACGCCCGTCGGGCCGAGGAACAAGAATGAGCCGTAGGGCTTGTTCGGGTCCGCCAGGCCAGCACGGGAACGGCGGATGGCGTCGGCCACCAGGGTCACGGCCTCGTCCTGCCCCACCACGCGCTTGTGCAAGGCGTCCTCGATGTGCAGCAGCTTGTCCTTTTCGCCCTGCATCATCTTGCTCACGGGGATACCAGTGGCGCGGGCCACAACTTCCGCAATCTCCTCGGCACCCACGTGCGTGCGCAATAGCTTGGGCTTGGTGGCCGTCTTCTCGGAGTGCTCGGCCGCCTTGAGCTGCGCCTCCAGAAGCGGCAGCTTGCCGTACTGCAGCTCGGCCACCTTGTCGAACTGGCCCTTGCGCTGGAAGTCCGCCATCTGCGCGCGGATGGTGTCGATCTGCGTGCGGATGGTCTGGGCGCCCTGCACGGCGGCCTTCTCGCTCTTCCATACATCTTCCAGATCCGCATACTCGCGGCCAAGCTTGTCGATCTCCTGCTCGATCAGCGCCAGGCGGGCCTTGGAGGCGTCGTCCGTCTCCTTCTTCATGGCCTCGCGCTCGATCTTGAGCTGGATCAGCCGACGGTCGAGCTTGTCCATCGCTTCGGGCTTGGAGTCGATCTCCATCTTGATTCGCGCGGCCGCTTCGTCGATCAGGTCGATCGCCTTGTCCGGCAGGAAGCGATCCGTGATGTAGCGGTGCGAAAGTTCGGCCGCAGCAACGATGGCGGGGTCAGTGATGTCCACGCCGTGGTGGGCTTCGTACTTCTCTTGCAGGCCGCGCAGGATGGCAATAGTGGACTCCACGCTCGGCTCATCGACCAGCACTTTCTGGAAGCGGCGCTCGAGAGCGGCGTCCTTCTCGATGTACTTGCGGTATTCGTCGAGCGTGGTGGCGCCGATGCAGTGCAGCTCGCCGCGCGCCAGCGCCGGCTTGAGCATGTTGCCGGCATCAATCGCGCCCTCGGCCTTGCCAGCGCCGACCATGGTGTGGATCTCGTCAATGAAGACGATGGTCTGGCCGGCGTCCTTGGCAATGTCCTTGAGCACCGACTTCAGGCGCTCTTCAAATTCTCCACGGTACTTGGCGCCGGCCAGCAGCGCGGCCATGTCCAGCACCAGCACGCGCTTGCCCTTGAGGGTCTCGGGCACTTCGCCATTGACGATGCGCTGCGCCAGGCCTTCGACGATCGCGGTCTTGCCCACGCCGGGCTCGCCGATCAGCACCGGATTGTTCTTGCTGCGCCGCTGCAGGATCTGGATGGCGCGGCGGATCTCGTCGTCGCGGCCGATCACTGGGTCCAGCTTGCCCTGGCGGGCGCGGTCGGTCAGATCGAGGCAGTACTTGGCCAGCGCCTCGCGGTTGCTCTCGCCTTCCGCGTCGTTCACGGACTCGCCACCGCGCACTGCTGTAATGGCCTGCACAAGCGCCGCCTTGCTCACGCCGGCATCGCGCAGCGCGCGGCCTGCGTCGCCCTTGTCATCGGCCAGCGCGAGCAGGAAGAGCTCGCTGGCGATGAATTGGTCGCCACGCTTCTGTGCGTCCTTGTCGGCAAGGTTGAGCAGCGCGAGCGTGTCGCGCCCCAGCTGAATCTGCCCGGCATTGCCCTGCACCTGCGGCAGGCGCCCCACGGCGTCCTTGAGCGCCTGCGTCAGGCGCGGAATGTTTGCGCCTGCGCGGGACAGCAGCGAGCGTGCGCCGCCGTCCTCGGCGGCCAGCAGCGCGCCGAGCACATGCACCGGTTCGATGTAGGGGTTGTCATTGCCCACGGCGGCGCTTTGCGCGTCGCTCAGGGCCTGCTGAAAACGGGTGGTGAGCTTGTCCAGTCGCATGAGAGTTCTCCGACTCGCTTGGGCTGATATAGGCGGCCCGAGTCCGGGCCAGAACTTGAGTTGAGACGCATATCGTGCCGTGCGCCACAAATTCAAGCATCGGGCGCGGGCCGCGTGAGTGCGTTGCTCTGGGTCAAGACCCGACGTGCTGCCTCCAGCCCGGGAAAGCCGCACGAGATCGAGCATTCATGCGCTTTTCCAAGCCAAAATGGCTGGAAAGCCGCGCCCAGCAAGCGGAAAGGACTTCCTGCGTTTGCGCAGCCGCGCCGCAAAGCAAAAGGGCCAGCCTCGCGGCTGGCCCTTTCAAGGCTGTGCGAGCGATCAGAAGTTCATCTGCGCGCCGACGCTGAAGGTGTTGATGGTGTCCTTCACGCCACCAAGCTTGTAGCGGCGGTTTTCAAGCTCTGCGCGGACGGCGAACTCCTTGGACAGGTTCCAGTTCACCCCCACACCAGCAACCGGCTGCCAGCTCGTATCGCTTTCGGAGAATCCAGGTGCCGTGCCCTTCGCACGGATGTTGCTCACGCCCAGCTTGCCGAAGACACTGACATCATTGGTGACCGGGAAGCGCGCGGTACCCGCCACATCGAGGGCACGTGCCTTGATCTCGCCCGTGAACGGGCCGACGGCGGCCTTGGCCTTGCCCAGGTCGCTGTAGGAGAGCTCGGCGCCGAAGATCTCGTTGAAGTTCACGCCGCCATACAGCTTGAAGGCCGTGCCGTTGCGGTCGCAACTTGTAGTGCCGGTGCAATCCCCGCTGAAGCGGGACACGCCGGCCGTGGCGCCGACATAGGGGCCCTGCACGGTCTGCGCCATGACGGCGCCGGTGGAGCCAAGGCCTGCGAGGAGAAGCGCTGCTGCTGCGATCTGGGTCTTCTTCATGATGGAGGTCTTTCCTTATGGGCATCCGGACAGGTTCCGCGGCCCGGTGCCTTGTGATTGAGTGTGCGCGGAACCTGAGTTTCAGGTTATGGGTGCGCCACAAAGTTCCAAGGCGTGGAAGTCAACATGAAGTAACTCGCTGTAAACCGGGTGTAGGTTGACAGCGAAGCTGCAAACGGAAGTGGCTGTTGGCATGCGCGGCGTGGCGCGCAGCACACGTCAGCGAATCTTCATCCAGAGAGGGAACTTATTGCCGGCACGCTTGCCGCTCGCGACGTCGGTCGCGCGGGCGCTATTGCAGCGCCGCGCGAGCCGCCCAGATCCCCAGACCGACCAGCAGCAGACTGCCGAGAAGATGCAGCCCGGCATGCAGCAGGGCTTCCAGTGCGCGGCCGTTCTGGATGAGCGTGATGGACTCGAGGCTGAACGTGGAGAAGGTGGTGAGCCCGCCCAGCAGCCCGGTCATGAGCGCAAGCCGAAGCAGTGGGTTCATGCCCTGCTGCCCTGCAAGCCACACAGACAGCACACCGATGACAAAGGCGCCGATCAGATTTGCCGCGACGGTGCCCAGCGGAAAGCCCTGCCATAGCGGCAGCTTCATGCCGAGCACCCAGCGAGCCATGGCGCCTGCGCCACCGCCGATGAACACCGCCGCACCGCCGATCCAAAGGCTGGCGCTACTTGCCGTTCCCAGTGCACTCATCAGGGCGCACCCCGCTCATCAGCACAGTTCCAACGCGCAGCGGCGTCGTCATCGCTCTCACGCGCGTCCACCCAGCGCTCGCCCGCCGGCGTGACTTCCTTCTTCCAGAACGGCGCGCGGGTCTTGAGGTAGTCCATCAGGAATTCACAGGCCGCAAAGGCTTCGCCACGATGTGTGGACACGGTGATCACCAGCACGATCTGATCACCCGGCGCCAGGCGGCCTATGCGGTGAACAACGCGCGCGTCAAGAATGTCGAAGCGGCCGCGCGCCTCATCCACGATGGCCTCGAGCGCCCGCTCCGTCATGCCCGGGTAATGCTCCAGCGTCAGCGTGGAGACAGCATCGCCTTCGTTGAGATCGCGCACCGTGCCAATGAAGCTGACGATGCCGCCGATGTCAGTGCGCCCAGCCCGAATGGCGGCGACTTCGGCACCAAGATCGAAGTCTTCGGTCTGAACACGGACGCTCATCGTCAGACGTCCCCGTCTCATCCGCCGGTGACAGGCGGAAAGAACGCGACCTCAGCGCCATCAGGTACAGCGGTACCCGCCTGCGCCATCTGCTGGTTCACCGCGGCTCGCACCGCCTTGCCTTCGGCCAGGGCCTCCGCCCACGCGGCCCCGCGGCTGCGCAGATGGGTGCGTATGTCCGCCACGGTCCACGCGCGTTGCGCCAGCTCGAGGGTCTCGGCATCGATACCAACCTGCTCTCGCAGCTTGGCGAAGTACAGCACCTTGATCTTCATGCGAGCCCCAGCAGTCCGGAAAGCGGCAGAAAGCGCACCACATCGCCGTGCGCAATGGCGCGCCCGCCCGGGTTGTCCACAAACCCGTCCGCCCACGCGCACGAAGTGAGCACACCGCTGCCCTGGTTGGGATACAGCTCCAGACCGCCCGTCGAGTTCATGCGCACGCGCAAGAACTCCTGGCGCTGGTCCGGCTTGGGCCAGGCGAAGTCCGCGCGCAGGTACAAGGCCTGCTCGCGCGGGATCTCCCCGAGCAGGGCCATGAACAGGGGCGCGACCACGATCAGCAGGGTGACAAAGCTTGAGACCGGATTGCCGGGCAGCCCGATGAACTGCGCGCTGGTGCCATCCGCGCGGCGCACCGTGCCATGCGCCAGCGGCTTGCCCGGCTTGATGGCCAGGCTCCAAAGCGTGAGCTCGCCTTCGGCCTGCACGGCGGCCTTCACGTGATCTTCTTCGCCGACACTCACACCACCGCAGGTGATGATCAGATCATGCCCCTGCGCGGCCTCACGCAGCGCGGCGCGCGTGGCGTCGAGCGAGTCGCGCACGATGCCGAGGTCGGTCACCTCATGGCCCATCTGCGCGAGCAGAGCAGTATGTACGAAGCGGTTGGAGTTGTAGATCTGCCCGGGGCCTAGCGGCTCGCCAGGCATGCGCAGCTCGTCACCTGTGGAGAACACGGCGACGCGCAGACGACGGCGCACGGTCACTCGGCCCTGCCCCACGCTGGCAATCAGCCCCAAATGCGCGGCAGTCAGGCGAGTACCTGCGGGCACAAGCACGTTGCCCAGCGCAATGTCCTCGCCGGCGCGCCGGATGTGCTGCCCGATGCTCGCAGGCTGCAGCAGACGCACGCCCGCCTCGCTCGTCTCTGTCAATTCCTGCGGCACGACCAGCTCGCCGCCTTCCGGGATGGGTGCACCGGTGAAGATGCGTGCCGCCGTCCCCGCAGCCAGCGGCGCTCCGGCATGACCGGCAGCGATGCGCTGGCTCACAGGCATCACCACGCCCTGCTCGGCCGAGGCAAGCGCGTCAGCAAGGCGCAGCACGTAGCCGTCCATCGCGGAGTTGTCGTGCGGCGGCACATTGATCGGTGCCACCACATCCTGCGCGAGCACACGGCCGGCGGCGCGCATCAGCTCAAGCTGTTCGGCGCCGACCACGGTGGCACTGGCGCGCAGACGGTCAATCGCCTGCGCCACCGGCGTCAGTGGCGCAAAGGCCTTGGGCGGAGTGTTCTGGGGCTTCGAGTACTCAACCGACATGCCGCGCAATGTAATCCTTCATGGCGCTCACATCCGTATCCATGACCTCGAAGCGCTTGGGCAGCGATTCAATGCCCTCAAACGCCGCAGGCCGCGGTGCGGGGCGATGCAGTGCGGCTTCGATTGTCGCGCTGAACTTCACGGGCTGCGCCGTCTCCAGCACGACCATGGGCACACCCGGCTCGAGGTACTCGCGCGCGACCTTGATGCCATCAGCCGTGTGTGGGTCGATCACTTCGCCGTAGCGGCCGGCCACATCACGGATCACCGCCAGCCGGTGGGTGTGCGAGCTGCAGCCGGACACAAATCCGTACTCGGCGATGCGTTGGAACGCCGGGTCGGCCGACAGATCGAAACCACCGCGCTCGACCTGAGTGAACAGCTCGCGCACTCGCGCGGCATCGCCACCCACCAGATCAAAGACGAAGCGCTCGAAGTTGGATGCCTTGGAAATGTCCATCGATGGGCTGGAGGTCTCCAGTGTCTCCGCACTCTTGCGTATGCGGTACACGCCCGTGCGGAAGAACTCGTCGAGCACACGGTTCTCGTTGGTGGCCACCACCAGCTTGCGGATCGGCAGACCCATGCGGCGCGCGATGTGCCCGGCCAGCACATTGCCAAAGTTGCCTGACGGGACAGCAAAGCTGACTTCCGTGGCACCTGCCGCCGTCGCCGCAAACCAGCCTCGGAAGTAGTAGACAGCTTGAGCGACGACACGCGCGAAGTTGATGCTGTTCACCGCGCCGATGCGGTACTGCTTCTTGAACGCCAGGTCTTCATTAACGCGCTTGACCACGTCCTGGCAGTCGTCGAACACGCCATGCATCGCGATGTTGAAGATGTTCGCGTCCTGCAGGCTGAACATCTGCGCCTGCTGGAACGGGCTCATGCGGCCATGCGGGCTGAGCATGAATACGCGCACGCCCTGCTTGCCGCGCAGGGCGTACTCCGCCGCACTCCCTGTATCGCCGCTCGTGGCACCCAGGATGTTGATCTGCTCGCCGCGTGCCCCAAGCGCATGCTCGAAGAGGTTGCCGAGCAGCTGCATGGCCATGTCCTTGAAGGCCAGCGTCGGCCCGTTGGACAGGGCCAGCAGCGACAGCGGTGCGCCCTGCTCCAATCCCAGCGCGGTCAGCGGCGTGATGTCTGCAGCCCGCTCGCTGGGCCGGGTGTTGCAGTAGACCTGCGGCGTGTAGGTCTTCTCGCACAGGGCCTTGAGGACGGCGGGCTCGATGTCATCGATGAACTTGGACAACACCGCAAACGCCAGCTCGGCGTAGGACAGCTGGCGCCAGCGTTCGAGCTCGGCCGGCGTGACTCGGGGCATCTGCACGGGCCAGGTCAGGCCGCCGTCGGGCGCCAGCCCGCCCAGCAGCGAGTCGGAGAAGCCTTGCGGTGCGTCAGCCAGGGCACCGCGGGTGGAGATGTAACGCATGACGCTCAATATCCGAAAAGTGAAACGCGCTCCTGGTGCGGATCTTCAGGCCAAATTGCCTGAAAACCCGCATGGATACAGCGGAAAGCCTCGCGGCTGCCTACGCAAGTTCTTCCATGCGAATGCGGACGACCTTGCCTTTCACGCTGCGCAGCATCTCCATGCGCGCGATCGCGGCGTTGACCGCGCCTTCCTTCGTGCGGTGCGTGAGGATGATGAGATCCGTCTCGCTCGAACCATCGGCCGCTTCCTTCTGCAGCACAGCGTCGATGCTGATGTTGCTGTCAGCCAGGATGCGGGTGATATCCGCGAGCACACCGGCCTGGTCCGCCACACGCAGCCGCATGTAGGCGGCGGTCTCCACCTCGCTCATGGGCAGGATGGGCGTGGCGGCCAGCGCGTCATGCTGGAAGGCCAACGCTGGCACACGGTGCTCGGGGTCTGCGGTGAACAGGCGCGTCACGTCCACGAGGTCGGCAATCACGGCACTCGCAGTGGGCTCACTGCCGGCGCCGGGGCCGTAGTACAGCGTGGCACCCACGGCATCCCCCTTGATCAGCACGGCATTCATGGCGCCTTCCACACTGGCGATCAGGCGCTTGGCCGGCACCAGCGTGGGGTGTACGCGCAGCTCGATGCCCGCCGCGTGCTTGCGCGTGATGCCCAGCAGCTTGATGCGATAGCCGAGCTCCTCGGCGTAGGCGATATCGGCGGCCTGCAGCTTGCTGATGCCTTCAACAGACGCCCGGTCGAACTGCACCGGAATCCCGAAAGCCAGGGCCGACAGCAGCGTGAGCTTGTGTGCGGCATCCACGCCCTCGATGTCGAAAGTCGGGTCGGCCTCGGCGTAGCCCAGGCGCTGCGCCTCCTTGAGTACCGCATCGAAAGGCAGGCGCTTGGCGCGCATTTCAGAGAGGATGAAGTTCGTAGTGCCGTTGATGATGCCGGCCACCCACTGCATGCGGTTGGCAGCCAAGCCTTCTCGCAGCGCCTTGATGATCGGAATACCGCCGGCCACGGCAGCTTCGAACATGACCGGTACCCGCCCGGCGCGCGCGGCTGCAAACACCTCGTTGCCCGCGGTCGCGAGCAGTGCCTTGTTGGCCGTGACCACGGCCTTGCCGGCCTTCAGAGCGGCGAGGATCGCGTCCTTGGCTACGGTGGTGCCGCCAATCACCTCGACCAGCACATCCACGTCCGGCGACGTCGCCATGGCGATCGGATCCGCCACCACCTGCACCTCGTCCCCCACGAGCTGTCTCGCCTTTTCCAGGTTGCGCGCGCACACCTGAACCACACGAATCTCGCGCCCGGCGCGGCGTGCAATCTCTTCGCGGTTGCGCTTGAGCACATGCACCACGCCACTGCCGACCACACCGGCACCCAGCAACCCGACTCGGATCGCTTCCATGGAACTCTCCCTTATGTTCTGTTTAGATCTGCGCGCGGCAGCTTGGCCCACGCAGCCTTGCGAGTGCTTCAGGCCACCGAGCGCAGAGTCTTGGCCGGTGTGCTGACGAGGTGCTGCGTGTTATGCCTGCGGCGGTAACCGTCGAGGAAGCGCGCAATGCGGTTCACCGATTCGGTCAGGTTGTCCGTGTCCTGCAGGAACACGAGGCGGAAGTGGTCCGGATCCTTCCAGTTGAATCCGGTGCCCTGCACGATCAGCACACGCTCCTGATCCAACAGCTCGTAGGCGAACTGCTGGTCATCGGCGATCGGGTACATCTTGGGATCCAGGCGCGGGAACATGTAGAGCGCCGCCTTCGGCTTGACGACGGATACACCAGGGATCTCCGAGAGCAGCTTCCAGGCCGTGTCACGCTGCCGGGTGAGTCGCCCGGTCGGGCCGACAAGGTCCTTGATGCTCTGATAGCCGCCCAGTGCGGTCTGAATTGCTAGCTGCCCGGGCGTGTTGGCGCACAGGCGCATACTGGCCAGCATGTTGAGGCCTTCGATGTAGTCGCGCGCATGGCGCTTCTCGCCGCTGACGACCATCCAGCCCGAGCGGTAGCCGCAGGAGCGGTAGTTCTTGGACAGCCCGTTCATGGTGACGAACAGCACGTCGTCGGCCAGCGAGGCAATCGAGGTGTGCACATTGCCGTCGTACAGGGTCTTGTCGTAGATCTCGTCGGCAAACACGATCAGCTGATGCTGACGCGCTACCTCGACGATCTGCTCGAGCACCTCCTTCGGGTAGAGCGCACCGGTAGGGTTGTTCGGATTGATCACGACGATCGCCTTGGTGCGGTCGCTGATCTTGCGCTTGATGTCGGCGATGTCCGGGTACCAGTCGCTCTGCTCATCGCAGACGTAGTGCACCGCCTTGCCGCCAGAGAGGGTGGCAGCGGCAGTCCAGAGCGGATAGTCCGGCATGGGCACGAGCACTTCGTCGCCATCGTTGAGCAGACCGTTCATGGCCATCACGATGAGCTCGCTGGCGCCGTTGCCCAGGTAAACGTCGTCCACATGCACGCCGGCAATGCCCTTTTCCTGGGTGTAGTGCATGACGGCCTTGCGCGGGGCAAACAGCCCCTTGCTGTCTGTGTATCCGGCAGCGACTGCGCTGGGCAGGTTGCGGATCATGTCCTGCACGATCTCTTCAGGCGGCTCGAAGCCGAACGCGGCCAGATTGCCGATGTTCAGTTTGATGATGCGGTGGCCCTCCTCTTCCATCTGCCGTGCGCGGTCCAGCACGGGGCCGCGGATGTCGTAGCAGACGTTGGAGAGCTTCTGGGACTTCTCGATGGTTTTCATGGCAAGGCGCTCGGAGCGACGCAACCGCGCCTGGGTGCTTCGCACTCAAAAGCGTTCGGTCACTAGGGTTATCCCGGCAACCGCCACTCGGATTGGGTAGGGTTGCTCGGTGCGCATCAATTTCGGCCAGGATGGCAGCCCGATGCGGCATTGCACAACTGAGTATAATGACAGGGTCGCTGCACCCCGTGTGCACACCTCTCGCAGTCCTCCGTGAAGCTCCACGCCGATCCTCGCAACGCATCGCTCAACACGGTCACGGGCTACTCCGCCGCCGGCATCGAAATCAACGCCGTCGCATTCCCGCACAGCGTCGTCGTCTCTCCTGAAGGCCCCGTGGCCTCCTGGGGCGTTCAGGACATTGCGGCGCTGGATGCAGACACGGTCTCGAAGCTCGCGGATGGGCAGCCCGAACTCGTTGTGCTGGGCACCGGGCGCAGGCAGCGTTTCCCGCATCCGCGGGTCGCCGCCCAGCTGGCCGGGCAACGGATCGGCCTTGAAGTCATGGACACCGCAGCTGCGTGTCGCACGTACAACATCCTGATGGCCGAAGGCCGGCGGGTTGTGGGCGCTTTCATCATCGAGCCCGAGCTTTCCAGTTAAAACCACCAAAGGCATCACCCCATGACGATCAAACTTGGCCACCCGGTTCCTGACTTCACGGCGCCCTCGACCCTTGGCGACATCACCCTGTCGCTGCTGAAGGGCCACAAGGTGGTGCTTTATTTCTACCCCAAGGACAACACGCCCGGCTGCACGCTGGAAGGCCAGAACTTCCGCGACCTGCACGACCAGTTCGTGAAGGAAAACGCCGCAGTGATCGGTGTGAGCCGCGACAGTCTGAAGAGCCACCAGGCCTTCTGCGAACAGGAGAAGTTTCCCTTCCCGCTGATCTCGGACGTGGCCGAACAGCTCACCCGCTCCTTCGACGTCATCAAGACCAAGACCATGTACGGCAAGCCCGTGCAAGGCGTCGAACGCAGCACCTTTGTCATCGACCAGTACGGCGTACTGGCCAAGGAGTGGCGCGGCGTGAAGGTGCCGGGCCACGCGGAAGAGGTTCTTGCCTACGTCAAGTCGCTCTGATTCGCGCCGCGCCCTGAGCGCAGTGCCCACCCGATCGGCCGCCGTATCCAGGCCGCTTGCCCGGTTCACCCGGTCAAGCGGCTTTTTCACTTCTGCACTTCCAGCTTTCCCACCCACGCTACCGGAGCCTCTGGATGCCACTGCCCAAAGCACCTGCCAAGCCCGCTGACATCGTCGATCTCGAAGAACACCGCGCCAGCAGCCGCAAACCCGCTGCCCAGAAGAAACCGCAAGGCGTTCAGGCAAGTGCTCCGTCAAAACCTGCTGCGCAAAGCCCTGCACTACTGCGCGCAGTGGAGCAGCCGGCGCTGTTCGAGGAATTGAGCCTTCCGGCCGTCGAACCTTCGCGCAGTCGCGGCCTGCGCACTCCCCGCGCGGAGCGAGAAGATCGCCAACCGGTAAGCAACGTCGCCACACTGGGCGGCGCCAAGCGCGCGACGCAGCATGCAGACAGTGGGCGCGCGACCCGCCGCGGCACCGGCCCCGCCAAGCTCTTCGTGCTCGACACCAACGTCCTGCTGCACGACCCCACCAGCGTGTTCCGATTCGAGGAACACGACATCTACCTCCCGATGATGACCCTGGAGGAGCTGGACAACAACAAGAAGGGCATGAGCGAAGTCGCGCGCAACGCACGTAGCGTCAGCCGCATGCTTGATCAGTTGGTTGAGGGTTTCGCGGAGCCGATGGAAAAGGGCATCCCGCTTTCGAAGCTCGGCAACAAGGACGCCACCGGCAAGCTCTTCTTCCAGACACAGGCCACTGCCAACGCACTGCCCGCCACTCTGCCCGTCGGCAAGGCGGACAACCAGATTCTCGGCGTTGTGCGCGCCCTGTCCGAAATGCATTCCGGCCGAGAAGTCGTGCTGGTGTCCAAGGACATCAACATGCGGGTAAAGGCCCGCGCATTGAACCTCTCAGCCGAGGACTACTTCAACGACAAGGTCCTTGAAGACCGCGACATGCTGTATTCCGGCGTGTTCGCCCTGCCCGCGGACTTCTGGGACAAGCACTCCAAGGGCATGGAAAGCTGGCAGCACGGCGGCGCCACCTTCTACCGCGTGACCGGGCCATCGGTGGCCAGCATGCTCGTCAACCAGTTCGTGTTCCACGAGACGACCGACGGCATCGGCCAGAGCCTGTATGCACAGGTCACCGAGATCAGCGGCAAGACTGCCGTGTTGCGTACGGTCAAGGACTACACCCACGCCAAGCACGCAGTGTGGGGGGTGACCGCCCGCAACCGTGAGCAGAACTTCGCGCTCAATCTGCTCATGAACCCGGAGGTGGACTTCGTGACCCTTCTGGGTCAGGCCGGCACCGGCAAGACACTCATCACCCTTGCTGCGGCGCTTGCGCAGTGCCTGGACAAACGCCTGTACAGCGAGATCATCATGACCCGCGCCACCGTGCCGGTGGGCGAGGACATCGGCTTCCTGCCGGGCACCGAGGAGGAAAAGATGGCGCCCTGGATGGGCGCCGTGGAAGACAACCTCGAAGTCTTGCTCGGCAGCCCCTCAGGCAGCGGTCACGGCGGCGAGTGGGGCAAGCAGGCCACCAGCGACCTGATCAAGAGCAAGATCAAGATCAAGAGCATGAACTTCATGCGCGGTCGCACGTTCCAGCAGAAGTTCCTGATCATCGATGAGGCCCAGAACCTCACACCCAAGCAGATGAAGACGCTCATCACGCGCGCCGGCCCTGGCACCAAAGTGGTCTGCATGGGCAATATTGCGCAAATTGACACGCCCTACCTCACCGAAGGCTCCAGCGGCCTGACCTTCGTGGTCGACCGTTTCAAGGGCTGGCCGCACAGTGGGCATGTGACCTTGGCGCGTGGAGAGCGCTCTCGCCTGGCGGACTTTGCTGCAGACGCCCTGTAGTTCGTCGCAGCTTCAAAGGAACACGGGCAGCTGAGGCTGCCCGTTTTTGTCTGCGCGATAACTCCGTCAACCCAGCGCGTCGTTTTCCACGGCGAGCTGCAAGGCCCGGTCAAAGGCCGCTGCGCGGTCCACCACGCGGATGAGCCCGGTGTCCATCCGGCTGCCCAGTTCGACCGCGGTCAGCAGACGCACGCCGGCACGTTTGGCAGGGGTGAGCACAAAGCGCGTGCGCATGGGGCTGATCCAGGAGATACGGAACATCTCGCCGGGACCGTGCTCGTCAATGAACTCCAGCCACTGCCCGCGTGACAGTGCGTCAAGATCCGCCTCGAAGTGCAGCATGACAGTGGTGGGACGCCCGGCATCCGGCTCGTCCGGTACGCGCCCTGTGCGCATGATCGCGGCATGCCAGAACGCCAGCTGATCGAAGAACTCGGCTCGCGCATCCCCCTTCCATGAGAGTGCATCGAAGCCGGCATTCAGGCCCTGAACGAGTTCCGCGAGACGCTTGATCAGCCGCGTCCGGAAGTCGGGTGCCGCATCGGGTACCACGCTCCAGACGAGCAGATCCATGACGCTCACGGCGTCGAGCCACACCGCGGGGTCGGTCGTACGGCGCACGTAGGCGAGTGCCAGGACTTCGCTCCACTGATCGCTCAGCACCTGCGCGACGAACTCGGGCACACCATCGCGGCTCACCCGTTCGCCCAGAATCTGCGCCACCTCATGCCGTGCGGCCTCCACGTTGTCGGCTTCCGTGTCGGGAACCGGCGCGACCTCCGCGACAATGGTGTTGGCAAACTCGCGCTCCTCGCGCTGCAGTTCGTCCAGATCGAGCATCAGCTGCGCCTGCTCGTCGGGCGCGTCGATCAGAGCACGCTCGGCACGGTCGACCAGAGCATCGAGCGCAGCGACGCGCTCATCGCTGGGCGCCTCATCCTGCAGGCCAGCGGCCAGCAGCTCGTTCATCACGCGTCGGGCGGGATGGTTCTCGTCGAAGAAGAAGTTGCTGTCATCCAGTGCCACCTTCAGCAGCGGCACCTGCATCCGGCCGATGACCTCCTTGATCCGACCATTGACTGCGGGATCATCGAGCAGCACACCGAACACCTGCGCCAGCAACGCGAGGCGGCGCTGATCAGCGTCTTGGACCGCATGCTCGCGAGCGAGTTCGTTCAGACGTGCCAGCACGTTGAGGTCGGTCGCAGCGCCGCGCTGGGCGGCCGCGCCGGCCATGCCGGCTGGCACACTGGTGCGCGCAGCAGCGACATTGGGCTGGGCCTGAACGCTTGCTGTGGAAGGCATGGCCTCCAACATGGCCAGCAGACGCTCAAGCATCTTCGAGAGATTGGTGTCCTGGCTTGCATCGCCCGAAGCATCACGCGCCCGCTCACCCGCAAGACGGCGCATCATGCGGTCCTGGGTCGACGTCGGCAGCGGGCGGGTCACGCTGCCCAGGGACTGCGCATCCCCGCTTGCGCGAAGCACGTCGGCTGCGCTCTGGCGCGGGGCAGCTGCTGTGGCAGGTGAGCTGCTGCGCGCCACGGCCTGCACCGGGCGGGCGGCACTGACCGGGAAGCGCTGGTCCAGGCGTTCATTGAGGAGCTTGTGCGCGTGCTCGATGGTGGCGGCCAGCAAGGGACCGTAGCCGTCAATCACCATCAACTCGTCGCGATCGACCTGAGTGACCTGACGCCAGGTCACGCCCACTGCGTCAATGAACAGCGCGGGTCGGAAGGGATTGTTCTCTGCATCCACACGGGCTTTGCAGCCCGCCTGCTTGAGCAGTTCGTTGATGCGGTGACTCAGGAAGTCGAGGCCCTCGGTCCCTTCGGTCTTGACTGCGCGGACGGCATAACCCACGCGAATACGCCGGACGATCGCGTCTTCAGGGATCAGCTCGAGGGAGATGGCAGAGAAATCCGACCCGAGGCCCGCTTGGTTGATGCTGCGCTCGACCGCGCCTTGCAGCGACTTGAGCAGCACCTCCGGATACAGGGACACGAACGCCTGTCGATGCCGCTCCAGGACGGTGCGGATCGAGCCCGTGTCGGAGAGCTGGCGGCGCAGGCTCTCCACCAGAGATTCCTCGAGGCGGCCCGAAAACGCTGGCGGCGGGGTGCAGGCCTGCGAGGCAACGCTGCATAGGTCTTGCAGCACTCGACGTACCCCGGCGACATCGATGGCGGGCTGCGTGGGATGCATTTGCGACATGGGCAAATGCTAGCGCTGCAACCCGCTCGCGAGGATGCCGCACATCGTCAATGGCCGACCGTCCGGCCGAGCGCTGTCTTGCAGGCGATACGCCAGAGACGCAAACGGCCCGCAATGCGGGCCGTTCGGCATGGGAGACTGGCGAGCAGCTCAGCGCCTGGCGCCCTGCTGCAGGCGGTCAATCACGCGACCGGCCACGCGGGCCATGTCGGCTCGCGGCGTCTTCAGCACTTCCTCGATCGTCACCCCGTCGCGCAGCCAGCGGCCGACAATCAGGTAGCCCACAAACACGGCCTCGGGCTTGAGCACAGCCTGGCCGTTGCGGTTGTCCATCCAGCGTGCCAGCTTGTCTGCATTCGTCTCGGCCAGCTGAGCCTTGGTCGTGCGCAGCAGCTCGGCGGACTGGGCGTTCAGTCGCGCGAACTCGCCCGGGGCAAAGAACGCGGCTTCGTCCACGTCCGGCAGCGACTGGCGCGCCACCTGAAGCGCCAGCCCCTCATGAACCGCCAAATCAGCCAGCGAGCGGCCTGTGGCACGGGCTCCGAGCAGTTGCGTGACGACGATCCGCGCATACTCGCGCGACACCGCAGGCACGATCGGCGCCCCGCCTTGCTCCACGGGCAGCAGGAGCGTGCCCACGCCTTCGTCGGCCGTGGACAGTACGCGGCCATCGAAGAAGCCGGCATAGGTCACAAAGTTGAGCTTCAGGCCCTGACGGAAACGCAGCGCGCCGTTGATGCGGTTCATCGAATCCACCGGCGAAGGCGTCAGGCCGGAAAAGCCCTTGGTCAGCGTGTCCTTTGCACCGTCGTACTTGGGCCAGGCTGCGAGTACCGCCTGGTTGACTGCGGCTTCGCCCAGAACGTCGTTGAGCAGGCGGGCGGCGATTTCCTGCTGGGCCCAGGCGCGCAGCTTGGTCGCGTCGTCGGCAGCTGGAGCCTCCAGAGACCGCGCGAAGATCGGTGCGTAGTCTGCGAGGCTCACGGTGACACCGACACGTGCAGGCGCTGCCGGCGTGGCGGGTGCAGCACTCGTCTGCGCGAGTGCAGCACCTGCGCTCAGAGCGGCGACAGTGGAGACAAGGGTCGCGAGCAGCACGCGAACGCCGGACTGGACATGCATTTGAGAACCTCTCGGTACGGGCTGGCCCCGACGCAGCTCGTGACGGCGCGCGGCTCAGCTCTGATCAGGAAAGCCTTGGAGTTTAGGCGCCTGCGCGGAACGCCGCGCCTGGGGATCTCGCGCCAAGTTCCGGGGCGTAAACAAACCCGAGTCCGAGCGTGCAACCGCCATCATGCCGGCAGCTTTTGTGCCACGATGATGCGGTTGCCTGCGTCCACCGGATCCAGGGCTTCACAGCGGCCGCTGAAGGCCGCAAACACCGCGGCAAAGCTGTCCTCGAAACCCCAGCCGCGGCCGAAGACGTTCACGGTCATCACGCCACCGGGCGCGAGGGCCTTGCGGCAGGCAGCGTAGAAGTCTTCGCCGTCGTACACCGGGCCGGAGGCCGTCGCGTCATACAGGTCCACCTGCAGCGCATCGATACTGGCCTTGCGGCGCGGGTGCGCGATCCATTCCCAGGCATCGGCCTGCACCACGCTCAGCCGGTCGTCATCTGCCGGCAGCTTGAAAAACTGCCGCGCACAGGCGATGACTTGCGGGTTGAGTTCCACCGCCGTGATGCGCGCCTTGGGGTACTGCCTCCAGCAGTACTTGGTGAGGCTCGCTGCACCCAGGCCGAGCTGCACGATGTGCTCTGGCGCTTCGATAAATCCTTCCCAGGCCATCATGTCGCGCGTGTAGTCGATCTCCAGGTCGAAGGGCCGCCGGATGCGCATGGCGCCCTGCACCCATTCGCTGCCAAAGTGCAGATAGCGGATGCCTTCGGATTCCGAGATCGTGACCGGGTCGTACTCGGTTGCGGCATGTGAACGGGATCGCGCTGGGCTCAAGGGCGTCCTTCCAGGTGCAGGGCTGCGCGCCAGACAGCCAGCTTGTGGTCGAACCGGTGGCCCGCATTGGCCGGGCTCGATGAGGGCACGCTCAAGACCTGCAGCCCTGCGTCCGCCCAGACATGCAGGTGTGCCTGTGCAAAGGCGCCATTGAAGCAGGCCCGCTCAAGCCGCGGCGCCATCCCGAGCACGGCAGCCGGATCGTTCGGCTCACCGGCCTCGATGGCGCTGTCCAGACTGCCCTCTCGCTGGCAGGCGCCCAGCACATCCCAGAGGCCGATGCCGCGCGCCAGCAGGCGCTCGCAGCGCAGCGCGTAGGGCCAGTGGATCAGCGGCTCGTTGAGGATGGCAGAAAGCAGAAACCAGAAGTGGTTCTGCGGATGGGCGTAATAGCGCTGTGCGGCCAGTGAGGCCGCGCCGGGAAAGCTGCCGAGGATCAGCACCCGCGTGTGTGCATGCACAACGGGCGCCAGCCCGACCTGCCGGCGACCCGCCCCCGCCGTCTGCACGGCTGGGGCGGTGCGTCTGCGATCAGGCACCCAGCTCAAGCAACAGCTTGTTGATCCGCGCCACGTAGGCCGACGGATCTTCAAGATTGCCGCCTTCAGCCAGCAGGGCGTTGTCCAGCAGCACGTGCGACAAGTCCTCGATGCGGGCGGAGTCCGCCTTCATGCGCGAGACCAGCGGGTGCGTGGGGTTGATCTCAAGAATCGGCTTCACATCCGGCGCCTTCTGGCCGGCCTGCTTGAGCAGGCGCTGCAGGTTGGCGCTCATCTCGTGCTCGTCCACCACGAGGCAGGCGGGGCTGTCTGTCAAGCGACTGGTGGTGCGCACGTCCTTCACGCGCTCGCCCAGCACCTTCTTGACGCCTTCGATCAGTTCCTTGAACTGCTCGGCGGTTTCCTCGCGAGCCTTCTTCTCTTCCTCGTCCTCGAGCTTGCCCAGGTCCACGCCCCCCTTGGCCACGCTGGCCAGCGGCTTTCCGTCGAACTCGTTCAAGTGGCTGAGCATCCATTCGTCGATGCGGTCGGTCAGCAGCAGGACTTCAATGCCCTTCTTGCGGAAGATCTCCAGATGCGGGCTGGCCTTGGCGGCAGCGAGGCTGTCGGCGGTGATGTAGTAGACCGCCTCCTGGCCTTCCTTCATGCGGCTCACGTAGTCGGCCAGCGAGACGGTCTGCTCGTCAGCACTCGTGGAGGCAAACCGCAGCAGCTTGGCAATGCGCTCCTGATTGGCGAAGTCCTCGCCCAGGCCTTCCTTGAGCACTTGGCCGAACTCCTTCCAGAAGCCGGCGTAGTCGTCCTTCCTGTTCTCGGCGAGGTCTTCCAACATCGACAGCACGCGCTTGGTGGAGCCTTCGCGGATCGCGCGCACATCGCGGCTTTCCTGCAGGATCTCGCGGCTGACGTTCAGCGGCAGGTCCTGCGAGTCGATCACACCGCGCACAAAGCGCAGATAGACCGGCATCAGCTCCTTGGCGTCGTCCATGATGAAGACACGCTTGACGTAGAGCTTCACGCCGGCCGGGCGATCGCGGTCCCACAGATCAAACGGCGCCTTGGCCGGCAGGTAGAGCAGCTGCGTGTACTCGCTGCGGCCCTCGACGCGGTTGTGCGTCCAGGCCAGCGGCGCCTGCATGTCATGCGCCAGACTCTTGTAGAACTCGGTGTACTGCTCGTCGGTGATGTCGCTCTTGCTGCGCGTCCAGAGGCTGGCAGCCTGGTTGACTGTCTCCCATTCGTCGAGCAGCTTGTATTCGCCGGCGTCTTTATCCCACTCCTGCTTCTTCATGCGGATCGGGAAGCCGACGTGGTCGCTGTACTTCTTGATGATCGAAGACAGGCGCCAGCGGTCGGCAAACTCCAGGTCATCGTCACGCAGATGCAGGGTGATCTCGGTGCCCGGGCTCTGCTTTTCGGCTGGCTCGACCGTGAAGTCGCCCTCGCCGGTGCTTTCCCAGCGCGTTGCCACGTTGAAGGCCGTACCCGCGCGGCGCGTCAGCACCGTGACCTTGTGCGCCACGATGAAGCTGGAATAGAAGCCCACGCCGAACTGGCCGATCAGGGCGGCGTCCTTCTGCTGGTCGCCGGAGAGCTTGCTGAAGAACTCCTTTGTGCCGCTCTTGGCGATCGTGCCCAGGTGGGCAATGGCTTCCTCGCGGCTCATGCCGATGCCGTTGTCGGCAATCGTCACCGTCTTGGCCGCCTTGTCGAAGCTCACGGTGATCTGCGGCTCGCCTGCACCCTCGGCCAGCTCTGCATTGGCAATCGACTCGAAGCGCAGCTTGTCCAGCGCGTCACTGGCATTGCTCACCAGCTCGCGCAGGAAGATCTCCTTGTTGGAGTACAGGCTGTGGATCATCAGGTGAAGCAGCTGCTTCACCTCGGCTTGAAAACCCAGGGTTTCGGTGCTCATGGCTCAGGTTCGAAAACGTAGAACGAGGATTCATGCGGTTCTTCAAGCCAAAATGACTGAAGATCCGCACCAGACAAGCGGAAAGCCAATTCCAGACCGCAACGGAGCTCGCGCTGGCAGGCGCGAGCCCTTGTCTGCGCACGGCGCATGCGCCGCGAAACCCGCAGACAAGCGGAAAGGCCTTCTGGATTCACTCCAAAAGGCCTTGGCAGCTGCGAATTATGGGCGACCGCCGCGGTTTCAAGGCCGCGGCGGCGCAGCGGGAGCCGGTTCTAGCCCCGCGCCGCCTGCTCAATGCTCTGCGCCAGAAAGCGCAGCATCTGCGGGTGGCCGGAGGTGGCGGCGTTGAAGCGCATCCAAGTGCTGGGCGCCTGGGTAGGTGAGAACAGGCTGCCGGGGGCAAAGACGAAGTTCTCGTCCAGGCCGGCGTTGGTCACCTGCAGGGAGTCCACGCCCAGATCGCCCCAGAGGAACATGCCGCAAGGCGCCAGGTTGGGGAACTTCACGCCCACGCCTTCCAGGGCCTTCAGCGTGGCGGCGCGGCGGCCCTCCAGCTTGTGGCGCAGACGCTCCACGTGCTTGCGGTAGTGCCCTTCGGACAGCACCTTGTGCACCACCCGCTCGCCGATCTCGGGGCTGGTGAGCGAGAGCAGCATCTTCTGGTCCACGAGGCTTGCGGCCAGCCCCACTTCGGCGGCAATGAAGCCCACGCGCAGGTTGGCGGCCAGGGTCTTGGAGAAGCTGCCCAGATAGATGACGCGCTTGAGCTGATCGAGGCTGGC
The DNA here is from genome assembly GCF_047549485.1 of Piscinibacterium candidicorallinum. GTDB lineage: Bacteria > Pseudomonadota > Gammaproteobacteria > Burkholderiales > Burkholderiaceae_C > Piscinibacterium > Piscinibacterium candidicorallinum. The sequence continues at coordinate 1,660,578 of NZ_CP180191.1, read as the reverse complement.
CAGTCGGGTGGCCGGCTGGATGTGGCTGCCGGGGTGGAAGTCGCAATAGACGTCGTCTTCGACGATGTGAAAGTCGAACTGCTCGGCGAGGCGCAGGATCTGGAAGGCCTTGGCGGCCGACAGGCTGTGGCCGGTGGGGTTGTGCAGCACGCTGTTGATCACATACAGCTTGGGCTTGTGCAGTTCGGCCAGACGCTTGAGCTCGGCCAGGTCCGGGCCGTCATGGGTGTGCGGCACGCCAATCACGCGCAGGCCCTGGGCATTGAGCGCGGCAAAGAGCACAAACCAGCCGGGGTCATCGACGAACACCACGTCGCCCGGCTGCGCGAGCTGCCGCGCCACCAGCGTGAGCGCCTGGGTGACGCCGGTGGTGGTGAGGATCTGCTGAGGCGCAGCCTGAATCTCGAGTTCGGCCAGCTTGATGGTCAGCTGTTCACGCAGCGGCTCGTAGCCGTAGGGCGTGCCATAGCGCAGCAGGCTGGTGCCGTCTCCTCTGGCGTAGGCGCGCAGTGCGTGGGCAATCAGCTCGGCGTCCAGCCATTCGGGCGGGAACGTACCGGTGCCTGGCATGTGATGTGGCCCGCCGACGTCACGAAATAGATTGCGCAGCAGCCAGACCGTATCCATGGTCTGGTGCTCGGGCACGGCCAGGGGCTTGGCGGGCGCGAGCGTTCGCTCTCTGACGAAAAAGCCGCTGCCACGCTTGGACTCGATCAGGCCCTGGCCGACGAGCCGGTCATAGGCCTCGACCACCGTGAAGCGCGAGACGCCTTCGCGCTCGGCCAGCAGGCGGATCGAGGGCAGCTTGCCGCCCGGCTTGAGGATGCGCTCCTCGATGCGGCGGCGAAACCGCTGCACCAGTTGATCGACCAGGGTCTCGTCGGCGGCGCGATCGAGGTTTTCGTTGCGCTTGACCGGGGCCGGGCGCGCCTCAGCCAGGTTGCCGGGGACGATGCTCTGTTCTCGTTCCAATGCCATCACGCTTTCCTCTGTGAATGATCAACTGTACCGGGAGTGTATTGGAGAAAAACACTATGGTGCACCGCTACGGTCTTTGGATTTTTCAATGGCGACACAGGGCACTGACTATCAGCCGGCGCGGCAGACTGCCGCAGCGCTGACCACGACTGACGTCGTATCCGGCACGGAGCCGGTCATCGCACCCACCCAAAGCACAGCCGCCGGCCGCGCAGGCAGCGGCCTGCTGCTCGGCCTGCTGGGTGTGATGGTGTTTTCGCTCTCGCTGCCGATGACGCGTCTGGCCAACACGGAGCTGCCGCCGTTGTTCGTGGCCTTCGGTCGCATGGCGGGTGCCGGTGTGCTTGCCGCGGCCATCGTGCTCGCGCTCAAGGTGCGCCGCCCGCAAGGCAGTGAATGGCGTGATGTGCTCTGGGCCGCCCTGGGCGTTGTGGTGGGGTTTCCGCTGCTGTCCACACTGGCGGTGAAGTTCGTCAATGCCTCGCACGCCGGCGTGATCAACGGCTTGCTGCCCTTCTTCACCGCGCTGGCTGCTGCCCTGCTCTACCGCGAGCGGCTGCCACGCGCCTTCTGGCTGCTCTGCGCCGTGGGCACCGGTCTCGTATGCACCTTTGCCTGGCTGGCGGGCGGGGGTACCTGGAATGCGGGGGACGCGCTGATGCTGCTGGCCGTGCTCGCGGCCGCGCTGGGCTATGCCGCGGGCGGCGTGGCCTCGCGCACCCTGGGCGCGTGGCAGACCATCTGCTGGGCGCTGATTCTGAGTTTGCCGCTCAGCGTGCCGGTGGCTGGTGGCTTGATGGCGCTACAGGCGCCGGCACTGACCTCGGCCGGGCTGGGGGCCTGGAGCGGCTTTGCATATGTGACGGTGATGTCCCAACTGGTGGGCTTCTTTGCCTGGTACGGCGGCCTTGCGCGTGGCGGCGTGGCGCGCGTCGGGCAAATTCAGTTGCTGCAGATCTTTATGACGGCGGCCGCGGCGGGTCTGTTCTTTGGCGAGGCCATCCCCTGGTTTCTCTGGGTGTTTGCCGCGGCCGTTGTTGCCTTGATTGTTCTGCTGCGGCGGTTCTCCGCATTGCGCTAAACAAGTAGTTACATATACTGAATCGTAGCTTTCGTAACAGACTGGTCACATCGCATCATCAGTGCCCTTTCGTTGCCTGCACACTTCATGGCGCTCGAACTCCCCTATATCACTTGCGACGTCTTCACCCGCCAACGGTTTGGCGGTAACCCGCTCGCGGTCGTGTTCGATGCAGACGCGCTCGATGACGAAGCGATGCAGCGCATCGCGCGTGAGTTCAACTATTCCGAGACCAGCTTCGTCCTGAAGCCGGCCGATCCGTCCCACACGGCGCGCGTGCGCATCTTCACACCGGAGAGCGAACTGCCCTTTGCGGGTCACCCCACGGTGGGCACGGCCTTCGCGATCGCGCGCGAGCGCGTTCCTGGTGCCACGAGCATGCAGCTCGAACTGCCCGTGGGTGTGACGCACATCGCACTGGACGCCACGCCGGAGGGCCCCGGGCGCGTCAGCTTCGAGAGCCCGCGTGATCCGGCCATGACGCACACGCCGCTCAAACCGCCCACGCTGGCGTCGATGCTCGGCTTGTCCAGCACGTCACTGCTGCCGGGCGCGCCCTGCGAGATCTGGAGCTGCGGCGTGCCCTTCACCATGGTGCCGCTGCGCGATGGCTCCGCGCTGAGCGCCGCCGCTCTCGATTTGGTGCAGTGGAACGCGCTGCGCATCTCGGCCAACGTACTGGCCGAGCGGCCCTGGATGTATCCGATGCAGATCGATGCGGAGAAACGGCGCGCGCGCGTCCGCATGTTCTGCCCCGGCCTGGGCTTTCCGGAAGATCCGGCGACGGGCAGCGCGGCCGCGGCCCTTGCCGGCTACCTGGCCGCGCACATCGAGACCGCCGACGGCCGCTTCGAATGGACCGTGATCCAGGGCGTCGAGATCAATCGCTCGAGCGAGCTGCACCTTCGGTTCACGCGCACTGCTGGCCAGGCCTCGCAGGTGCAGGTGGGCGGCCAGTGCGTGCACGTAGCGCGCGGGACGCTCACCGTCCGCTGAGACTGCCTTGCTCAGCCAAGCAGGAATACAGCGGCGATCACGCCGATCCCTAGCAGCAGATTCACGCCCATCAGCAGCCGGATCATCGCCATCTGCGTGCCAGCGCCCGGCAGATCGCCCGCCGCAAGGGCGGCCTCCAGCCGGTTGTAAGGCACAAAGCGCAAAAACAGGTACACGGCGAGCATCACGCCGAAGCCGCCGAGCATCACGTGCCAGCCCATGGGCGCCCGGGCCATGGGCGTGCTGCCCCACAGGAACACGCCGCTGGCCACGATCAATGCGATCGCCACCAGCACCCAGTGCACGAATCGCCCGACCACCTCGCGCATCAGGAGCAGGCGCTCAGCCGGGGTGAGGTCCTGCACGCTGGGGCGCAGTACCACGTGGGCGAAGAACATGCCGCCCACCCAGATCACCACGCCCAGCACGTGGATGAACAGCCAGAACTCCCGATTCAGACTCACTGCGCCCCCTTCCTGAGCACGCGGGTTTCGCCCAGCGCAAAGAGCACAAAGGCATCGTCCGCCACGTCGTACTTCTTGCGCGCCAGGGGCAGATTGTCGATCGGCGCCTCGATCACGTCGTCGCACAGCCGGAAGGTGCCCCAGTGCACGCCCATGGAAAGCCGGCTCTTCACATCGAGGTGGATCTTCACGGCGTCATCTTCATTGACATGCTGGGTCTGCATGAACCAGCGCGGCAGGTAGCAGCCCACCGCAATCTGCGAGAAGTCAAAGCCGCCGAAGCGCGCGCCGATGTCGGCAAAGTCCTTGCTGTAGCCGGTGTCCCCCGTGAAGAACATCGAATAGGGGCTGCCCGCCACCTGCGCCTGCACCACAAAGCCGCCCCAAAGAGTGGCGTTGCGGTCCAAAGGCGTCCTGCTACTCCAGTGCTGCACGGGCACGAAGTTCACGGTCACGGCTCCGCCCGGCGCGGCCAGATCGAAACGCTCCCACCAGTCCATGCGGCGCACGTTGGTGATGCCCTCGTTCTTCATCCACAGATCCAGACCCAGCGGCACCACAAACAGCGGCGGCCCGCCGGCCTGCTTGTTCAGTGCGAGCACGCTGGGGCGGTCCAGATGGTCGTAGTGGTTGTGGCTGATGAGCACCACATCGATGCGAGGCAACTGCGCGAGCGTGATCGGCAGCACCACCTCGCGCCTGGGGCCGGCAAAGCTCACGGGCGAGGCCCGCTCGGAAAAATGCGGGTCCGTCAGGATGTTCAGGCCATTGATCTGCCACAGGGCTGTGGAATGGCCGATCCAGGTGACCGACACGTCCTTCGTGTTGCCCTTCAGGTAGCCCAGGTCAGGCGTGGCCACCGGCACCCGCGCCGGATTGGACGGCGGCGGCGGGTTGGACCAGCGTTCGCGCTGCCACTGCCAGAAGCTGGGCTGGTTCTTGGCCCAGTTGTCGATGTAGTTGTTGTTGTAGCCGTCCGGGCGGTGGTGTTTCTTGGCGGGGTCGTAATAGGGGTTACTCGTGCCGCAGGCAGCAAGCAGCATGGCCGTGGCGGCCAGCAGGAGGCGTTTCATGGGATCTTGTTTTGGAGGAGGAGCAGCGATTATCGCCACCCGCCTCCAGATGGCACTGCTGCGGCCCAAAACAAGCTGTAGATGCGTCAATATGTCCTAATTTGACGCATTTGCGATGAAATTTCTGCCGAAAAGCGCTGAATATTGGCTACAGCCAAGCGGAAAGCATCAATCCATCCGCTCTCGAAGATGATGGCTGAAAATGCCACTTTCTAGAGCATGCGTACGCGCAGCCCCTTGCCCTTCGCGTCCAGCAGCTTGCCCTTGCGCGCCCGCTTGCCGATGAAGGGTGCCAGCTGGCGCGGGCCGAAGGTTTCCTCGTAGGCCTTGTTGCGGTAGTCAGTCATCGCCACAAAGCCAGCCTCGGAGATGGGCAGCGCATGCAGCAGCTGCTCGCCCTTGTCCAGTTCCATCAGGATCACGCCCTTGCCGCCAGCCGACAACGTCTTGAGCTCGTCCAGCCCGAACACCAGCAGGCGCTCCTTACCCGGCTTGCCGCCGATGACCGCCACGGCACTGGCCTTGGCGGCGTAGCGAATGAGACCCAGCGGCTCGTCGCCTTCGTCCAGTGACAGGAAGGTCTTGCCACCGCGCTGGCGGGTGAAGAGATCGGACAACTTCGTACCGAAGCCCATGCCGCCCTTGGTGGCCATGAGAAGCGGCGTGTCTGCAGCGCCGGCCAGCATGTGCAGCACCTTGCTGCCGGCTTCGAGCTCGATCAAGGTGGTGATGGGCTGGCCGTCTCCGCGTGCGCTCGGCAGGCTGGCCACCGGCACGCTGTACACCCGGCCGTTGCTGCCCAGCACCACGAGGTTGTCCAGCGTGGAGCATTCAAAGGCGCCGTAGAGGCTGTCGCCCTGCTTGAAGGTGAAAAGCGTGGCGTCGTGGCCGTGGCCCTGACGCGCGCGCACCCAACCCTTCTCGCTCACGATGACCGTGACCGGCTCGTCCTCGATTTTCACTTCGATGCTGGCGCGCTCGGCCGCTTCGATCAGAGTGCGCCGTGCGTCGCCGTACTGCTTGGCATCGGCCTGGATCTCCTTGATGACCAGGCGCTTAAGAGCATTCTCATTGCCGAGCAGCTCTTCCAGCTCGCTCTTCTCCGTGCGCAGCTCGGCCAACTCCTGCTCGATCTTGATGCCTTCCAGCTTGGCCAACTGCCTCAGGCGGATTTCCAGAATGTCCTCGGCCTGCCGCTCGGAGAGTTTGAAGGCAGCGATTAGGTCGGCCTTGGGGTCGTCGGCCGCGCGGATGATCTTGATGACCTTGTCGATGTTCAGCAGGACCGCCTGCCGGCCTTCGAGGATGTGGATGCGGTCATTGACCTTGGCCAGGCGGTGCTGGCTGCGGCGGCGCACCGTGGCCACGCGGAACTGGCCCCACTCGACCAGAATCTCGCGCAGCGCCTTCTGGCGCGGCCGGCCATCCAGGCCGATGGTCACCAGGTTGAGCGGCACATTGCTTTCGAGCGAGGTCTGCGCCAGCAGGGTGTTGACCAGCTCCTGCCGGTCGATCTTGCTGGTCTTGGGCTCGAACACCAGGCGCACCGCGGCTTCCTTGCCGGACTCGTCGCGCGCCGCATCCAGCACACCGAGCATCTGCGCCTTGAGCTGCTGCTGTTCCGGCGTCAGGCTCTTCTTGCCGGCCTTGACCTTGGGGTTGGTCAGCTCCTCAATCTCGGAGAGCACCTTGGCGGCCGACACACCGTGCGGCAGCTGCGTGATGACGAGCTGCCACTGGCCGCGCGCCAGTTCCTCGAACTCGTAGCGCGAACGCACCTTCAGCGAGCCACGGCCGGTGCGGTAGGCCTCGGCAATGTCGGCGCCGCTGGAGATGATCTGCCCGCCGCCCGGAAAGTCCGGCCCCGGCAGGATGGCCATGAGTTCGGCGTCGGGCAGGCTCTCGTTCTTGATGAGCGCCACCGCCGCCTCGGCCACTTCTTTCAGGTTGTGCGGCGGCACCTCGGTGGCCATGCCCACGGCAATGCCGCTGGCGCCGTTGAGCAGCAGCATCGGCAGCCGTGCGGGCAGCAGGCGCGGCTCTTCCTGCGTGCCGTCGTAGTTGGGGATGAAGTCCACCGTGCCCTGGTCGATCTCATCAAGCAGCAGGCGGGCAATGGGCGTCAGGCGCGCTTCGGTGTAGCGCATGGCCGCGGCGCCGTCGCCATCCCGGCTGCCGAAGTTGCCCTGCCCGTCGATCAGCGGGTAGCGCAGCGTGAAGTCCTGGGCCAGACGCACCAAGGCGTCGTACACGGATTGGTCGCCGTGCGGGTGCAGCTTGCCCAGCACATCGCCCACCACCGCGGCACTCTTGCGCGGCTTGGCCGTGGGGCCCAGACCCATCTCGTCCATGGCGTACAGGATGCGCCGCTGCACCGGCTTGAGGCCGTCTTCCACCTGCGGCAGTGCACGGCCCTTGACCACCGAGACGGCGTATTCGAGATAGGCGCGCTCGGCAAAGTGGCCCAAGGTCACGGCATCGCTGCCGCCACCGTTGCCGTCATTACCGAAGAGGTTGGTTTGAACGTCAGTCATGTCGTTTCAGAGGAGATTCATGTGTTCGGGAGGCATCACACCAAGCGCAGCGGCACCGCGCGGGCGATGGCGGAGAAATCCCGGTCGCTGGTCAGCAGCGGCACGTCATGGGCAATGCACAGTTGCGCGATCAGGCAGTCGTAGCTCGAACGCGGCGTGGCGCCCTGCTGGCGGCAGCGGCGGTAGATGTCTGCTGCGGCCAGAAAATCGGCTTCGTCATCAATCTGCGCGTAGTCCAGGGCCTCGAACTGGCTGCGCAGGCGCTCAGCCTGTCTGGGCTGCATCACGCCAGCCAGCACTTCCTGCAGGATCGGCCCGCAGGTCCAGACGTTTGCGCCATCGAGAAGCGCCAAGCCCAGGCGCTGCACCTCGCGCGTGGGGTTCTGCTTGAAGTGGTCGATCCAGACGCAGCTGTCCACCATGAAGCGCTCATGGCTACGAACTTCGGGCTCGGCCATGACCGGGGTACCGATCATGTGCCACGCGCCTTGCGCGGTGCGCGCGGTGCGGCAACCTCAGGCGGTGCATGGACCGCAGACGGCTCCTGCACGAG